>CANBNK010000010.1 GCA_947371015.1 Acetobacteraceae bacterium | reverse complement strand
ACCGGTGGCAAGCTGACCCTGCCCGACAATATCAGCCTGCTACACCTGCCGCCCTATTCGCCTGAGCTGAACCCGGTAGAGAACGTCTGGCAATATCTCCGCCAAAACTACCTCAGCCACCGTGTCTTCGACGCATACGACGCCATCGTGGACGCCTGCTGCGACGCCTGGAACGCCCTCATGGAAATGCCAGACCGTATCAAAACCATCGCAACAAGGAATTGGGCAATCCCATAGGTCAGTGCACCGGGCCGTTGGTATGACATAGCTGAACATCGAGCCCGTCTGCCGATCCGATCCGCGCATCGCCCCAACCCGCCGCTGCCATCATCAACAGCGAATCAGACCCAGGCCGATCCGAACAGCCGAATTTCCGCAGCCTGCTAGGCCAGCAGCGCCCGTCCCGCCGCCAGCCGGGCGGCGTCCACGTGCGGCGTGTGGATGCGCGCGCACAGCACGTCCCGCCAATGCCGCTCCAACGGGTTGCGCCGGGCCATGGCGTGGTTGCCGGCCAGCGCGGCGCAGGCTTCCACCACCCCCACCGCCAGCTCCGCCAGGGTCAGCTTCAGCAGCCCGGCCTCCACGCCACCTGGCGGCGTCCCGGCATCCACCGCCGCCGCGGCCGAGGCCAGCAGCCGGCCATGCGCCAGCAGCTTTTCCTCGATGCCCCCAACCGCCTCCTGCACCCGCGCCAGGTTGGCCAGCGGGGCGCCCAGCGCGGTCGGCGTGCGCTCCCGCAGGAACCCAAGCACCCAGTCCCGCGCCGCCCGCGCCACACCGCCATAGACCGCCGCCGGCAGCAGCGCATGCCAGGCCAACAGCGCATCCGGCAGCGCCGCCCAGCCGGCCGGCGGGCGCAACTCACCGGCATGCGCGGCCGGGATCAGCGCTTCCTCCAGCACCAGGTCATCGCTCGCCGAGGCACGCAGCCCCAGGTGATCCCAACTCGGCTCATGCCGCAGCCCCGGCGTGCCGGCTTCCACCAGGAAATAGCCGCAACGCGGCGCAGCCTCCTCGGTGCGCGCCCAGACCAGCAACCAGCGCAGCGCCGGCAGGCCGGTGCAGTAGGTCTTGCGCCCGTCCAGCGCCCAGCCCGTGGCAGTGCGTCGCGCCACCGTCGCCGGCAGGCCGCCGCGCGTCGGCGCGCCCAGCGCCGCCTCGGACCGCAGCGTGTTGACCAGCGCGCCGTCGGACACGGCCTCGCGGCCCAGCCTTTCGCGCAGCGCCTGCGGCCAGCCGGCATCCTCCGGCAGCAGTTTCTGCTGGATCAACTGCATCGCCAGCACCAGCCCGGTGGAGGCACAGGCCCCACCCACCGCCGCCACCGCCTGCGCCGCCTCGGCCAGCCCAGCGCCACCGCCGCCCCAGGCCGCCGGCGTGGTCAGCGCCAGCGTGCCGGCCCGGCGCAGCAGCGCCAGGCTGCCGGCGGGCAGGCTGGCGTCGCGGTCATGCGCGGGCGCGGCAGCGGCAATCGCCGCCAGGGTCGAGGGGTCCACCATGCCGCCCTTCTCTCCCGCCCTGGCCCGCGGCGAAAGAGGCCACGCGCATTGCGGCGAGTTAAGCGCGCTACCACCCCGCGTTAGGTAGCCGGGGCGCAAGCTGCCGTTGTTGCCCTTTCAGGGGCAGCGTTGGCGGCGGCCACTTTCCCGGCAGGTCGCCGCCTCACTGGCAGCGACTGCGTCTGCCCTCGGGCCGGCTGGACCTCCAGCCGGCCCGATACTTTTGCCGGCTGGACCAACTGCCGACCGCGATGTCGCGGATGATGGCGCAGGGGTCTGATACCAAGCGCCCGAATAGGCATCGCAGCCTATGCCACGTCATGCGTCAGTCTGCCTGCGCACGACGCCAAGGCCCGCGTTATGCCAAAGGCCTGCTGAAGCACGACGCGCTTGGGGGGCGGGCGAAGGTAACACCTTAACCTACCCCAGGTATGAGAGACCGATTCACGCCGTCGACCTTCGTCTCAGCCGATCGGGCTCAGCGCGCCTGCGCCTCCAGCAGCGCCAGCAGCCCTTCCAGCAACTGCGTCGGCGTCGGCGGGCAGCCGGGGATCACCAGGTCCACCGGCAGCGCCTCGCCAATGCCGCCGGCGATGGCGTAGCTGCCCTTGAACACGCCGCCATCCACCGCGCAGTCGCCCGCCGCCACCAGCCATTTCGGCTCCGGCGTGCAATCCCAGACCCGCAGCAGGGCTTCGCGCATGTTGTGCGTCAGCGGACCCGTCACCAGCAGCACATCGGCATGGCGCGGACTGGCGACGAACTTCAAGCCGAAGCGCTCCATGTCGTAGGCCACGTTGGCCAGCGCGTTCACTTCCAGCTCGCAGCCATTGCAGCTGCCGCAATCGACTTCGCGGATCGACAGGCTGCGGCCCAGCCTGGTCTGCGCCGCCTGTTCCAGCCGCAGCGCCAGGGCTGCCACGGTGGCATCCGGCACGGCGGGGCCGGCATCGGTCAGCGGCTTGCCGAACAGCGCGCGCGCCAGGCTGGGCCACAGCATCAGCCCTGCTCCACGAAATGCAGCGTATTGCCGAAGGGGTCGTGCACCGTCACCGCGTCCTCCTCAGCTTCGTCCTGCGGCAAGCCCTGCGCCAGCATCTCATCGCGCAGCCGCCCCAGCCCATGCACGGGGATGCGCAGCTGGGCGGCCAGGCGGCCATCGCCGTCATGCTCGCTGAGGTGCAGCACAAAGCCACCGCGTGAGACCTGCATGTACAGCGGAGAACCTGGTGCGGGCCGCTGCGCCCAGTCCACCTCGAAGCCAAGCAGGCCGCAGTAGAAGGCGCGCGCCGCGGCTTCGTCGAAGCTGCGCAGCACCGGCACGCCGGGGCCGAAGCTGAGCGTCACAGGTCCACCCCGCTGTAGGAACAGTTGAAGCTTTTGTTGCACAAGGGAAAATCGGCGACGATGTTGCCCTCGATGGCGGCTTCCAGCAGCGGCCATTGCAGCCAGGACTGGTCGCGCATGAACACCGCGCGGATCAGCCCGCCATCATCCAGCTGCACCCAGTGCAGCGCATCGCCGCGGAACGCTTCCACCATGCCCACGCCCTCGCCGCCGGCCTGGGGGAAATCCACCTTCACCTCGCCCGGCAGCAGCCGCGCCAGCAGGCTTTCCACCAGCGCCGCGCTCTGCTGCACCTCGGCCAGGCGAATCCGCAGGCGGGCATCGACATCCCCGGCATCCAGCACCGGCACGGTGAAGGCCATGGTGTTGTAGGGCGCATAGCCCGGCAGCTTGCGACTATCGAAGCCGCGGCCGGAAGCGCGCCCGACATGCCCGCCGACCGCGAAGCGCGCCGCCAGTTCCGGCATGACCTGGCCGGTGGAGACCACGCGGTCCTGCAGGCTGGCATGGTCTTCGTACACGCTGAGCAAGCCCGGCAGTTCCGCCACCATCGCGGCCAGCGCGGCGCGGATGGCGTCAGCGCCGCCCGGCGCCAGGTCCCGCGCCACGCCGCCGGGCACCACCAGGTCCATCATCAGCCGATGCCCGAAGGCCTGCGCCGCCGCGCGCAGCACCCCTTCGCGCAGCAGCCCGCAGCGCGCATGCAGCCAGGCAAAGCCGCCGTCGTTGCAGATGGAGCCGATGTCGTTCAGGTGGTTGTGCAGGCGCTCCAGCTCGGCCGCGATGGCGCGCAGCAGCACCGCCCGCGCCGGCACCACCAGCCCCACCGCGTGCTCGGACGCGGTGGCGAAGGCCCAGCTGTGCGCCACGGTGCTGTCACCGGAAAGCCTGGCCGCGAACCGCGCCGCCAGCCGCGGGCTCTTGCCCAGCATCAGCGCCAGCGTGCCCTTGTGCAGGTAGCCCAGCCGCACTTCCAGCCGCACCACCGTCTCGCCCTGGACGTGGAAGCGGAAATGCCCCGGCTCGATCACGCCGGCATGCACGGGGCCGACGGGTATCTGGTGCACGCCCTCGCCCTCCACGGCCAGGAATTCCGGCTGCGGTGGCGGCGTGGTGACGGCGACGGGGCGTGGCGACATCGGCGCCGTGACCGGCCAGCGGCCATGGTCCAGCCAGGGCCGCAGATCCACGCCCCCCTCAGCATCGTGGCCCCAGAGGTCGCGGATCATCCGCTCGAACCGCACCGCCCCAGCCCGCACCGGGGAGAGCGCCGGGTATTGCCGCGCCGTCACCGCCAGGCTTGCCAGCAGAATGCCCTCGTTCGGCTGATGGAAGGCGGCATGGACAAAGCCCGGCTCGGCCCATAGCGAAAGCAGTTCCAGCGTGCGGTCATCCCGCAGCGCCACCACCAGGGCACGCCATTGGCCCAGTTCCAGCAGGTAGCGCTGGTGCGGCAGACAGCCCTGCGGCTTGCCCTGGCGGATCGCGTCCGCGCTGCTCATCGTGCTGGCTCCGCCGGCGGGATCGTCGTGCCGGCTCCGAAGCGGGTCACCACGGCTCCGCCGGGGCTCATCGCATCGGCTCCGCCGTTGGGGGTCATCGCAGCATCTCCGCCGCCTGCGCCAGCAGCGCCGCGCCACCGGCCGGCAGGGCTGCCCCCAGCACCAAGGCCAGCACCAGATGCACCCAGATCGGCCCCAGCGTGGTACCGAAGGCCAGCCGCCCCGGCACGGCGCCGGCAGGACCCGGCGCCGCATCCGGCGTGGCGTCACCCAGGCACAGCTGTTGCATCACATTCACCTTGGCGGTGACGGCGATGAACAGCCCCAGCCCCAGCGGCAGCGCCAGCCACCAGAACCGCGCCGCCGTCTCGGTCAGCAACAGGAACTCGCTGGCGAACAGGGCGAAGGGCGGCATCCCCGCCACCGCGGCAATGGCCACCACCAGCGACCAGCCCAGCGCCGGATGGCTGGTCGCCAGCCCACCGATATCGGCGATCTTCTGGCTGTCCTTCAACCGTGTCGCCAGGCCGACGCCGAAGAACACCGCGGACTTGGCCAGGCTATGCCCCAGCAGATGCAGCAGCCCCGCCAGGTTGCCGCCAACGCCGCCCAGCCCGAAGGCGAAGGCCGCCAGCCCCATGTGCTGGATGCTGGACCACGCGAACAACCGCCGCGCATCTCGCCGCCGCCATAGCGCAAACCCGGCCAGCAGCACGGAGGCCAGCCCCAACGCCATCAGGAACGGCCCGGGTGGAATCGCCAACGGGTTGGCCGCCACGATGGTCTTGGCCCGCAGCACCGCCACCATGGCCGCATTCAGCAGCAGGCCGGACAGCACCGCGCTGATGGAAACCGGCCCCTCGGCCTCGGCATCCGGCAGCCAGAAATGCAGCGGCACCAGTCCCACCTTGGTGCCATAGCCCACCAGCAGGAACACGAAGGCCAGGTTCAGCAGCCCGGCATCGCAGCGCGCCGCCACCAGGCGCAGCGCCGCCCAGGAAAGCCCGCCATCGCCATGCCCCACCAAGGGCTGCGCGGCCATGTAGAGAATGACGGTGCCGAACAGCGCCAAGGCGATGCCGACACCGCACAGGATGAAGAACTTCCACGCCGCTGCCGTCGCCGCCGGCGTGCCGTGCACCGCCACCATCGTCACGCTGGCCATGGTGGCAATCTCGATCGCCACCCACATCACGCCCATGTTGTCGGACAGCAGCGCCAGCGCCTGCGCGCCCATGAACAGCTGGTAGGCGCCGTGATACGCCCGCAGCCGCAGGTGATCGAACCCCTTCGCATCGAGCTGACCGTAGGAATAGATCGAGGTGGTCAGCCCGATGATGGCCGACAGCAGCACCAGCGGCTGGTTCAGCGCATCCACCCGGGTCCAGCCCTGCTCGCCATGCGGCGTGCCCAGCAGCAGCAGCGCCAGCAACAGGGAGACCGCCGAGACACCCAGATTGACCGCCGCCGCCAGCCGCAGCCGCGGCAGCGCCACCAGCACCAGCGCGCCGAACCAGGGGAAGAATACCACCAGCCAGGGCAACGGCATCACGGCAGCCCTCCGTGGCGCGGCACTTCCGGGCGGCCTTCGGCGCGCTGAGCGTTCCACGCGGCTTCGGGCCGCTGGGCGTCACGCCCGCCTTCCGCGGGCTGTGCCTCCCGCCCGCCGTCGGCGCGCTGTGCCTCCCACGTGCCTTCCGCGGGCTGCGCTTCCCACGCGCCGTCGGCGCGCTGTGCTTCCCACGTGCCTTCGGCGCGATGCTTCTCAAGCGCCGCCGTATCCACGCTGTCGAACCGCTCGCGGATCTGGAACACGAACACTCCGGCGACCACGAACACCACCAGCACCAGCGCCGCGGTCGAAAGTTCCACCACCAGCGGCATGCCAGCGACACCGACGGCCGCCAGCACCAGGCCGTTCTCCAGGCTCATCAGCCCGACCACCTGGCTGATGGCGTTGCGCCGGGTGATCATCATCAGCATGCCCAGCAGCACCACCGAAAGCGCCAGGGCCAAATCCTCCCGCGCAATCGCCCGCGCCCCCGCCGTGATGGGCAGCACCACCAGGATGGCCAGCGCCACCACCGCCACCCCCACCATCATGCTGGCGCCGATGCCCAGCGCGGTTTCCACCGACCGGTGCAGGTTCATCCGCCGCACGATGGCCCTGAGCGCCAGGGGTATCAGCACCGCCTTGGCGACGAAGGCGATCAGCGCCGTCAGGTAAAGCTCCGGCGCGCCCTGCATGGCGCCCTGCCAGGCCGCGGCCAGCGCCAGCACGCCGCCCTGCATGGCGAAGGCGTTGATCACCGCCTGCACCCGCCGCTGGTACAGCAGCACGAAGCTCAGCAGCAGCATGGCGCCGCCCAGCAGATGCGCGATGTCGTAGGGGAGTTGGCCGAAGGTCATCGTCCTGCCCCCGAGCGCCGGGCGGCCACGGCTGGCGCGCCCTCGGCCCGCTTGCGCGCCGCCTGGCTGAACTGCGTGCCAAGCTTGCCCCCGCGCATCACGCCAGCCCCGTGCTGACGAACAGCAAGGCCGCCGCCAGCAGCGCCAGCAGCAGCGCAGCGCCCAGAAATTCCGGCACCCGGAACACCCGCATCTTGGCGATGGCATTCTCGAACACCGCCAGCGCCAACATCAAACCGGCCATCTTCACCAGCCAGGCCAGCAGCCCCAGCGCCCAGGCCAGCGGCCCCGCCCCACCCGGCGCGGCGCCGAAGGGCAGGAACATCGCCGCCAGCAGCGCCAGCCACAGCTCCAGCTTCAGCGCGGCCTGAAACTCCCACAGCGCCAGGTGCCGGCCGCTGCTCTCCAGCAGCATCGCCTCATGCACCATGGTCAGTTCCAGGTGCGTGCCCGGGCTGTCCACCGGCATGCGCGCATTCTCCGCCAGCGCCACCGCCAGCAGGCTCAACCCGGCCAGCGCCAGGGACACCCGCAGCCCGAGTTGGCCGTCACGGAAGGTGGCCGCCACCGCGTCCAGGTTGGTGGTGCCGGCCAGAATGGCGAAGGTCAGCACCGCCACCAGCAGCGTCGGCTCGGCGAAGGCGGCGAAGCTCATTTCCCGCGCCGCGCCCATCCCGCCGAACTGGGTGCCCACATCCAGCCCCGCCAGCGCCAGCGCCACCCGCGCCAGCGCCAGCAGCCCGGCCACCAGCAGCAGGTCGCCCAGCGGTGCCAGCAACATGCCGTGGCTGAAGCTCGGCACCTGCGCCAGCGCCACCAGCGTGGCCACCACCGCGACGTAGGGCGCCACCTCGGAGACCGCCGAGGCATTCTCGGCCAGCACCGGCCGCTTGCGCAGCAGCTTGCGCATGTCGCGCAGCGGCTGCAGCGGGGAGGCACCGCGCCGCCCCTGCATCCGGGCCTTCAGCCAGCGCACCAGCCCCGGCACCAGCGGTGCCAGCACCAGCATCAGCGCCAGGTGCAGCGCCTGGGTCAGGATGCCGCCGAGCGTCTGCATCAGCGCGCCTCCAGCCAGGCCAGCAGCGCCAGCAGCACCACCAGCGTGCCGAAGCCGAAGGACAGGCAGCGCCGCACGGTAAAGTCGCGCATCCGCTCCAGCCAGCTTGCCACCGCGCCGCGCAGCCGGCCGGCGGGCAGCACCAGCCAGTCATGCGCCGGGTCGGCCAGGGTGGCACGGTGCCGCGCGGCGCGGGTCTCGCCGGGCCGGGGCATGTCCACCGTCTCCCGCGCCGCATACAGCGCGGCGCCCAGCATACGATGCAGCGGCTGGGCCAGGCCGGCGGCGCTGGGCTGGGTCAGCGGGTCGCCGAAGGGCAGGTAGTCTGGCGGGCGGATGAACCCGCCATCCCAAGTGGGCCCCCGCCGCGTCTCCAGCGGAGAGCGGGCGCGAACCACCAGCGCCACCAGCAGCCCCGCCGCCAGCAGCACCGCCAGCAGCGCCAGCGGCAGGTACCAGGCCACGGCCTCGCCGGAGCCGCCCAGCAGCGCAAAGCCCTGCGCCGGCACCGCGGCGGCCCGGCCGAGCAGCGTGGCCAGGGCCGGTTGTGCCAGGGCCAGCATCGGGCCGGGCAGCAGCCCCAGCAGCAGGGTCAGGACGGCGGGGATCACCAGCGCCCAGCGTTCCAGTCGGCCGACCTCACGCGCGCCGGCGCCGCGCGGGGTGCGCGGCCGGCCGAGGAACACCAGGCCGAACAGCCGCACCATGGCCGCCGCCGCCAGCGCCGCCGCCATGGCCGCCAGCGCCGTACCGGCCGCGGCCAGTACCTGGAACGTCACATCCCCGGTGCGCCAGCCCGCCAGCAGCGCCTGCAGCAGCAGCCATTCGGAGGCAAAGCCCGAGAGCGGCGGCAGCGCGGCGGCCGCACCAATCCCGACCAAGGCGCAGGCAGCGGTGGCCGGCATGGCATGGATCAGCCCGCCCAGCCGGTCCAGCACCCGGCTGCCGGCCATGCGTTCGACGCTGCCCGCCGCCAGGAAAAGCAGGGTCTTGAACACGCCGTGGTTCAGCGTGTGCAGCAGCGCGGCACCCGCGGCCAGCGCCGCCAGCGGGCCAAGGTCGGCCCCACGGAAGGCCAGCGCCAGGCCCAGGCCGATGGTGATCAGGCCGATATTCTCGATGCTGCTGCAGGCCAGCACCACCTTGATATCGCCTTCCAGATTGGCCCGCAGCGCACCCAGCACGGCCGAGCCCGCGCCCAGCACCAGCAGCGGCACGCCCCACCACAGCGGCTGCGCCGGGCCGCACAGGTCCAGCAGCAGCCGGGCCAGCACATAGACCGCCACATTGGCGGTGGCGCCCGAGAGCAGCGCCGTCACATGCGCCGGCGCCACCGGGTAGGCCCGCGGCAGCCAGGCGTTCAGCGGCGCCAGTCCGGCCTTGCTGCCGGCGCCCAGCAGCAGCAGCACCAGCACACCGGTGGCCAGCCAGCCCGCAGGCGGCGCGGCGCGCAGCGCGGCGAAGGAAAATCCGCCGGCATGCCCGACCAGCAAGCCGAAGGCCGGCACCAGGCAGGCCGCCGAAAGCACCGCCATCATCAGGTATAGCCGCGCCGCGCGGCGGGTCTCGGCCCGGCTGTGGTCGGCCGCCACCAGCGCCCAGCTGGCCAGCGACATCACCTCGAACCCGAACAGCAGCGTGAACACATCCGCCGCCACCACCGCCAGCGCCATGCCGGCCAGCAGCAGCGGAAATGGCGGCACCGCGCCCGGCTGCGCCGCCGGATGCGCCATGGCGTAGAGCGAGGCGATGCCCCCAGTGACGCCGAGCAGCAGCAGGAACCAGGCGGACAGCCCATCCAACGCCAGCAGCGCGCGGCCCCAGGGCGGCCCGAAGGGAAGTGCCAGCACCGGGCCGCCGCCGCTGGCCAGCAAGGCCCAGAAGGCCAGCACCGCCAGCACGACACAGGCGCCCAGGCACCCCGCATGCACAAACCGCGCCCCGGCCGGGCGCCGCGCCAACGGCACCGCCGCCGCACCCAGCAGCAACAGGGCGGCCAGCGCCAGGGAAAGCGCGGTCAGCATGGCGCAGGCGGCAGGGCGGTCACGCCGGCAAGCCTATACCCCGCCACCGCGCCGTGCGAAGGCCCGACAGGCTGGTAAACCGCCTCCGGCCGCGGCCCCACGGTAACAGAACAGGCATGCATTCGCGCGATGGCTGCAACATTCACTTAACATGGCAGCCTTGCGCGGCTAGGAACAGGCAGGAGCCGTCGTCGCTTGCTGGTGGCGGCCAGGCCAGCCCGCCCGGGAAAAGCGTTCCCGGGTCGCCGTCGCCGCACTGCCTGGGAAGCCGTCACCGGCCTGCCCGCACAGCGCTGCCCGGCCGGTGGGAAGGTCTGGCTGCACTGGCAAACACGCCGATATACGCAGTACCGCTGGTTCCTCGGCGCCGAATACCGCGCCGCCGATCTGACAGCGCCGCCGCAGTGTCGCTGAATTCGCCTTGCCGGAGGGGAGACAACCTCGACGGCCGATGATTTGGGAGATGTCCGCGTATGGGTGGTTTTCTCGCCTTCAGTCGCGTGGTCGACAAAGTGAACGGCTATGTCGGCAAGATCGCCGACATCACGGTGCTGGCCGCCTGCTTCATCTCGGCCGGCAATGCCTTCATTCGCTACGGCGTCTCCTATTCCTCGAATGCCTGGCTGGAAGTGCAGTGGTACCTGTTCGGGGCCACCTTCATGCTCGGCGCCAGCTACACGCTGCTGCGCAACGAACATGTCCGCGTGGACCTGCTTTACGGCAACATGGGCGAGCGTACCCGGCTCTGGGTCGATGTGTTCGGCTTCATCTGCTTCATGCTGCCGGCCACCCTGCTGCTGACCTGGATGACCTTCCCGTTCTTCTGGGACGCCTTCATCCGGCATGAGGAATCGGGCAATGCCGGCGGCCTGATCCGCTGGCCGGTCAAGATCCTGATGCCGCTGGGCTTCTTCCTGCTGTCGCTGCAAGGCTTCTCGGAACTCATCAAGCGCATCGCGCTGCTCATGGGCCTGAAGCCCGATATCGAGGTGGTGGTGGAATACCACCGGCCCGAACAATAGCCGTTCCGGCCCTGCCCCACCTCAACCCGCACCGGCTGGAAGCACACTGAAATGCTGAGCATGCTGACCCTTGATATCATGCCCCCCCTCATGTTCGGCGGGCTGGTCATCTTCCTGCTGATCGGGTTTCCGGTCACCTTCTCGCTGGCTGCGACCGGGTTGTTCTTCGGCTTCCTGTCGATCGAACTCGGCTTCTTCACCGAAGCCTACCTGGGCAACCTGCCGCTGCGCATCTTCGGCATCATGTCGAATGAGCTGCTGCTCTCGATCCCGTTCTTCACCCTGATGGGCGCGGTGCTGGAGCGCTGCCGACTGGCCGAGGACCTGCTGGAAGGCACCGGCCAGCTATTCGGCAAGGTCCCCGGCGGGCTGGCCTATGCCGTCATCCTGGTCGGCGCCGTGCTGGGCGCCATTACCGGCACGGTGGCCGCATCGGTCATCGCCATGGGCATGATCAGCCTGCCGATCATGATGAAGTACGGCTACGACATGCGGATCGCCACCGGCGTCATCGCGGCGTCGGGTACCATCACCCAGGTCATCCCGCCCTCCCTGGTGCTGATCGTGCTGGGCGACCAGCTCGGCAAGAGCGTCGGCGACATGTATGCCGGCGCCATCGGTCCCTCGATCATGCAGGTGCTGCTGTTCCTGCTGTTCATCGCCGGCGTCAGCATCTTCCAGCCGCACAAGGTGCCGCCACTGCCGGACGAGGCGCTGACCCAGCGCGGCTGGCCGCTGATCTGGCGCGTGCTGAAGGGCATGGTGCCCTCGATCGTGCTGATCTTCCTGGTGCTCGGCACCATCTTCCTCGGCCTGGCGACGCCGACCGAAGCCGGCGCCATGGGCGCGGTGGGCGCGGTGGTGCTGGCCATCATCAACGGACGCTTCACCTTTTCGCTGCTGTGGCAGGCAACACAATCCACCATGCGCATCACCGCCATGGTCATCTTCATCCTGGTCGGCTCCACCGTGTTCTCCCTGGTGTTCCAGGGCGTGGACGGCTCGCTCTGGATCGAGCATCTGCTGAGCCACCTGCCCGGCGGTCAGGCCGGCTTCCTGATCTTCGTCAACATCTTCATCTTCTTCCTGGCCTTCTTCCTCGACTTCTTCGAGATCGCCTTCATCGTGGTGCCGCTGCTGGCGCCCGTCGCGGCCAAGCTGGGCATCGACTTGGTGTGGTTCGGCGTGCTGCTCTGCGTGAACATGCAGACCAGCTTCATGCACCCGCCCTTCGGCTTCGCGCTGTTCTACCTGCGCGGCATTGCGCCGAAGGAAGTGAAGAGCAGCGACATCTACTGGGGTGCCATCCCTTGGGTGGTGCTGCAGCTGATCCTGGTGGCCGTGGTGATCTTCTGGCCGCAGTCCGTCACCTACTGGCTGGACAAGGGCACGGGCGTGGACCCCGCCACCGTGCGGATCGAAGTGCCGATGACCGACTTGCCCGAGGATGATTCCCCGCCGGTGTTCAAGTAGGGCCCTCGTTCCAGACGAAAATCGCCGCCCGGATGGCCTGTCCGGGCGGCGTTTCAATTCGGCATCGCCAGCCGGGCGGCAGCCACCCGGCCGGCTGAGGCGCCATCAGCCGCGGCAGATGGTCCCGGCCTCGTTCACCACCCAGAGCGTGCCGCGGTCATCGACCGCGATCCGCACCGCACCGCCGGGCACGTTCTCCCAGGACTGGCCGGCCCAGCATTGGATGCCGAAGCCGCCCTGCACCCGGTTGGTGCCGCTGACCCAGACCTCGCCGCCGCCGCAGGCGATGTTGTTCGCCTTGCCCAGCAGGCGCTCCCCGGCGCCGGTGGCCCAGCGATGGATGTTGTGCTGGTCGTTCATCACCCAGGGCAGGCCGTTGCAATCCACCGAGATGGGCACCGCGGCCCCCGGCAGGCGGTCCCAGGCTTCCCCCACCGGCTCGCCGTTCCAGCGGAAGATGCCGAAGCCGTTGACCAGGGCATTGTTGCCGATGACATGGACCTTGCCGCCACCAGCCGCCCCGCACCGCTACTCCGCGCGGATACCCATCTGCCGGATCAGCGGGCCGAACATCTCCCACTGTCCCTTCAGCATGGCCATGTACGCCTCCGGCCCGCGCGGCCCCACTTCCATGCCCAGCTGGGCGAAGCGCTCCACCATCTCCGGCCGCGCCAGCCCGGCCTCAGTTTCCGCCACCAGCCGGTCGATGATCGGCCGCGGCGTCGCCGCCTGCACCATCAGCCCGTTCCAGCCGCCGATGTCATAGCCCGGCACATCCGCCGCCTCGGCCAGCGGTGGGATGCCCGGCAGCAGCTTGCTCGGCCGGCCCAGCGTATGGCCCAGCGGGCGCAGGCTGCCCTGGCGCACCAGCGCCAGCGCCGCCGCCGGGGTCTCGATGGCGAAATCCACGGAATCCGACAGGAACGCCGCCATGGCCGGCCCGCTGCCCTGGAACGGCACGTGCAACGCCTCCAGCCCGGCGCGGGCCAGGAACATCGCGGTCAGCAGGTGCTGCGCGCCACCGATGCCGGACGACGCATAGCTGTACTTGCCCGGGTTGGCCTTCAGCAGCCGCACGAAGGCGCGGGCATCGGCCGCCGGGAAGTTCGGCCGTACCAGCAGCATATAAGGCGCCAGGCCGAAGCTCACCACCGGCGCCAGCTCACGCTCCACATTGTAGGGCGGCCGGTTGACCAGCGGGGCGAAGGTGATCGGCCCGATCGAGGCCGACAGCAGCGCATAGCCATCCGGGGTGGATTTCGCGACCACATCGGTGCCGATCATCCCGCCGGCGCCGCCGCGGTTTTCCGGCACCACGCTCTGCCCCAGCCGCTCGGACAGCCATTGGGCGATGATGCGGCCGATCAGGTCCGTCGCCTGGCCCGGGGGCCAGGGGATGACCATGCGCAGGGGCTTGTTTGGCCAGGGTGTCGGCTGCGCGCTGGCCGTTCCCGCCACCAGGCTCGCCGCGCCCAAAGCCAGGGCTTGCCGTCGCCGCATCGTCGCCTCCCGTTTCGTTGCCGGCATCCTGGCGCGTCATGGCGGCCGGTGCCAAGCAAAAGCAGGGTCGGCGATGCAGCGCCGGCTGCGGCATGGCCCCTGGCGCACCGGTGCAACCGGCGGCCGCCAGGGCAAGTGCCGCCCGGAACCGGATGCGGCGCGCGCTCGCTGGCCCCGACGGTTCGCGCCAGTTACCGGGGCCGAGCCGCCCGGCCAGCGACCAGCGCGCACGCGGTCGGGGCTGGAATCTGGCCGGGCGCAGCGCGTGGGCGCCGGATGGCTCACATGCGGCAGGTCCTCGCGCGGGTCGCGCATCTCTCGGAGTGTTGCAACGCAACCCGGGGCTTTGTTGTTCCCGCGCCCTGCACAGGGTCAGAGCTGGGGAACCGAGCGCGGCGCCACCGCGTATGCGCGAGGCGGCGGGCAGCCAGCCAGCGTGCGTACGGGAGTGGGACCGATGGCCAAGCAACCTGATGACGACGATGTGGACCTGGGCATCAGCCTGGAGACAGTGGCGACCGTCGTGGACCATGCCCGGGCGCTGCAAGGCACCGAGGAAGCCGACCCCGAGCAGGCTGACGAGGACGCCGACAGCGATGCGGCGTTGCTGCAGGACAGCGGCGACGACATGACCGAGGAAAACCTGGTCGCCTTCATCGACGAGCTGAACGAGGACGAGCAGGCGGCGTTGATCGCCCTGGCCTGGACCGGCCGCGGCGACTACGGCCCTGAAGAATGGGGTGAGGCGCTGCGCCTGGCGGCGGAGCGCAACATCGGCCGCGACGCCGGCACCTACCTGGTGCGGATGGAGATGGTCGGCGACCTCCTGGCCGAGGGCGTCGCCGCGTTCGGGCTGAGTATCGAGGAGGTCAAGCGGTAGGGGTCGCAGCCTGCCGGACCATGCGGCCTGCACAGGCGCCCAGTCACCATGGGCTGGCCTGCTGATCGGTCCGCAGCTCCACGCGTTCTGCCCTGCGCTATGACACTGGCGGACACGCGGCGGTCGGGCGCGCGGCGCCGGATGATCACCCTGTTTCGTGGCGCCGGCCCCTTCGGGAACGCGGCCGGCGCCAGGGTGGGCGATCGTCAGCCGTAGACCGGCCCGGGCAGGCCGGCGATTTCGCGGATCAGCTTGCGCTTCACCGCGTTGCCGAAACTCTCGAAATTCTCGGCCACGATCATGAAGGCGCCTGACCCGCCGATGACGTTCTGTTGGAAGTACTCGTCCAGCGGCACCGGCGGCATGCGGCCGAAGGTCGGGCGGTCGTTGATGATGGGCAGGCCGTTGATGACGATGCCATCCGCCACCACCCGGTCGCGCGCTTCCTCGACCGAGGTGCCGGAGTTGTTCACGCCGTCGCCGGAGACATCGATGACGCGGCGAGTGCCCTCGAACGGGGCTTCATTCATCACCTGGTGGGAATATTTCAGCGCGCCACTGATGGACGTCCAGGACAGCGAGGCGCGGGGGGCTTCGGCTAGGCGGTCGGCCCAGCCGGTGGCGTCGGCCTGGCTGGCGATGCGGGTCCAGGGCAGGACTGTGCGCTGATACTCGGCGCCGGCCCATTCCACATAGGCCAGGGCGATGGCGCCGGTCATGCCGCCACGGATGGCTTCGACCACCTTGGCGTCGCTGACCCCGCTGCGATACCCCTCCCGTTGCAGCCGGGCCTCGTCGGGGTCGATCGAGCGGGAGACATCGACCGCGAGGACCAGCACGACGTCCACCGGCTCGGCGGCGCGGAGGCGGCGAGGTGTTGCAAAGGCCGCGGCACCGGCCGAGGCCAACAGGCTGCGGCGCTGCATGGCGTCACCCCTCTGTCATCTTCGCCATGGAAGCCTGACAATGGGGTTGGGTTCAATCTTCTTCGTTGCCCGGGCGAGGTTCCGGGCACCGATTACAACCCGGCCAGCACGGCGTCGGCGACGCGGTCCACCTGGGCGGCATCCAGGTAGGGGTGCATCGGTAGGCAGAGGATGCGGGTGCACAGGTCCTCGCTGACCGGCAGCGGCGGCGGGCCACCGGCCAGGCTGCCCGCGTGCTTCGGCGCATAGGCCGGCTGATGGTGCAGCGGGCGGGGGTAGTAGATCGCGCTGGGCACGCCACGCGCTTGCATGGCGGCCTGGACCCGGGTGCGGGCGACCTCACTTTCCAGCAAAATCGAGTAGATGCCCCAGGCATGGACGCCATCCGGCAGGGTCGCCGGCGTCTTCACCGCGCCGCCGAGGCGCGCGGCGTACTGGGTGGCGACGCGGTCGCGGGCGGCGAGTTCGTCCTCCAGCAGCGGCAGCTTGGCCAGCAGCACCGCGGCCTGGAGCGTGTCCAGCCTGCCGTTCATACCGGTGCGCAGCACCTCATAGCGGGACTTGCCCTCGCCGTGCTGGCGCAGGCTGCGGTAGAGCTCCGCCTTCTCGGCGTCGTCGGTCAGGATGGCGCCGCCATCGCCATAGCAGCCCAGCGTCTTGGTCGGGTAGAAGCTGCACGCCGTGGCATGCGCCCAGGCACCGAGCCGCTTGTTGCCCAGCGCACCCCCAAAAGCCTGGGCGGCATCATCCAGCGCGAACATGCCTTCCTCGGCACAGAGCTTCAGGATGCCGGGCCAATCCGCCGCGCGGCCATAGAGGTCCACGCCCACCACGGCGCGGGGGCGCAGCTTGCCCTCGGCCTTGATGAGGGCGACGCGGCGCCGGAGGTCGGCCAGGTCGATGTTGAAGGTGCTCTCCTCGACATCCACGAAGACCGGGGTGGCGCCGAGCACCAGCGGCACCTCTGCCGTGGCGGTATAGGTGAAGGCCGGCAGGAAGACCGCGTCGCCGGGGCCGATATCCTCGGCCATCATGGCGATCTGCAACGCATCCGTGCCCGAGGAAACCCCAATGGCGTGGGCGGCGCCGGTATAGGCGGCCAGCTTTTCCTCCAGCTCGATCACCTCAGGCCCGACGACGAAGCGGCCAGAGTCCAGCACCGCGGCAATGCGCCGGTCGATATCGGCGCGGATCAGCGCCTGCTGGGCCTTCATGTCGAAGAAGGCGATGGGCTTTTCGGCGGCAGTGACGGTCATGCTGGGCTCACGGCTTTTGGCCCGAACGGCTTACGCCCGCGGGCGCGCCGGCGGAAGTCACCGCTGGTTTCAATGCTGCAATGCGGGAGGGGTGGCAGGTGTGCTGCCCAAGGGGAAAAAGCTCGGGGCGCTGCCCCGAACCCCGCCAGGGGGCAGGCGCCCCCTGGACCGGCGTGAGTCTTGGGGGGCACCGAAGTGGCGAGGGCGCGCGGGTGGTGAGGCGTGGATCGCAGGGACAAGCCCGGCGAGGACGCGTTCCGCGGGATGGCAGGGGCGGCGGCGGCCGTCACGGCGGGGCCAGCCATTTGGAGAGGCGCTTTCGACCGCCCACCAGCCAATGGAAGCTCTTGCAGGTCTGCAGCATGCGCTTGTCGGGCAATCCGCCGGCGGTGAGGGCCTTCGCGATCAGCCGCTGGATCACAGGAAGCAGCTTTTTGGACAAATCCGGGTCGGGCAGCAGTTCGAACGGGGCGTTGACCGCTGAACACAGGCCGAGACGCCGGGCCAGGACGATGCCGGCCAGCTTCAGGATGCGGAGCGCGCGGCGATAGGCGCGGCAGATCCAGTGCTCCAGGCGGGCCAAAGCAGGCGGGCAGTCCGGCTGGGCAATGGCCTTCAGCAGACGGGTCCAGACGCCGGCATGGGCCCAGCGACGGAATTGGCGGCTGGCGGTGTCAGCCGGACCCATCTCGGCGGGCAGGCAGCGCCAGGGGTGGGGCGAGGTGACCAGCCAGAAGATCGCGTCCAGCCGGGCGCGGATATCGAAGATCGGGCGGCCGGAACCGCGATGGGTGACGTAGGGGATGAGGGCGTTGAGTTCCTCGGTGCCGAGGGGCTGCCAGGGGCGCGGGGTGCAGTAGCGGCGGGGATACATGCGGCGGCCCTCGGCGGCAAAGGGGCGCGAACATAACAGGAACATATTCCTGCTTGCAAGGATTGTCGCTCACGCCGGGGTCCGGGGACAGCACGTCCCCGGCGGGGGTTCGGGGGCGGTGCCCCCGTGCTTCATCCCTTGGGGCGGCGCACAAGCTAAGGTGCCGTCTTCCCCACCACCGCGTCCACGTTGTGGTCGAACTCCGGCACCAGCCGGGCCAGTTGCGCCAGCGCCGCGCGGAGGTTGCCGCTGCGGCTGGCGGCGGCCACTTCGTCGATCGCGCGGCCGACCAGCGCGGCGTCGACGGTGCGGGGTGTTGCCACCAGCAGGCCTTCGAACTTGGTCGGGTTGGGCGGTTCCTGGCCGTGGAACAGTTCTTCGAACAATTTTTCGCCGGGGCGCAGGCCGGTGAAGCGGATTTCCACGTCCTCGTCCGGGCGCAGGCCGGCCAGGCGGATCATGCGGCGGGCGAGATCGACGATCTTCACCGGGTTGCCCATGTCCAGCACGAAGATGCCGCCATTGGCGAGTTCGGGCGGCTGGTCGGCGGCGTCGGTGGTGCCGACGACGCTGGCTTGCAGCACCAGGCCGACGGCTTCGCGCACGGTCATGAAGTAGCGGCGCATGTCCGGGTGGGTCACGGTCAGCGGCCCGCCGCGTTCCAGCTGGCGACGGAACAGTGGCACCACGGAGCCGGTACTGCCCAGCACGTTGCCGAAGCGGACGGTGACGCAGCGCATGCCGCTGCCGGTGGTGCGCGCCACGCGGTCCAGCGACTGGCAGTACATTTCGGCCAGGCGCTTGCTGGCGCCCATGACGCTGGTGGGGTTCACCGCCTTGTCCGTGCTGATGAACACCATGGCCAGGCAGCCGACGCTGGCGGCGGCATCGGCCACGATGCGCGTGCCGGCGGCGTTGGTCTGCAAGCCCTCCAGCGGGTCGTTTTCCACCATCGGCACGTGCTTCAGCGCGGCGGCGTGGAACACCAGTTCGGGGCGGAGTTCGTGGAACAGTTGGCGGATGCGGGCTTCGTCGCGGACATCGGCCAGCACGGCGCGGCGCGGGACGTCGCCATGGCGTTCGCGCAGTTCCAGGTCGATTTCGTAGAGCGCGTATTCGCCATGGTCGAGCAGGGTCAGCTGCGCCGGGCCAAGTGCCGCCACCTGCCGCGCCAGCTCGCCGCCGATGGTGCCGCCGGCGCCGGTCACCAGCACGCGGCGGCCCTGGATCAGCCGGGCCATCCCCTCGCGGTCCAGCGGCACCTGCGGGCGGTCCAGCAGTTCCTCGATGACCACGGGGCGCAGTTCGATCTGCGGTTTGTCCTCGTCGTCCAGCCGGTCGGTGGCGCGTCGGCGCGGTAGGTCCAGCGTGGTGAGCTTGGGCAGGCGGCGGACCGGGATGCCCTCGCGGTCGGCGGCGTCCAGCAGGCGTTCCAGCGCCAGCCCCTGGACATGCGCGGTGGCGACGACGATCAGCGCGGGCAGGCGCTGCTCGGCGCGCAGCCGTTCCAGCACCGGGCCGCAGTCATCCACGGTGCCGAGGATGGGGTGGCCATGGATGCGGCGGCCGGCCTGGCGGGAGCGCAGCGAGAGGATGCCCTGGACGCGATAGCCCGGCGAGCGTTCGCCGGAGAGGGCACGAATAAAGAGGTCGGCGCCATCGCCGGCGCCCACCAGCAGCACGGATTGCTGCGGCACCTCGGCTTCCGGGCCGCGGCGGGCGTGGCGCAGCCGGCCGAGGACGCGGAGCGCGCCGAGCAGGGCGGCGAGGGTCAGGGCGTGGATGGCGGGGAAGGCCGGGTTGGGCGAGACCCAGGCGTGGACCACATGCAAGCTGGCGCTGAACAGGATGGCGGCGCCCAGCGCCGCGCCGCCGATGGCCATCAGGTCCGGCAGGCCGGCAAAGCGCAGGTATTGCTGGGAGAGGCGGAGCGGCAGGCCGGCGGCGAGCAGCGCCAGCGCCGCACCCGGCAGCGCGCCGAGCCACCAGACCCAGTCCTGGGGCCATTGGTCGGGGGCGGCCAGCAGCACCGCCAGCGGCACTGAGGCGCCGGCCAGCAGGCTGTCCATCAGCAGGTTCAGCAGAATTCGGTACGGGGCGCGCAGGGCCATGGCCTGACGCTATAGGCCGCTCGTCGCCGCCATTCCAGCCGGCAAGGGTGCAAGGGCGCGATACAGGTTAACCAGACGCTCCGCTTCGGCCGGCCAGCCGAAGGGGCCGAGCGCCGCCGCGCGCCCCGCCTGGCCCTGCGCCTGCCGCCGCGCCGGGGAGGTAAGCCGGGCGATGGCGGCGGCGATGGCCGGGGCGCTGGCGGTTTCCACCAACTCGCCACAGCCGGCGGCGCGGATGATGCCGGCGACCTCGGTGGCGAAGGCGGGGGCGATGACGGGCAGGCCGGCCAGCATGCAGTCGAACAACTTATGCGGCAGGGCCAGGGTGTGGTTGGCCTCGCCGGGCTGGAACAGCACCAGGCCGATATCGGCACGGGCGGCTTCGGCCATGGCTTCGGTGTAGGGCAGCCAGGGCGTGGAAGTGATCCGCTCGCTGAGGCCCAGCGTGGCGGCGCGGGCGTGGAAGGCGGGCTCGGAGCCGTCGGTGAAGCGGCCGATCAGGCGGAGGCGGGTGCCGGGCGGGGCCAGGGCCAGGGCGTCCAGCATCTGCGGCCAGCCGCGGCTGCGGCCCAGCGCGCCGAGGTGCAGCAGGGTGAGTGGGCCGGCGCCGTGCTGGCGCGGGGCGATGGCCAGGGGCGCGGCGTAGTTGCGCACGGGGACCAGGCGGCGGGCGGGGAAGTCGGCGGCCAGGCCGTCCTTGGCCAGCACGACGGCGTCGGCCCGGCGGGCGGCCCAGCGGCAGAACAGGCGCAGCGCGGTGCGCGCGGCGGAGCGCGCCCAGGCGGGCAAATAGGGGTCGAGGCGGCTGGGGTAGTGTTCGTGCACGTCCAGCACCACGCGGGCGCCGCTGCGGCGGGCGGCGAGCAACGCGGCGACCCAGCTGTCGGGTTCATGCGCGTGCAGCACGGCGGCGCCGCTGGCCGTGGCCAGCCGGGCCAGAGCCGGAATGCCAAGGACGCGACCGCGCCAGCCTTTCGCGCGCAGAAAGGTCTGGATGGCGACGCCCTGGTGCCGGGCGGGGGCGCCGGGTTGTGCCGGGCAGAGGTGCCGCACCCGCCAGCCGGCGGCGGCCAACGCGGCGCCTTCCTTGCCGACCACGCGCAGGTCCGTGGCCGGATGCGCCGCCGAGAGCATGCAGACCAGGGGCGCGGCCGGCAGCGGGGGTACCCAGGCGGTGGCCAGTCCGTCGGGCGGGGTCATGTGGGCGGGGCGTTGGCGGCGAGGGGGGCTCCAGACCGGGCTGTGCCAGCCGGGGCGCGGCCGGCGGCGGCGGCGCGGCGGGGGGCTGCCACGGTCATGCCAACGCCAATCGCGCGGCGGGTTGCGTGGCGGCGGCCTCGGCCACGGCGCAGAAGCGGTCCGCCAGCAGGCGGCGGTCCCAGCGGCGCACAGCCTGGCGGCGGGCGGCCTCGCCCATCGCCTGGCGCCGGGTGGAGTGCGCCGCCAGTTGGGCCAGGGCGCTGGCCAGCGCGGCGGCGTCGTTCGGGGCCACCGCGATGCCGCAAGGGCCTTCCGCCACCACCCGGGCGGCGTGGCCGGGCACGTTGGTCACCACCGGCAAGCCGGCGGCCAGCGCGTCCATCAACTTGTTCGGCGCGGTGTATTCGCCGAAGGCCGGCTGCGGTGCCAGGCAATGCAGCGCCACCTGGCAGCCCGCCAGCAGCGCCGCCAGCCGCGTCTTCGGCAAGGGGTCGAGGAAGCTGAGGTTGGCCAGGCCCTCGGCGGCGGCGCAGGCCTGCAGGCGGGGCTTTTCGCTACCCTCGCCGACCAGCAGCAGCCGCACCCGGTGTTCGCCCAGCCGATGCAGCGCGCCGGCGGCGTCCAGCAGCTGGTCCAGGCCGTTCGCCACCCCGTGCGCGCCGGCATAGACCGCCAGCGCTTCCCAGGGCCGCGCCACGTCGGGCCGCCAGGGGGCGATGTGCGGGCCGAACAGGGCCAGGTCGCAGCCATTCGGGACCACCGCCACCCGGTCCGGCGCGGCGCCATGGGCCAGGGCGGTGGCGGCCATGCCGTCACTGAGCGCCACCACGGCGGCGGCATGCCGGCAGGCGGCATCGGCCAGCCGGTCCATGCCCCACCATAACGCCGGGGTGCCCACGCCCATGGCGCGCGGCAGTTCTGGCCAGGGGTCGCGCATCTCGAACAGGAAGGGCGTGCCGCGCAGCCGCCGGGCTAGCAGCGCCGGAAGCGCCACGGTCAGCGGGGTGGAACTGGCGATGACGAGGTCCCACTGGTGGCCGAGCGCCAGGGCCGCCGCCCGCCCCGTATAGCGCAGGAAGGCGCCGGCCCGGGCCGCCAGCGGCTGCGCATTGCCGCAGGGGATGGCGTATTCCACCAGGCGCAGCGGGCCGAGCGCACCCTGCCGCCGGCCGAAGCGGAACTGCTGCGACAGCCCGGTTTCGGCCCCGGCATATTGCCCGCAGGCCAGCGTCACCGCATGGCCGCGCGCCGCCAGCGCCAGTGCCAGCGCATGGCTGCGGGTGGCGGTGGCGCCGGCCGGCGTGGAGAAATGCTGGTGCAGGTAGAGGATGCGCAGCGGCCGACCGGCGAGCGGGGCTGCCCCATGGGCCTGACCCCGCAGCATCAGCCGGTGCAGCTGTCGCGGATGGTGCGGACCACGCGGGCTTGCTCGGCCGCGGACAGCGCGCTGCCGGACGGCAGGCAAAGGCCGCGTTCAAACAGCCGGGCCGCCACCAAGGCGGTGCCACCGCCCTTCGGCCCACCGCGGAACACCGGCTGCAGGTGCAGCGGCTTCCACACCGGCCGGCTCTCGATGCCCTCGGCGGCCAGGGCGCGGCGCACGGTCTCGCGGTCGGCGCCGAAGGCCTCGGGGTCGATCAGGATGGTGCTGAGCCAGCGGCTGCTGCGCGCCCAGGCCGGCTCCGGCATGAAGCCGAGGCCGGGCAGGGCGCCGAGGCCCTGGCGATAGCCCTCGAAGATAGCGCGGCGGGCGACGACCCGGTCCTCCAGCACCGCCAGCTGCGCCAGCCCGACGGCGGCGAGCACCGAAGACAGGCCATAGGAAAACCCGGTGGTCTCGTGCTGGTAGTGCGGCGCCGGCTCCTTCGCCTGGGTGGCCAGGTGCCGCGCGCGCGCGATCAGCGCGGCATCCTCGCTGGCCAGGGCACCGCCGCCGCCAGCGGTGATGATCTTGTTGCCGTTGAAGCTGAAGGCGGCAAGCTGCGCCCCCACCCCGGCATGGCGGCCGCGCTGTATGGCGCCCATACCGCCGGCGCTGTCGCTGAGCACGGGCACGCCCCACCGGTCGCAGATGGCGCGGATGGTCGCGAGGTCGGCGCATTGGCCGTAAAGGTCCACCGGCACCACGGCGCGGGGCAGGCGGCCGGTGCGGCCGGCGCGGGCCAGCGCATCGGCCAGCAGGTTGGGGTCCAGCGTCCAGCTTTCCGGGCAGACATCCAGGAAGCGCGGCCGGGCGCCCATCTGCACGGCGGGCGCCACGGAGGCGACGAAGGTGAGGGAGGAGGTCCAGACTTCATCCCCCGGTTGCAGGTCAAGGCAGCGATACCCCAGATGCAGCGCAGCGGTACCGGAGGCGACTGCAACCACGTGGCGAATGCCGGTGGCTTCCGCGATCGCGGCCTCGAAGGCTTCCGGCACCGGGCCGGCCGGGGCAACCCAGCCTGATTCCAGTGTCGCCTGCAGGGCCGACATCTCACCGCCCGCCAGATGTGGTGGTGAGAGCCAGACCTTGTCCGACCTGGCTTCCGCGCGGGGAAGCCGCAATGAGAGGGGCGCCTGATGCGCCGCCGGTAAGGGGATAGGCCAGAGTCGAGCCATGCTGTCACCCAGGGATTTTCCCTGGAACGATTTGACGTCAGCATGATGAATGTTTCAAGTACGAACGCGAAGGTTATCCACAGATTTCAACCTATGGGCGAGTCTGTCACCTATTCGGTCTGCACAGGGTGTGCACTGCAGCACGCTGGTCGGACGGCGTGCAGACTTGTCGCGTTGGCAACCCCGGCGATTCCCCGGCGTCGCGGAATACCCGCCTGCCGGGTTGAGGGTGCCGGTACAGCCCGCGGCAAGGGTGGCCGGTAGCGCGGCGTCGCGGCGGTCGTGCTGCAAGTACGCCTCGGCCATCGAGCGTGAAGCGCGATTTCGGGGGCATGCGGCAGGCATGTTCGAGGGTGCCACGGGGCGCGCGCCGGGCGGGCGCGAAAATGCTGGCGCGCCGGGCGGGCGCAAAATGCTGGCGCGCCGGGCGGGCGCGACGCCGCGGGGGCGGCGGCATCGGGCCGCCCGGGTCCGCCGCCCGGCGTACGGGCGGCGGGGCGCTTGGTCTCAGGCGTTGCCGACGGTTTCCTCGCCGCGGCGCTGCTGCCACAGCGCGACGAAGTCGATCGGCTGCAGCATCACCGGCGGGAAGCCGCCGTCACGCGTCACTTCCGCCAGGATGTTGCGGGCGAAGGGGAACAGCAGGCGCGGGCATTCCACCAGCAGCACCGGCTCCAGGTGTTCCTGCGGCACGTTGATGGTGAAGATGCCGCAGTAGGTCAGCTCCGCGATGAAGCAGGTCTGGCCCTGGGCCTGGGCGTCGGCGCGGATCTGCAGCGCGATCTCATAGACATTGCCGCCGGCCTCGACCGGGCGGGCCTGCACGTCCAGCTGCAGGTCAACGCGCGGCGGCTCGCGCAGGGTGGCGTAAATCTCGGGCGCGCCAGGCACCTCGAAGGAGAGGTCCTTGGTGTACTGGATGTTCAGCACCAGCGGGCCCTGGGCGGGGTCGCCGTTGGGGGACTGGGCGGGAGGCATATCGGACATGGCGCGGCGCCTTTGTGCTTGGGTGCCGGCGCCTAGCACGGGGGGCGGTTGGCTGGAAGGGTCGCGCCGCCGGCGCGCGAGGTGGGGTGCGCCGCCGGCGCGCGAGGTGGGGTGCGCCCCGCCGCCGCTGCGCCCCGGGCCGCTTCGGGTGCTACGGCTTTGGCGGTGCCTGGTATTGCCGCCAGACGATATCGGCCGGCGGTGGCCCGGTCACGTCGCAGCGCAGCCATTCGCCGTTCTGCTTGCGCTCCCCGGTCATGGCCAGGATGAAGCCCCAGTGGCAGACCACCAGCGTGTTGCGCCAGGCCGGAATGGCCGCCATCTCGCCGCGGAACAGCCGGGCGCGGGCTTCTATTTGGTGGTCAGGCTCCTCGATCACCGGCCACCAGATCTCGTCCAGGTGGGACATATCCAGCTGCGGCCAGGCGCGGGCCAGTTCCGTGGTCGGGGTGCCGATGTCGCAGGAGAAAGCGTAGCGTTCCCGCACCTGCGGCGTGAC
Organism: Acetobacteraceae bacterium; assembly: GCA_947371015.1. Taxonomy (GTDB): domain Bacteria; phylum Pseudomonadota; class Alphaproteobacteria; order Acetobacterales; family Acetobacteraceae; genus CAIMOR01. Next base: position 49,184 of record CANBNK010000010.1, on the reverse strand, counting down.
GATGACAGGTAGCTTCAGCCGGTGCGCCACCGCCTCGGCGGTCTGCAGGGCGCGGGTATAGGGCGAGCAGAGGATGCGCTCGATGCTCTCGCCGGCCAGTTCATCCGCCGCCTGCCGCGCCTGCTGGTGGCCCAGCGGGGTCAGCTTGGGGTCCGGGATGCCCGGGTCCTTCTTGGTCTCGGAAAAATGCAGGTTGAACTCGCTCTGGCCGTGGCGCAGCAGGATCATCAGGGCGGTTCCATCAGCGGGAAGGTTGGCTGGCGATAGCCGGCCCGGCCGGCGGCGGCAAGGGCTGCGGCGATGCCGCTGGGGGTTAGCTGTGGCAATGGCGCACGTGTGCCGTTGCGGCGGCACGTCGCAGCCCCTATCTATCAACGTGAAAAGGAGTTCATGCAATGTCGGGCGGTACCGCGGAACTGATCCTGTTCGGCATGGTCGCGGCTTTCCTGGTGCTGCGGCTACGCAGCGTGCTGGGCAAGCGCACCGGCTACGAACGCCCGGCCCAGCCGGTGGCGGCCCCAGGCGCACGCCCGGCGGAAACCCGCCCCGGCGGCGCGCCCCAGGCAGCGCAGCCCGGCCAGCCGCATCTGGTGGTGCCGGATGCGCGGACCCCGCCCGGCCAGGCGTTGAGCCGCATCGGCGCCGAGGACCCAAGCTTCGATGCCTATCGCTTCCTGGCTGGGGCCGAGGGCGCGTTCCGCATGATCGTCAGCGCCTTCGCCGCTGGCGACCGCGCCACGCTGAAGCCGCTGTTGAGCGACGACAGCTATGCCGGCTTCGAGCACGCCATCAGCGCCCGCGAACAGGCGCACGAAACCCAGCGCACCGAGGTGCGCGGCGTGACGGAACTGGCGATCGACGCCGCCGACCTGCGCGGCAGCACCGCCGATGTGACGGTGAGGTTCGTGACCGAACAGATGAACATCACCATGGCGGCCGATGGCAGCGTGGCGCATGGCCATGACGGCGTGACCGAGCTGACCGATTTGTGGACCTTCCAGCGCGACCTGCGCAGCCCGGACCCGACCTGGCGGCTTGTCGCCACGCGGAGCGTCTAGGAGCTTCGACGGCCGGGGCGGCGACGCCCCGGTTGGCGCTGGCCTGGGGCTGGCGTTTGGCCCCGCGCCCGGCGCCTGACAGCGGGTTGGTTAGCGCCGGCATTTTTCCTTTGGGCCGGCCTGTGTCTGGCGTCTGGGGCCGCTCGGCCCGCCCAAGCCAGTGCGCAGCGGCCCTCGCGTTGCTGTCCGGCGCACTCGGGCATCTCAGCCCGGCACGCCCCCTCGCCTTGGCTGCGCGTCAGCCCCGCGCTGTCCGCGCTTCCGTACTGACGCAACCCTGCCTAAGTTGATGCCCATGTCCCAGACCAAGCCGCGCGTCGCGCTCTTCGTCACCTGCCTGGTGGATCTCTACCGGCCCAATGTCGGCTTTGCCGCCATCCAGCTGCTGGAGGCCGCCGGCTGCACGGTGGAAGTGCCCCCCAGCCAGACCTGCTGCGGCCAGCCCGCCTTCAACACCGGGGACCGCGCGACCACGCGCGACCTGGCCCGCGCGGTGATCGACGCCTTCTTGCCCTACGACTACGTCGTGGCGCCGAGTGGCTCCTGCGCCGGGATGATCGCGCATCATTATCCCTCCCTGTTCGAGGACGACCCCCAGGGCCGCGCCCGCGCCGATGCGCTGGCCGCCAAGACGCATGAGCTGGTCAGCTTCCTGGTGGATGTGCGCGGCCAGACCCGCGTCGCCGCGCACTACGACGGCCTGGTCACCTATCACGACAGTTGCTCTGGCCTGCGGGAGCTGGGCGTCAAGGCGCAGCCGCGCACGCTGCTGGCCAGCATCGAGGGGCTGGCGCTGAAGGAAATGGAGAACCCCGAAGTCTGCTGCGGCTTCGGCGGCACCTTCTGCGTGAAGTACCCGGACATTTCGACGCGTATGGTCAGCGACAAGACCGCCGATATCGCCGCCACGGGGGCCGATACGCTGCTGGCCGGCGACCTCGGCTGCCTGCTGAACATGGCGGGCCGGCTGAAGCGCGAAGGCTCCTCGGTGAAGGTGCGCCATGTGGCCGAGGTACTGGCCGGCATGACGCGGGATGTGCCGCCGCTGGGTGATGCTGTCGTGGCGGAAGCCGCGCCGAACGCCAACCTGGCGACATCAGCGCCATGAGCGCGCGGCCCCCCATCACGGCGTTGCAGGCCGAGATCGCGGCGCAGGGCTTTGCCATGCTGCCGGGTGCGCGGCTGGCCGGGTTGATGGGCGCCGCCGGCAGCGCCGAACAGGTGGACGCCTTTGCCGCCAGCTGGGAACGGCTGGAAGTGGACAGCTTCATGGCCGATGGCGGCCGCTACCGGCGCCGCCGCATTGCCAATTTCACCGCCCGCGCTGGCGTTGCCGGGCATATCAGGGGTGAGCATCAGCCGCATTTCCAGGCGGTGGTGCACAACACGCTGAATGGCGGCGTGGACCGCTGGTTCGCGCCGGTGGAGGACGCCATCGGCGCCTCGGCCCCGGTGCAGGCACTGCTGGCGCTAGGCCGGGACGTGGCCGACAGCGTCAAGCCGGGCCAGGATTGGTTCGTCGAGATGCACCAGTTCCGCATCGAGGCCGTGGCCGGCGCGCCGGGCTACCCAACGCCTGAGGGCGTCCACCATGACGGCGTGGATGTGGTGCTGATCGCCATGCTGGCGCGGACCAACCTGGTGGGCGGCGAGACCCTGGTCACCGACGACGATGACCGCGAGCTGGCGCGCTTCACGCTGCTGGACCGGCTGGACGCGGCGCTGGTGGACGATACCCGGGTGAAGCACGGCGTGACCCCGGTGGGGCCGGCCGATCCGTCGCGGCCAAGCTGCCGCGACGTGCTGGTGCTGACCTGGCGAGCGGAATTGCTGCCCGGCTGAAGCGGTTCATACCGGGCGCAGGAAGTTCGAGACTGCGGTTTGCGTCACGCCAAAGGCGTGCTGAACACGACATGCCAAAGGCGTGCTGACGCACGACATGCCAAAGGCGTGCTGACGCACGACATGCCAAAGGCGTGCTGACGCACGACATGCCAAAGGCGTGCTGACGCACGACATACCAAAGGCGTGCTGACGCACGACATACCAAAGGCGTGCTGACGCACGACGCGACTGAGGCGCACGAAGGTTTCACCTTCGTGCATTGAGGATCACGTCTCGGCGGGGGTTTCCAGGCGCCGGGTCGTCGCCGGTTCGGCGGCGGGCAGCCAGACCTTGAAGCAGGCGCCGCTGCCGGGTGGGCTCTCGATGGTCAGCCGGCCACGATGTCGGTTGACGATGTGCTTGACGATGGCCAGCCCCAGCCCGGTGCCGCCGGCGGCGCGGCTGCGGCCGCGGTCCACCCGATAAAAACGTTCGGTCAGCCGTGGGATGTGTTCCTTGGGAATGCCCGGGCCGTCATCGCTGACGCTGAGCACCAGGCCGGGCTGGCCGGATTGGTCCGCCGCCACGATGCGCAGCACCACCTCGCCGCCGGCGCGGCCGTGGCGGATGGCGTTCTCCAGCAGGTTGCGCACCACCTGGGCCAGCTGGTCGGGGTCTGCCGGGGCGGCCACCAGCGCCTCCTCCAGCACCAGTTCCAGCTTGACCTTGCGGGCTTGCAGCAGCGGCGCCAGGGCGGCGACCTCGGAGCGCACCAGCCCGGCCAGCTCGGCCCGGCCGGCGGGGGCCTGGTGCTCGGTGATCTCGATGCGCGACAGGCCCAGCAGGTCGTCGATCAGGCGACGCATCCGCTCGGACTGCTCGGCCATGATCTGCAGGAAGCGGGCGCGGGCCGGGGCGTCGTCCTCGGCCGGGCCACGCAGGGTTTCGATGAAGCCGATCAGGCTGGCCAGGGGCGTGCGCAGCTCGTGGCTGGCATTGGCCACGAAGTCGGCGCGCATCCGCTCCACCTGGCGTTCGCGCGTGCGGTCGGAGACCACCACCAGCAGGGCGCCGCCACCGGGCAGCGGCGGCAGCATCGGGATCACCTGGGCCTGCACCTCGCGCAGCACCGGCACCGGCAGCACCAGGTCGGCCAGCTGCGGGCGGCGCTCGGCCAGGGCGCGGTCGGCGGCCTCGGCCAGCGCGGGGTGGCGCAGCAGGGCGGCGGTGTCGGCGCCGAAGACGGCACGGGCGGCGGCATTGGCGCGCAGCGGCTGGCGGTCCGCCGCCAGCACCAGCAGCGGGTCGGGCAGGCCTTCCACGATGGCGCCATCGGCGTCTCGCAATTGGCTGACCAGGGCGGTGCGTTCTTCCAGGTTGCGGGCCATGCGGCGCACCCCATCGGCCACCTCGGCGGCCTCCGGCAGCAGCGGAGTGGTCTCGGCCAGGTAGAAGCCGCCCTGTTCGCCGCGGCGCAACGCCTCCGCCAGCCGGGCCAGGGTGTGTACCCACAGCCAGCCGACGCCGACCGCCGCGAGCGCACAGACAACCAGCGCCTGGGCGGCGGCACGGGTCGCGAGCGCGCCACTCAGCCACAACGTCAGCAGCACCAACGCCGGCACGCCACCGACCAGCAGCGCTTCCCTGAACACCCGGCGCGGCGAGGTCATGCTAGCTTCCAGCGGCGCCGGGCACCGGGGCCGGCTCCACCAGCTTCGGCTCGCCCGAGGGGTCCAGCGCGAAGACCGCCAGGCCGCGGGCGACCTGGCCATCCGCCAGCAGCCGCAACGGGCCATCGGCGCCGAGGAAGGCCTCGCCCACCGGCAGCGCGCCGCCGCCATCCCGCGCCGCGCGGGCGGCCAGCCCGGCGGCGTCATAGGCCACGCCGGCCAGCCGCGGCGGGCGTTCGCCGAAGGCGGCCTGGTAGCGACTCTCAAAACCCTGGCGGGCCTGGGGATCGGCGCCGGGGAACCAGGCACCGGCAAGGGCGGGTTCCTGGGCCAGCGTGGTGTCCAGCGCCCAGAGCGCGGTGCCCAGGATGCGCGGCGGCTTGGGGAAGACAGCGGGGATGGCGATGGCGGCGTTGCGCGCGGCCAGCCCGGTTTCCACCAGCAGCAAGGCATCCACCGGCGCCTCGCCGGCCAGGTTGGCGATGTCGCGCACCGCCTGGGCCATGTCGATCCGCGGCGGGTGCAGCAGCACGAAGGGCGGCGGCAGGCCGGCGCTGGCCAGCCGGGCGCGCAGCTGCTGGGCCATGCGGCGACCGAAGGCGTCATCCTGCCCCAGCATGGCGAAGCGTTGCGCCCCAGCGGCAGCGGCGGCACCGACCATGCGGCCAACCTGCTGCGACGGCGTGACGCCGAGCACCCAGACGCCGTTGCCGGCGGCGGTGTCGTCATTGGTGAAGGCCAGCATCGGCAGGCGGCCGGCGCGGGCGGGCAGGGCGGCGGCGGCGGCCTCGGCGCCGGTCAGCGGCCCGGCCAGCACCCGGGCCCCGGCGCCCAGCGCCAGGCGGGTAGCCTCGGCCGCGCCGGATGGGGTGCCGGCGGTATCCTGCGGCAGGAACTCCACTCGCGGGTCGGCCTGGTCGAACAAGGCGAGCTGCGCCGCGTTGAACATGGCGCTGCCGAGCGAGCGGTTGGCGCCGGTCAGCGGCAGCAGCAGGCCCACCCGGGTGCGGGCGATCTGCGGCAGCGGCGGCGGTGCCTCCACCTGGGCGGAGCCGCCGAAGCTCGGCCGTTGGGCTTGCCCGCCGCAGCCGATCAGCGGCAAGAGCAACAGCAGCGCCCCGAACAGGCGAACAGGACTGAATGCAAGTGGCAAGCGAACCTCCCGAACCGAACCGGACCCCGGCGGGGATAACCCCCGTGGGGCTGACATTGGTGGCCACGCCGATCGGCAATATGGCGGACCTGTCGCCCCGGGCCCTCGCCAGCTTCCGCGACGCGGATGCGGTGCTGTGCGAGGACACCAGGGTAACCGGCAGCCTGCTCGCCCGGCATGGCGTTTCGGTGACCATGATCCCTTTGCACGAACACAATGAGGATGACCAGATTCCGCGTTTGCTCGGGCGGCTGCGGGCGGGGGAGCGGCTGGCCCTGGCGAGCGATGCCGGGACGCCGTTGGTGAGCGACCCGGGCTATCGGCTGGTGCGGGCGGCGATTGCCGCGGGGCTGCCGGTTTCCGCCGTGCCGGGGCCGAATGCCGCAGTCATGGCCCTGACGCTGTCGGGACTGCCGCCGCATCCCTTCCTGTTTTACGGGTTCCTGCCGCCCAAGGCGGCAGCGCGACTGGCGGTGCTGGCGGGGTTGCGGGCGGCGGAACGGTCCGGGCTTTCGGCCACGCTGATATTTTATGAGGCGCCGCACCGGCTGGGTGAGATGCTGGCGGGGCTGGCCGAGGGCCTGGGCGGGGCGCGGCCGGCGGCGGTGGCGCGGGAACTGACAAAACGGTTTGAGGAGGTGCGGCGCGGCACCCTGGCCGAGCTGGCCGCCTGGTACGCCGAGAACGAGGCGCGCGGCGAGGTGGTGGTGGTGGTCGGCCCGGCGCCGGAGGAAGCCACCGGGGAAGCCGACCTGGACGCCCAGTTGCAGGCGGCGGTGGCGGCGGGGCTCAGTCTGCGGGACGCTGCGGCGACGGTGGCCGAGGCGACGGGGCTGCCGCGCAAGCAAGTGTATCAGCGCGCGCTGGCGCTGCGGGGGTAGAGCCTGATGGGCTTCGGCGGAATCGCCGTAAGCCCTGGATCAGTCTCTCCAACAACAAGCACAGAGCGTGAGCGCTTCAGTCAGCAGCGATCACGCTCCAGCGTCAGTGCGCCAGCGGGCCGCCCAAGAGCCGGGCCACATGCGTCACCTTGCGGCGGCCATGGCTGTGGGCGCCGAGCAGCGCGCCGGAATGGCGGTTGTCATGCACTGTGGCCAGGCCGAAGCCCTCATGGTGCAGCAATAAAAAGTGGTCGGTGACGCGCAGCAGGTACCAGCCTGGCGCCAGGTTGCCGCGCACGAAGCGCAGCAGGTTGTCGCGGGGCAGGTCCGGGGTCGGGTCGAGCACCTCGTGCTCCACCCCAGCATGCCGCAGCGCCCGCAGCAGGTCGCGCCAATACGCCGTGACAACCGGGCCTTGCTCGGGGTACCACCCCGGCGCGCTGCACCGCAGCAATTCGGCGGCATCGCCATAGCTGCGGCCCGTGGCCAGGGCGACCGCCGCCGGGCCGCACCAGGGGGTCAGGCCGCCATTCTCGGCGGTCAGCGTCAAGTGGCCGCGGGGCTCAGCGGTGCGGCCACGCCGCGCCGGCACGACGCTGGCGCATCCGGGGCGTGGTCCGGGCGCGGTCAGCGACGTATCGGGCATGATCTGCATTTCCAAGGGATGGACGGTTCGGGGGGGCGGGCCGGCCTTGGGTCGCAGTATCGTGATTTAGAATACTGTAGTCAATGTTCAAATGACGCGGCCGTGATGCAACCTGGCGGCGGTGGCAGGCTGGTCACACCGATTCAGGTCAGGCCAGCATCACCCCGTGCTGGCGCAGGAAGCCCAGCAGCGGCAACAGCGGCAGGCCCAGGATGGCGCTGTGCTCGCCCTCGATGCGGCTGAACAGGTGCACCCCTGGCCCTTCCAGCCGATAGGCGCCGACCGAGCCCAGCACCGCCGCCCCGTCCAGCGCCAGGTAGGCGGCGATGAAGGCCTCGCTCAGCGGGCGCATGGTCAGCCGTGGCCGTTCCAGGTGCTGCCAGATCTGCCGGCCGCCGCGCCAGGCGACGACAGCGGTTTCCAGCACATGCACCCGGCCGGACAGCGCCCGCAGGTGCTCCGCGGCCCCGGCCATGTCCGGCGGCTTGTCGAACCAGCGGTCCTCGCAGACCAGCAGCTGGTCGCAGCCGATGACCAGGGCGTCCGGGTCGCGGCCGGCTATGCGTTCAGCCTTGGCGGCGGCCAGCAGCAGCGCCGCCTCGCCGGCCGGCAGCCCCTCGGCCTGGGCAGCCAGCTTGATCTGTTCCTCATCCACCGCCGCCGGCCGGGCCTCGAAGACCAGCCCGGCGCCGGTCAGCAAGCCATGCCGGCTGGTGGAGGCCGAGGCCAGCACCAGCCGCGGCCCCGCCGCCTGCAAGCTCACGGTGTCCCGCCGGGCACCGCGATGCCGTGGTGGGCAACGGGCATGCTGGAGGCCGCGCCCCGGCGCACATGCCAGGCTTCCATCAGCTGCAGGATGGTCGCAGCGGTTTCCTCGATGCTGCGCCGGGTCACGTCGATCACCGGCCAGCCATGGTGGTTGCACAGCCGCCGGGCGGCCAGGATCTCGGCCTTCACCGCCTCGGGGTCGATGTATTCGGTGGTGTCGTGCTTGACCCCATGGGCGCCGATCAGCCGCAGCCGGTGCCGGCGGATTTCTATCAGGGCATGCGCCTCGATGGTCAGGCCGACCACCGGAACCGTGCGTTCCGCCAGCTCCGGCGGCAGTTCGGCGCCGGGGACAATCGGCACGTTGGCCGCCTTGATGCCGCGATTGGCCAGGTAGAAGCAGGTTGGGGTCTTGGAGGAGCGCGAGACCCCCACCAGGCAGACATCGGCCTGGGCGATGCCAGCGACACCCTGGCCGTCATCATGCGCCAGCACATAGTGCATGGCATCGATCCGACGGAAATAGTCGGCGTCCATCACGTGCTGCGCCGCGCGCTTTTCCTTGGCCCGGGCGCCGAGCTGGCCCTGCAGCAGCTCCATCACCTGGTCCAGCACCGACAGCGCGGGCACGCCGAGCCGGCCGCAATTCTCCTCCAGCGCATGGCGCAGGCTGCGATCCACCAGGGTGAACAGCACCGGGCCGGGCTCGTGCTCCAGCCCTTCCAGCACCCGGTCCAATTGCAGGCGGGAGCGGATCAGGCTCCAGCGGTGATGCACCACATGGGTGCCCTCGAACCGTGCCAGGGTGGCGCGGGCAATCGAGTTCAGCGTCTCCCCGGTGCTGTCGGAAACCAGGTGCAGGTTGATCTGGCGGCTGTTCATCGGCGGACCCCCCAAGGGAGAAAGGCGGCGGAAAAGGGCTGTGGATTAGTGGGGAGCATGGGGAAAACTTTGCCGCGCCGCCAGCACCCGGGGGATCACGGGGGCGACGGGCACTTTTTCACCGGGGTGGTATGGATAACGGCGCCTCGTGCCGTGACGTGGGGGCAACCCGAACGGCGGCCCGATTCCAGGGGCTTGGCCGGTGAAGCTGATGTGGATAGCCGCGGGGATGGAATCCTTCGGCAATGCCTCCCCGTTATCCACAGGCATCTACTACAGCTACACCCTATCAGATTCTTTGTTTTCTTGTGAAAAGAGCGGCCATGGACGCTGTGACCCTGCAAAAACCCCTGCTGCGCGCCTTGGCTGGCGAAGCCGTCTGGCCGCCCCCGATGTGGCTGATGCGCCAGGCCGGGCGCTACCTGCCGGAATACCGCGAGCTGCGCGCCACCGCCGGTGACTTCATCAGCCTGTGCACCAACCCGGAACTGGCGGCGGAAGTGACGCTGCAACCGATCCGCCGCTACGGGCTGGATGCGGCGATCCTGTTCTCCGACATTCTGATGGTGCCTTGGGGCCTGGGCCAGCCGCTGCGCTTCGCCCAAGGGGAAGGCCCGATCCTGGAGCCGATCCGCGACCAGGCCGGGCTGGACAAGCTGGACCCCGCCGGGCTGGCGCAGCGGGTCGCGCCGATCATGGCCACGGTCTCCCTGGTGCGGGAAGCGCTGGACGAGCACGCCCAGCGGGTGGCGCTGATCGGCTTTGCCGGCAGCCCGTTCACGGTGGCGTGCTACATGGTGGAAGGCCATGGCTCGAAGGACTTCTCTGTCACCCGCGGGCTGGCCTTCAGCGACCCCGCCTTCTTTGGCCGGCTGATCCGCATGCTGACCGAGGCCACCACGGAATACCTCTGCGCCCAGGTGGATGCCGGCGCCGAGGTGATCATGCTGTTCGACAGCTGGGCCGGTATGCTCTCGCCGGCGCAGTTCCGCCGCTGGGTGATCGAGCCGACCGCGATTCTGGTCCGCGCACTGCGCAAGCGCTACCCGACACTGCCGATCATCGGCTTCCCGCGCCTGGCCGGGGCGATGCTGCCGGAATACGCCAGCCGCACCGGGGTGAATTGCGTGGGCATGGACAGCAGCATGGACCCGCGCTGGGCCGCTGCGGCGGTGCCGCATTCGGTGACGGTGCAGGGCAATCTGGACCCGTTGGCGCTGGTGGCTGGCGGCGCGGCGATGGAAGCCGAGGCACGCTCGATCCTGGCGGCACTGCGCGGGCGCCCGGCAATCTTCAACCTGGGGCACGGGATCGTGCCGCAGACGCCGCCGGAGCATGTCGGCGCCTTGGTGCGGTTGGTGCGTGGGGGGTGAAGGTCAGGGGCGCTGCCCCTGGACCCCGCCGGGGCGTGGCGCCCCCGGACCCGCCTTTAAACCCTGGGTCTGGGGCCTCTCGGCCCCAGCGGGTGGGTGCAGGGAGGGCGGCGCCCTGCTACCGCCCTACCCGCTCACACTGCATCAGCGTGATCGGGTAGGGCGGTACCTTCAATAGGTTGCAGAGCAAGAAATCCATTCTGATGAGTCCAGCAGAATGGATATTGCTCTGGCCCTGCCCTACTGCGGCACAATCCCGGCACGGCGGGCGGCTTCGCCCCACTTGTCCAGTTCGGCCTGCACCTTCAGGCGCATCGCCGCGGGGTCGCTGGTCACCACCTCGGCGCCCAGCGCGCGATGCCGTTCCACCACGCGCGGCTGGCGCAACGCCGCGGTGCAATCCGCTGCCAACCGGGCCAGCAGCGCCTCGGGCAGCCCGGCCGGGGCCATCACCATGCCCCAGGTGGTCGCCTCGAAGCCTGGCATGCCCGCCTCGGCCATCGTGGGTACGTCGGGTAGCTGCGGCGCCCGCTGCGCCCCTGTGGTCGCCAGCGCCTTCAGCTTGCCACCCAGGATGTGCGGCAGCACCGCCGGCACCGTGTCGAACATGATGTCCACCCGACCGCTCATAAGGTCCGGATGCGCCTGGGTGCTGCCGCGATAGGGCACATAGGTCAGCTCGATCCCCGCGCGCTGGGCAAACAGCACCGGCGCCAACCGCACCACGCCACCAGTGCCGGCGAAGGTCACGCCGGGGTGGGCCTTGGTGTGCGCCACCAGCTCCATGGGCGTATTGGCGGCGAAGCCAGGCGCGGCGCAGAGGCAGAGCGGCGTGGTGGTGCACTGGGTAACGAACGAGAAATCGCGCATCGTGTCGTAGGGCAGCTTGTAATAGGCCTGGTTCACCGGATGGCCGACCGAAACCAGCGCCAGGGTGTGGCCATCGGCGGGGGCATGGGCCAACACCTCGGTACCGACGATGCCATCCGCCCCGGCGCGGTTTTCCACCGTCACCGGCTGGCCCCAGGCGGCGGCCAGCGGCTCCGCGATCAGCCGGGCGGTGATGTCCGACACGCCGCCGGTGGTATAGGGCACCACGATGCGCACGGCTCGGTTGGGGAAGCCCTGCTGGGCACGGGCTGTCCCGGCGGCCAGCACGAAGGGCGAGGCAAGCAGGCTACGGCGCGTTGCGTTCATGTTCTTGGTTCCGGCGTTTCCTGCCGGGTATCCTGCCCTGCCGACGCTGGCGAAAACAGGGGCCGCGTCAGCCCTGGGTGGGCCAGGGTTCGGCTTCAGGCGTGCCGAAGCCAGGCGGTGATGCGTCCGACGCCGGTTTCGCCGCCGCCTGGGAGGGCTGCGTCGGCAGCTCGGCCGGCGCTGCCAACGCCCGATCCGGCGCGGTTTCCCCTGGTAGTTCCTCGGCCGGCGGGAAGACGGCGGCGGACGGCAGCGGCGCCAGGCCAACCCATTCGGCCAGCAAGGCGGTCTCCTCGGGGTTCAGCTCCAGCCGCTGCTGCTGCATCTGCTGGCGGATATTGTCCAGGAACGCTTCCCGCAGACCCTGCGAGGTTGCCTCCCCCGGTGCTGCCTGCCAGTCGAAGCCGGCCAGCCCGATGCGGTGCATGACCGCGTTCACCGCGCCCGGCGACACTTCCAGCCCCTCGCCGCGCGCGGCTTCGCTGATGCCGGTGCGGATGTCCTGGGCGGTCGGGTCGGTGATGGGCAGGCGGGCCATCAGCTGCGCCAGCAGAAAGTCCAGCCGGTCCGGCCCCAACATGGGGATATTGCCCAACACGCCGAGCAACCGCCGCACCAGCCCGGCCATGCGCACCAGGTGCTGGCCGGGGACGGCGGCCTCGGGGGGTGGGCCACCCGCGGCGGGCGGCTGGTGCCGCGCCGGGTCCAGCAGCCAGCCCGGCGGGGTGCGATCCAGCGCCACCCCGGCCAGCGACGCCTGTTCCAGCAGCATGCGGAAGCCGCCGGCGCCGGCCCAGTCGCTGTCCAGCACATCCCGCCCCAGCCGTTTGATGACCTGTTGCGCCACCCAGGCCTGCGCCAGTGGCTCGGCCGCCGCGGCGACCAACGCCTGTACCTCAGCCAGGATTGCCGCGCGCAGATCTGTCAGGTCGGGCGCCCGCTCGGCTGCCGGGACCAATCCCAGGGCACCGCCGGCGAACTCGTCGTAGCGGATCACGGTATCGGCCGCCGCTCTGTAGGCATCGGCGGCGCTGCCGGTGGCGATGACGATACCGCGCCGGTCATGCGCGCGCAGCCTTAGCAGGACCGGGGTGAAATCGGCGTCAGAGGAAAGGATGATGAAATCCTCGAACCCCGTGGGGTGGGCCAGCGTGTCCAGGATATCCATCACCATCACCATGTCGGCGCTGGTCTTGCCGCCCAGCGTCAGCGGCGGGCAATCCACCATCTGGAAGCCAGCGCGCACGAAGGCGTTGCGGAAGCTGCTGAAATAGCGCGGCCGGTCCTCCCCGGGCACCAGCACCTTGGCGATGGGGTTAAGGTAGCAGCGCCGGATCAGGATGCGGCGCTGCCGGTCTGCGCTACCGAGGCTTTCCAGCCAGCCGATCCAGCGCAGCGGGTCCTGCACGAAGGCCGCAGCGGCGGCAACGTCGCGTTCGATCAGCGCGGTGAAGACATTGTCGAAGTCGAGGAAAAGCGCGGCGCGGTGGTCCATGGGGGCAACGGTAGCAGGGAGGGCGGGCGGGCGTTAGCCTTCCCGCCAGGCGCGCGGGAAGGGGGCTTGAGCTCTCCCGTCGCAGGGAGGCTGAGGACCGCGGCCCTAGCAGGCTGCGGAAATTCTACCATGGAAGGGCAACAAAGGTTGCAATGGAATCCGTCTGGGCCTTTGCCCGAAACTTCCTGTCGCTCCGCGTCGGCGCCGCGAATCAATGTTGCGGCGTCCGGTGCCGAAAATCGAATTTCCGCAGCCTGCTAGAAGCGAAGGGCGTCAGCCCTCCACATCCGTACCGCCGCAGGCGGGCGTTACAACGCCGCGATGGCGGCTAAGGACCTTTAGCCCTTCACGTCCATCGCCTGGCGCAGCCCGTCGCTCAGCAGGTTGAAGCAGATGCTGGTGACGAAGATGCAGGCACCCGGCAGCACCGCCACCCAGGGTTGTACGTAGATCGCCGTGCGCAGCGTGTTCAGCATCAGCCCCCATTCCGGCTCCGGCGGCTTGGTGCCCAGGCCGAGGAAGCTCAGCCCGCTCGCGAGGATCATGCACACGCTGATCAGGTTGGTGGCATAGACAAAAATCGGCCCCAGCACGTTGCCCAGCACATGCACCCGCACGATGGTGAAACCCGATGCGCCGGAGGACCTGGCGGCGTCGACAAAGTCGAGGTTGCGGACGCCCTGCGTCACCGTCTCGGCAACTCGAATGATCTGCGGGATGAACACCAGCGTCAGCGCCAGGATGGCATTGACGATACCTGCCCCCAGGGCGCCGGAGATCGCCACCGCCAGCAGCACGGAGGGGAAGGCATAGAACACGTCGGTGGTCCGCATGATCAACATGTTGACCTTGCCGCCCATGTACCCCGCGGTAACCCCCAGCGTGGTGCCGATGAAGAAGGCCAGCACGACCGGGACGATGCCCATGAACCAGCTGAGCCGGCCGCCGTAGAGCAGGCGTGTCACCATGTCGCGGCCCAGCTCATCGGTGCCCAGCGGGTAGCCAGCCGTCTGCAGGCCGCGCAGCCGGCGGATCATGCTGCCCTGGTAGGGGTCATGCGGCGCCAGCAGCGGCGCGAACAGAATGGCCAGGAACATGATCAGCAGGATGCCGAAGCACACCAGCGTCACCGGGTCTCGCCGGACCCGCTTGAACACCCCAGCCCAGTAGCCCTGGCCCTTGGCCAGCGTCGCCTTTGCCTGGATGGCGAGTTCCGCTTCCGCTGCCGTGCTCATGCGCGCTTGATCCGTGGGTCGAGGGCAGCCTGGATAAGATCAACGATCAGGTTCAGCGCGACGAAGAACATCGCCAGCACCAGGATGGTGCCCTGCAATACCGGCAGGTCGCGCTGGAAGATGGCGCTGTTCAGCAGCAGCCCGGTGCCGGGCCAGGAGAACACCGTCTCCACCAGGATGGAGCCGCCCATCAGGTAGCCCAGCTGCAGGCCGATCACCGCCAGCGCATTCGGCGCCGCGTTCTTCACCACATGCAGGAAGATCTGGAAGGTGGTCAGCCCCTTGCCGCGCAGCGCGACAACGAACTCCTGGTTCATGATCTCGGCGATGATGCCGCGCACGGTGCGGGTGACGATGCCGGTCGGGATCACCGAGAGGGTGATGGTCGGCAGCACCAAAAACTGAAAGTGCTCCCAGTCCCAAGCCCAGTCGGAGGAACCGCCGGGACCGGCGCCCATTGCCGGCAGCCAGTTCAGCTGCACCGAGAAGATCACCACCATGACCATGCCGAGCCAGTAGTGCGGCACCGAGACCCCCGCCACCGCGATGCCGGTGGCAAAGCGGTCCAGCAGCGTGCCCCGAAACGTGCCGGCCAGCCCGCCCAGGGTGCAGCCCATGATGAAGCCGACCAGCGAAGCGCAGCAGGCCAGCATCAGCGTATTGCCGATGGCGGTTGACAGGTCGCTCCACACGCTGCGCCCGGTGGCCAGCGAGCGGCCGAGGTCGCCCTGCACCACCTTGAACAGCCACAAGCCGAACTGCACCGGCAGCGGTTTGTCGAGGCCATAGTCGCGCCTGACCTGCTCCACCACGTCACCAGGGGCGTCGGGCGGCACGATCGCGTTGATCGGGTCGCCCGGCGCGATCTGCACCAGCATGAAGCAGACGAAGCCGACGGCGAGCGCAATGGGGATGGCGTAGAGCGCCCGCCGGATCAGATAAAGGATCATTGGATATAGGGCAGTCGCAGATCGACGAACCAGCTCTGCGGCTGGACATAGCCCTGGATCCGCGGGGACATCGCGCGCGGCGAGACGTCATGCGCGAACCAGATGAACAGAGCCTCCTCCACGCCGGCGGCGTGCAGCCGGGCCAGGGCGGCATCACGCGCGGCGGGCTCGAAGGTGGTACGGGCGACGCGGATCATCTCGTCGAAGCGCGGGTCGTTGAAGAAACCCCAGTTGTTGGAAGCTGGCGGCGCCATGCGGCTGTCGTAGAAGCGCGCCAGGGCGAAGAACGGGTCCATGGTGGAGATCGAGACGTTGATGGCATGCGCGCCGCGCGCCGAGGCAGCGGTGCAGCCCTGGCGCCAGTTGCCGAACAGCGCGTTCCAATCGACGACGTCGAACTCGATGTTGACGCCCAGCGGCTTCAGCTCCTGCTGGATGTATTCGTTCATCGCCAGCGGCTGCATCTGGCCAGAGCCGGAGGCGCTGATCTGCACCTTGATGGTGACGGGGCGCTGCGGGCCGTAGCCGGCCTCGGCCAGCAAGCGCGCCGCCTCGCGCTTGTCGGTGCGGATATGGAAGCTGGGGTTACCCCACCAGGGGTGGCCCGGCTGCACCGTGCCCTGTGCCGGCACCATGAAGCCGCCGAGCAGTTGCTTCAGGCCCTCGCGGTCCACGCCCAGGTTCAGCGCACGGCGAATGCGTACATCGGCCAGCGGGCTGCCGGCGGCGAAGCAGGGCTGCCAGGGCCAGAAATGCGGCTGCACGTTCTGAGTGATCTGGAAGCCGCGGCTGCGCAGCTGCGGCACGGTGTCGGGGGAAGGCGCCTCGATCCAGTCGACCTGGCCGCCCAGCAGCGCGGCGGTGCGGGCATTGGCGTCGGGGATCGGCAGCAGGATGATGCGGTCGGCCTTGGCCTTGGTGTCCCAGTAGTTCTCGAAGCGGGCATATTCGGCGCGCTCGCGCGGGACGAAGCGGGTCATGCGGAACGGCCCGGTGCCCGAGGGATTGGCGGCGAAGGCGTTCCAGGTCGCTTCGGCTGAGGGGTGTTGCGCCCTGAGGGCCGCCCAATGGACTGGGCTGGCCATGAACAGGTTGGTGATGTTGTAGGGCAGGAAGCTGTCGGGCTCGCTGGTGATCAGCGCTACCGTCAGGTCGTCGATCTTCTCGGCGCTGCGCAGCGCCGGCATGCGGGTGGCGGTCAGGCCGACCTGGCGCGGGTCGTATTGCGGCGCCTCGCGGTCCAGCACCTTGCGGACGTTCCAGACCACGGCGTCAGCGTTGAACGGGCTGCCGTCATGGAAGGTCACGCCCGGGCGCAGCTTGAACACCCAGCGGGTGCGCACCTGCGGGTCCACCGCCCATTCGGTGGCCAGGCCGGGCACCAGCGGCGTCGGCCGGTCGGCGCGCGACAGGTCGAAGGCGATCAGCGCGTTGAACAGCGGGATACCGGTGAAACGGTTGCCCTCGAAGCCCTGGTCCGGCTGACCATGGGTCAGCGGGATGTCCGCGGCAGTCATGCCAATGCGGATGGTGCCCTGGGCTTGGGCGCTAGCGTGCCACCCCATGGCAAGGCCCAGCGCCGTGCAGGCGGCCAGGCAGGTTTGGCGGAATGTCATCGGCATCGCGGGCTCCCAGGCGAACGGCGGGGTTCTGCCCGCTCATCAACCCCGCTGGCAGCAAGGCCCATGCCAGCCCCAAACGGGCGCTGGCGGCTGGCTTGGCGCGACTGGTACCGCCTCGCTGCCTTTTGAATGGGCAATTGCACGCTTATGTAGCGGCAGCGGGCCGGACCTCGCCGCCCTTAGTCTATCGCAGCCGCCACAGTTCCACGGTGGAGCCATCCTCGGCCGGCATCTGGCTGTCCTGCGCGTAGTCGCGCTCCAGCACCTCGGTCACCAGGGCCTGCGCTGCCGGTCTCACCTGGCCCCAGCGGCCGCTGTCCAGCACGATGAAGCGTGGCCGCGTTGCCAGTATCCGCGCGACCTCGGCCTCGGCGTCGATGCCGGTCACCTCGGCAAAGCGCCCGGTCAGGTGGCTTGGCAGCACGTAACGGGTGGGCGCCACCGTATGGGTCAGGAAGTAGAGCAGTGGATGCCAGTTCACCACGAAGATGGTCTCGCCCGGCAGCAGCGCCGCGTTCAGCGCCGCTGCCACCCGCTGCGGTGGGTCCGGCTGGAGCAGGCCGATGCCGTGTTCCAGCCGCGGGAGCAGCACGGTGGACAACGCCTGCAACGCCAACACCGCCATAAGGGCGACGAAGCCGGCCAGCACCAGTCCGGGGCGCACCAGCGACGCCAGCCGCCGGGCGCCGAGCGCCGCCAGCAGCGAAACGGGCGCCAGCAGCAGCAGGAAGTAGTGCGGGAAGTACATGCCGGGCAGGCCCACGGCCAGGGCAGCGGCGCAGAGCCAGGCCAGCCCGGCGCGCGCCAGCTGCATTTCAGCCGGACGAGGCTGCCCGCGCGGGAGCAGCACGCCCAGCGCCAGCACCGCGGGCAGCACCAGGGTCGCCGCCGCCGCCGCGCTCAGCCGCAGCGCCTGGGCCAGGGGTACGCCAAGGCCGGCATAGCGCAGCGGCGCCAGGATGTTGCCGTCCAGGAAGGCCGCCCAATCGCCCCGCAGCGCATAGACCAGCGCGACCAGGGCCACCGGGAAGGCGCAGGTGGCGGCATAGGCCAGCGCCAGCACGGCCAGTCGGCCGCGACCGAGCCCACCAACCCACAGGGCCGGCACCACCAGCACCAGGAAGACCAGGCAGCCCAGCGGCAGCACCACCGGCTTGATCACCAAGGCACACCCCACCAGCAGCCCGGCCGCCAGCACCACGCCCAACCTCGGCGCCTGGTGCTGGCGCAGCGCCCGGCGCGTGGCCCCCAGCCCCAGCGCCACGGCTCCGGCGATGAAGGGCGCCAGCAGGATCTCGGCATTGGTCGCCAGCCCGTCCAGCAGGGCCGAGCAGGCGACATAGGCCAGCCCCGCCGCCAGCCCGGTGGGGCGGCCGTCGCCGGCTGCCCTTACCCCGCGGTACAGCGCAAAGCCGGTGGCGGCTACCGCCAGCACCCCGAGCAGGCGCAGGCTGGCCAGGCTTTCGCCGAACAGGGCAAAGGCCGCCGCGAACAGCGCCGGCGCCCCCACCGGGTGCATGTCCCACACCGCCACATAGGGCCAGCCGCCGCGCAGCCAGGCCTGCGCCTGCACGGCATAGAGGCTTTCATCGGGGTTGATGACGGAGGGCAGGAAGGCGCTGGCGCGCAGCACCAGGGCGGCCAGCAGCAGCATCAGGAACACCACGCTGTCGCGACTGGCCTCCGCCGCTCTGGGCCGGCCGAACGCCAGGGCCAGGGCCGGCCAAGGGTGCGCCTCCGGCACGCGCCGCGCTGGCCCTGGCCCTGGCCGGGCAAGCGCGCGCAGCCGCACCGTAGCCGAGTTTGTTTTTACCATTGGTATGTCAAATGCCCCAACCCGTGGCCCGTGTCGGCTCACGACCTTGCGCGTCTCGGTGGCGTGACCAGCGTAGCCAGCGCATCGTCCGCCCCTGGGGGGTGTCCAGAGCCGGCTTATGCGGCCGGCTTAGGGTCGGGTTAAGCCCCGCCGAGGCAAGCTGCTGACCGGCGGGGCCCAGAACGGGCACCGATTGGTGGCACCAGGCAATGGCGGGCAAGGGCAAGGGCAAGCACGACGGCGTGACCGTCGTGATCAAGAAGGAGGAGGTGGTCGAGGGCGGCCACCATGGCGGCGCCTGGAAGGTCGCCTATGCCGACTTCGTCACCGCGATGATGGCCTTCTTCCTGCTGATGTGGCTGCTGAACGCCACCACGGAGGAACAGCGGCGCGGCCTGGCCGATTATTTCGCACCCACCAACGTGCTCGGGCGCAGCCAGACCGGCACCGGCCAGCCCTTCGGCGGCCGCACCGTGAACTCCGCCGGCAACATGGCCAGCGACAGCGGCGCGCTGCGGGTGGAACGCGGCCCCGCCCCGGTGCGGGTGGACGTGGATGAGGAGGAGAGCGAAGGCCCGGCCGAGGTCGTGCCGCAGCTGCCCACCTCCGAGGAGCGCCCGCCCAGCTCGCTCGGCCTGACCAATGGCCCGCCGCGCCCGCCCGCTGGCGCCGCGCCGCTGACCGCGGAACAGGCGCTGACCGGCTCGGCCGCCGGGCGGTTGGGGCAAGGTGGCCCGGCTCAGGCCGGAGAGTTGCAATCCGGCCAGCTCCGCGCCGGGGACCGCCGCAGCGGCGAGGCCCGTGCCGGCGAGCAGCAGCGCGGCGAGCTGCAATCCGGCCAGGCGCAGGCGGCCCTGCGGGCCGACGCCCAGGCAGTCGAAGCTGCCCGCATGGCCGATGCCGCGCTGCGGGCTGAACTCGGCCGCCGCGAACGCGCCGCCTTCGAGCAGGCCGCCGAGGAGCTGCGCGCCGCCGTGGCCAACGACCCCGCCTTGGCCGACCTGGCCCGCCAGCTGCGGGTGGAACAGGTGCCGGAGGGGCTGCGGATCCAGCTGCTGGATGCCGACCGCCAGGCGATGTTCCCGCTTTCGTCAGCGGTGCCGAACGACCGCGCCCGCGCGCTGATCCTGAAGGTGGCGCAGGTGACGGCGCGGCTGCCGAACGGCCTGGCCATCGCCGGCCATACCGACAGCTCGCCGTTCCGCGGCGAGGGCCGCAGCAACTGGGATCTCTCGGCCGACCGCGCCAATGCGGTGCGCCGGCTGTTGGTGGAGAATGGGGTGAACCCGGCCCGGCTGCGCAGCGTCTCGGGCTATGCGGAACGGGAGCCGTTGCTGCCCGCCGACCCTGGCAATGCCGGCAATCGCCGCGTGGCCATCACCCTGCTGCGGCAAACGACGGAGGCGCAGCCGTGACCACCATTGGCGGCCTGATCTTCCTGCTGGTCTGCGTCTTCGGCGGCTACGTGATGGCGGGCGGCAAGTTCGACATCATCCTGCACTCGCTGCCGCACGAGATGGTCACCATCGGTGGCGCCGCCATCGGCAGCTTCATCATGTCCAACAGCATGCACGACATCAAGCACACGCTGGGCGGCTTTGCCAAGCTGGTGAAGGGTGCGCGCTACACCAAGGTCGACTACCTGGAGATGCTGAGCCTGCTGTATTTCTTCGTCCGGCTGGCCCAGACCAAGGGTGCCATGGCGCTGGAAACCCACATCGAGAAGCCCGAGGAAAGCGCCGCCTTCACCAAGTTCCCTCGCATCGCCAAGGACCACCACGCGGTCCACCTGATCTGCGACTACCTGCGCATGGTCGGCATGAACGCCGACGACCCGCACCAGATCGAGGACGTGATGGCGCGCGAGCTGAAGAAGATGAAGGAGGAGGAGTTGCACCCCTCGCACGCCATCCAGGCCATCGCGGATGCGCTGCCAGCGCTCGGCATCGTCGCCGCCGTGCTTGGCGTCATCAAGACCATGGCGAGCATTGATCAGCCCCCCGCGGTGCTTGGCGGCATGATCGGCGGCGCGCTGGTCGGCACCTTCCTCGGCATTCTGCTGGCGTACGGCATGATGGGTCCGATGGCCGCCCGGCTGAAGGGCGTGGTCGATGAGGAATGCCGCTACTTCGAGGTGATCCGCGCCGTGCTGGTGGCGCATCTGCACGGCAATGCGCCGCAGGTGGCGGTGGAAACCGGCCGCAAGATGGTGCCGAGCGGGCTGATGCCGACCTTCCAGTCGCTTGAGGCAGCGTTGCAGGATTTGCAGATCGCCTAGCGCCTGATCCGCGGAGGCTGGTTGGCCGCAGCGGTGAATCGGTCGCCCGAGCAGCGCCTGATCCGCGGAGGCTGGTTGGCCGAGGCGGTCGATCGGTCGCTGAACCGAGTAGCGCGCCGCCATGGGCTTGGTTACGCTGGCGCCATGCTGCTCGCCGACGATCTTCCCCTCGCTCGCATCCGCACCGCCTGGGGTACCTGGGGGTTGATGGCCGCTTGCCTGCTGGGCTTCGTCTTCCAGCTGGCGCCCGACAGCCCGGTGGAGAACGCCCTTGCGCTGTGGCCGAAGGACCTGCTGGCCGATCCGAAGGACCCGCAGCAGTGGCTGCGACTGGCAGGCTACATGTTCCTGCATGGCGGCTGGCTGCACCTGGGCGGCAACCTGCTGGTGCTGTTCGTCTTCGGCGACAATGTGGAGGACGCGCTGGGCCACTGGCGCTTCCTGCTGCTGTACCTGCTGGCCGGCGTGGCCGGCGGAGCGGCGCACAGCCTGCTGGCGGCCGACCCCGAGACCCCCTTGGTTGGCGCCAGCGGCGCCATTGCCGGGGTCATGGCCGCCTACCTGCTGCTGTACCCGCGCGCCAAGCTGTTCGTGCTGGCCTTCGCCCGGCTGCCGGTGCTGTTGCCGGCCAGCTGGTTCGTCGCCGCCTGGTTCGGCACCAATCTGCTGGAAGCCGCCATGGGCGGCCATGGCGGCGAGCATGATGTCGCCTGGTGGGCACATATCGGCGGGTTCGTCTTCGGCCTGGCCCTGGTGCTGCCGCTGCGGCAGGAAGGCGTTGCACTGTTCCAGCCGGCACTGGCCTCGCCGTCGCCGCGGCTGGGCTGGCTGCGCCGCGTCAGCTTCGACTTCGCGCCCGAGGTCAAGACCGGTGAGGCACATGAGAGCCATGGCTTCGGCATGATGGATGGCCGCTTGGCGGCGCTGGGCAAGGCGGTGTTGTTCGTGGTGCTGCTGTTCTTCTCCGCCTGGTTCTAACAGGCCGATCGGGTTGGGCGGAATCGCCGCAAGCCGTGAAACAGTCTCTCAAACAGCAAGGCTGCAGCGTGAGCGCTTCAGCCAGAAGCGGTCGCCCTCTGGCCTCGGCACCGGGTCTGGCCATCCTGCAAAACCCGGACTAGCCTGCCGCCAGATGAGGGAACGGCCAAAGGCCAAGGTCTGCGCGCGCGTCCCCTCCGAGCCGACTGTCGCATGGAGAGAACGACGATGCCCGATGGCGTGAACCTGGTCCCATCCGTCCGCAACAAGGTCAGCGCCGAGGAATGGCAGGCCCGCGTGGACCTGGCCGCGGCCTACCGGCTGACCGACCTCTACGGCATGTCCGACCTGATCGCGAACCACATCAGCGTCCGCGTGCCCGGGGAGCCGGAAGCCTTCCTGATCAACGCCTATGGCATGCTGTACGAGGAGATCACCGCCTCCTCACTCGTCAAGATCGACCATGACGGCAACATTCTGATGAAGCCGGAATTCCCGGCCGGCCTGGACTACGGCGTCAACCGCGCCGGCTTCGTCATCCACTCCGCCATCCACAAGGCGCGGCCGGACCTGCACTGCGTGGCGCATACCCACACCTGGCCAGGCATGGCGGTTTCCATGCTGGAATGCGGGCTGCTGCCGGCCACGCAGACCAGCATGCGTTTCGCCCATATCAGTTACCATGATTTCGACAGCGTGGTGCTGGACCTGTCGCAGCAGGACCGCCTGGTGCGCGACCTGGGCCCCACCAACAAGGCGATGATCCTGCGCAACCACGGCCTGCTGACCGCTGGCGCCACCATCCAGGAAGCCTGGAACGACCTGCACCGCCTGGAGCTTTCCTGCCTGACGCAGCTGGCCGCCATGGCCACCGGCGCCAAGCTGATCGACGTGCCGGCCGCGGTGGTGGAGAAGACCTTCATGGCCTACCAGCCCAAGACCCGCCGGCCCTTCGGCGTGATGGACTGGGCCGCGCTGCTGCGCAAGCTGGACCGGATCGACCCGTCCTACCGTGACTGACCGTCCGATCGTCGAAGGGCATGCAATGCCCGCAGGCGTGAACCGGCCGGTGCGGACACGGGTTCTGATATCGGATGTGGGTGCGGCGCGCTTCGGCGCCCGCATCCGCGCGGTCTCGCCGACGGTGGAACTGGTACCGGTGGCCGAACAGGGCGACCTGCCCAACCCCACCGGCGCCGAGGTCGCCTTCATCACGCGCGACCTGTTCATCGGCGGCAGCCGGCACAGGCAGAACCCGCGCTTCGTCCGCTTCATCGACTTTTTGAAAGCGGCACCCAAGCTGCGCTGGGTGCAGACCTTCTCGGCTGGCACCGACATGCAGGTGTACCAGGACATGCTGGCGCGCGGCCTCCAGCTCTCCAACAGTGCCGGCGCCAGCGCGCCCGCCGTGGCGCAGACCGCGGTGACCGGCCTGATGGCGCTGGCCCGGCAGTTCCCGCGCGTGGCGCAGCAGCAGCGCGAGCACCGTTGGGAATCGCTGTACCTCGGTGAGGAACCGCGCGACGTGGATGGCCAGCACGCGCTGGTGCTGGGCACCGGCCCGATCGGGCAGGAGATCGGCCGGCTGTGCCAGGCCTTCGGGTTGCGCGTGACCGGCATGCGGCGGGACGCCAGCGCCGGCATTCCGCCGGGCTTCGACGCCGTGGCGGGGTTCGACCAGTTGCATGCCTTGCTGCCCAGCGTGCAGTGGCTGGTGCTGGCCTGCCCGATGACGGAGACCACGCGCAATATCATTGATGAACGCGCCTTCGCCCTGCTGCCGGACAAGGCGCATCTGGTGAATGTTTCCCGGGGCGGCATCGTGGTCGAGGACGCGCTGCTCGCGGCGCTGCGCGGCGGGCGGCTGTCGGGCGCCTTCCTCGACGTGTTTTCGTTGGAACCGCTGGCGCCGGAAAGCCCGTTCTGGGAGGTGCCGAACGTCATCGTCAGCCCGCATAGCGCCGCGGCCAGCGACGGGCTGCCGGAACGGGTGGCGGCGATCTTCTGCGCCAACCTCGCGCGCTTCATCGGCGGCGAAGCCCCGAAAAACCTGGTGGCGCCGATATGATTGCGCGCCGCGCCGCGCTGGCGCTGCCCTTCCTGGCAGGCACCGCGCGGGCGGCGGCGTGGCCGGACAAGCCCGTCAAACTGGTGATACCCTTCGGCGCCGGCGGTCCCATCGATGGCGTCGGCCGGCTGCTTGCAGAGCTGCTGCGCGAGCGGCTGGGCCAGCCCTTCGTCATCGACAATCGGCCCGGCGCCGGCGGCTCGCTCGGCATCCGCGCCGTGGTGCAGGCGCCGCCGGATGGCAGCGCCTTCGTCCTCACCTCCTCCTCGCTGGCCAGCATCCCCGCGCTGTACCCCAGCGCCGGTCTGGACCCTCGCAGCGCGATGACGCCGGTCTCGCTGGTGGCCGATGTGCCGACCGCGCTGGTGGTCAACGCCGCCTCGGCGCTGGCCGATGTGCCGACGCTGTTGCGGATCGCCCGCGCCGAGCCCGGCAAGCTGACCTATGGCAGCGGCGGCGTCGGCTCCTCCAACCATCTCAGCGGTGCCCTGTTCGCGCATGTGGCGGGCCTGGACCTGACCCATATCAGCTATCGCGGTGCTGCGCCGGCGATGACGGCGCTCTATGCCGGCGAGATCGACATGGTGTTTGCCAGCACGGTTGAGACCCTGCCGCATGTGCAGGCCGGTCGCGCCCGCCTGCTTGGCGTTACCAGCGCGGGCCGCGTGCCGGCGCTGCCGCAGGTGCCGGCGGTGGCCGAATGGGTGCCGGGCTATGTTGCGCTGAACTGGTACGCCATTGCCGGCCCGTTGGGGCTGCCGCCGGAGGTAGCGGCGCGCCTCAGCGCGACGCTGGCCAGCTTGCGCGACCTGCCGGACGTAAAACAGCGCTTCGCCGCCGCGGGGACCGAGCCGATGCTCGCCGGCCCCGCTGCGCTGCGCCAGCGACTGGATGAAGAAGTGCCGCAATGGCAGCGCGTGGTCGCTGCCGCCGGCATCAAGGTTGAATAGGGAAGGAAACCAAAGATGAGCACCACCGTAGGGCGCCTGCTGGCCGAAAGCCTTGTCGCGCATGGCATCGACAAGATCTGGATGGTCCCTGGCGAGAGCTTTTTGGGGCTGACCGATGCGCTGACCGAAGTGCCGAACGTGGAACTGGTGGTTTGCCGGCATGAGGGCGGCGCCGGCTTCATGGCCGTGGCGGATGGCCGCATGCAGGGCGGCCGCGCCGGCGTGCTGCTGGTCTCCCGCGGACCTGGCCTGTCCAATGCCATGGTCGCCATCCACACCGCGCATCACGACGCGACGCCGCTGGTGGTGCTGTGCGGCCAGGTGGAGCGCAAGGATTTTGGCCGGCTCGCCTTGCAGGAGCAGAACTACTCCAAGTTTCTCAGCGACGTGACCAAGGACGTCATCGAGGTCAACGAGGTGGTGCAGGCCAGCGAGAGCATCGCCCGCGCCTTCCACCTGGCGGAAAGCGGCACGCCCGGCCCGGTCGCCGTCATCCTGCCCGAGGATATCTTTGACGAGCTTACCGACGCGCCGCTGAGCAAGCCGCGGCCCCGCGTCTATGGCGGCGCCCGGCCCGAGGACCTGGACCAGCTGGCCGACATGCTGGCCAAGGCGGAACGGCCGTTGGTCTGGGTTGGGGGCGCGCTGGCCAATGCCAGCATGGAAACGCTGGGCGAGTTGCAGCAGCTGGCGGAGCAATGGGTGCTGCCGGTCAGCCCAACGCATCGCCGGCCGCAGCTGTTCGACGCCGGCCACCCGAATTACGGCGGCTACATGGGCATCCGCGTGCCCAAGCAGTTGCTGGACCAGATCAAGCAGGCGGACCTGATCGTCTCGCTGGGCGAGCGCATCACCGACAGTGTCAGCCAGAGCTACACCTTCCCCTCCGCGCCGGACCCGCAGCTGCCGCTGGTGCATGTGTGGCCGAACCCGGACGAGATCGGCCGCGTGTTCAACGTCACTCTCGGCATCGCCGCCGAACCGGCCAGCGTGATCCGGTCCCTGCTGCGCCGTGGCGCGCCGGCCGGGGCGGGCAAGCGCACCGCCTGGGTCGGCAGCCTGAACGCCATCCACCAGAAGCTGATGGCGCCGGAATGGGACAGCACGCCGGATGGCGTCAACTTCGCCGCCGTCTGCGTCGAGATCGCCAAGCATTTGGCGCCCGACGCGGTGCTGACCTCGGATGCCGGCAACTTCTCCTCGTTCATTCATCGCTACATCCCGTTCAAGCCGGGGATGAACTTTTTGTCCTCCGTGGTCGGCGCCATGGGCTCGGGCGTGCCGATGGCCGTCGCGGCCTCGCTGCGCAATCCCGGGCGCCAGGCCATTGGCTTCTGCGGCGATGGCGGCGCGCTGATGAACGGCAACGAGATCGCCACCGCCATGCAGTATGGCGGCACGCCGATCATCATCATCAGCGACAACAAGCGCTACGGCACCATCGGCATGCACCATGAGGTGCGCTACCCGAACCGGCCGTATGAGAAGGCGGTGCGGCTGACCAACCCGGACTTCGCCGCCTGGGCGCGCGTGTTCGGCTGCGAGGGCATCACCATTTCCAGCGAAGCGGAAGTGGAAGCCGGCATCGCCGCCGCCTTCGCGGTGAAGGGCAAGCCGGTGGTGGTGCATGTCCATACCAGCGCGATCCAGATGAGTGCCTGGCGCCGCAGCGGCGCGCCCCGCGTGCACGGCTAGCGCGCCATGCACATCGCACGGCGCAGCCTGCTTGGCGGCGCCGCGCTCGCACCCCTGGCGGTGCGGGCGCAAGGCGCGTTCCCGGACCACCAGGTGCGGATCGTGGTGCCCTATGCGCCGGGCGGCCCGTCCGACATCATCAGCCGGGTGCTGGCGGAAGGGCTGCTGCGGCGCTGGGGCCAGCCGGTGGTGGTGGAGAACCGGCCGGGCGCCGGCAGCGCCATCGGCACCGAACTGGTCGCCCGCGCGGCGCCGGATGGCTACACGCTGCTGCTGGCGGCGACCGCGCATGTGATGAACCCCGCCGTGATGGGGCGGCTGCCGTTCGATGCGGTGCGCGACTTCACGCCGATATTGAACGCGGCCTTCCACCCGATGGTGCTGGTGGTGAATCCGCGGCTGCCGATCACGACGCTGGCCGAGTTCATCGCCGCGGCGAAGGCGAAGCCGGGCGGGTTGACCATGTCCTCGGCCGGGGTGGGCAATGCCAGCCACCTGGCCACGGCATTGTTTGCCCTGGAGGCAGGGATCGAGTTGACCCATGTGCCGTTCAATGGCGCGGCACCGGCGCAGGCCTCGGTGGTGTCCGGCCAGGTGGATGGCGGGTTCCTCAACTCCACCGTCGCCACGCCGATGATCCGCAGCGGCCAGATGCGCGGGATCATGGTGGCGGATGCCAGGCGCTGGCGCGAGTTGCCGGAGCTGCCGACCACGACGGAGCAGGGGTTTCCCGGCGTGAAGGCGGGCAGTTGGTATGGCTGGCTCGGCCCGGCGAACATGCCGGCGGCGCTGGTGGCGAAGCTGCACACTGACATGCTGGCGGTGGTGCGGGAAGAAGCCGTGCGGGGACGCATCCTGACGGCTGGCTTGGACCCGCTGGAAGTGGGTCCGGACGAGTTCCGCGCGCAGATAGCGGCGGAGGCGATTAAATGGGCGCAGGTGGTACGCGCCGCGGGCATCAGGGCGGAGTGACTGACATGGCTGACATCAGCGGGGTTTGGCGGTTGGTGGAGGAACGGGCGACCGATGCCGAGGGTGCCCGCGTGGCGCCGCGCTTCGGTACCCAGGGCAAGGGCCTGGTGCAGATCTGGGCGGAGACGCCGAATAACGGGCGGATGATGGCGGTGCTGGTGGACAATAAGGCCCGCCTGCCGCCAGGCACGCCGCGCGAATACAACAGCTATTGCGGTGCCTGGACCTTCGACGGCCATACCCTGGTGACCAAGGTCGACGCGGCCCTGCCGGCGCTGCTGGGCACCGAACAGGTGCGGCTGGTGAAGTGGGAGGGCGAGCGCCTGGTGCTCTCGCCACCGCCGATGCAGCGCGGTGGCGCCAGCATTGCGCGCGAACTGGTGTGGGAACGGGTGGGGTAGCCGCAGCCGGATCGCTGAAGGGCGCAGGCCGCATCGCGGCCGAGCACCCGGAAGCGTGAATCCGGCTGCAACCTTGCGTCAGAACGCGCTCCGCAGCCTGAGGCCCAGCAGCGCGATCGGCCCGCGATCCGCGTTGTAGGCGGGGTTGGTGATCAGCTGCAGGTTCAGCGCGGCGTGCAGGCCGTAGCTGATGTGGCGGTCATAGTAGGTCTCGACCGCCACTTCCGGGCGGTAGCGCAGCCGGCCCTCGCCGATCAGGAAGCCGGTGCCGCCGGCCTCGATGAAGCGGCGATGCGGCGCGGAAAGCTGCGCCGCGTTCACCGCCAGCCCGACCGTGTCGCCGGCGCTGTGCAGGCTCTCGGCGCCACGGCCCCATAGCGCGCCGTCCAGCACCAGCCCGGCGGAGGCGGCGCGGTCCATCTCGCTGTACATCCATTGCTGGGTACGGCCGTCATTCCAGCTCAGCCGGGCGAAGACGCCGACGCCTTCCGCGATTTCCTGCTCCAGGTTCAGCACCGCCATGCGCTTGCTGGCGTAGCGGCCCTGCGGCTGGACCATCGTGGCTTCGATATCGCCGGCGATGAGGCTGTCGTAGCTGCTGGAGCGGGTGCGGGACCAGCCGCCGATCAGCCGCGCCGCGCCGTCCCGTCCATTCACCTGCCAGAAGCGGTCCAGCTGCAGGATAAGTTGGTGGCCGCGCATCGGCTGCGGGTCCAGCGAGAGCGAGTTGATCCGCCGCGCCACCTGCAAGGCGCCGGCGCGGACGCCCCAGCTGCCATTCTCCCATTCCAGCGCCAGGGCGTTGGTGTAGCCCTTGGCGTCGTTGGTCCAGTCAAAGGCGCCGGCACTGACAAAGGCCCAGTTGAGGAACTGGCTGCGCGGGTCGTGGGCGTAGCGGTTGTCGTCGAAGATATCGAACACCGCGAATTTGCCGGCGGTGATGGTGATCCGCTCCCGCGGCAGGGTGCCGGCGAAGCGCAGCGGGTCGCGCTCCTGCTCGACCTGGTCGGCGCTGAGGCCGATGGTCTGGCGGATGAAGGCGCGCGGGATGAAGCCGGCCAGGGTCTCGCTACCCAGGCGGAAGGCCTCGCCATTCGGGAAGGCGGCGGCGCCGCGCGTGCCGGACAGGCCGAAGCCGCGGATGACCTGGGGGTTGAGGATGACCTCGGCGCCTTCCCACAGCCGGCGGCCGAGGATCAGGTCGGCCGAGAAGGTGTTCCGCTGCATCGCCTTGGGCTGCATCGAGTTCGCGCCGGTGTAGGGCGAACGGAAGCTGGGGTGGCCTTGTTCCACGAAGGTGGCCTGGCCGTGCAGCAGCCAGCCGGCGGCCTCGCCCTGGCGTTGCAGCCGGTCCAGGCTGGGGAACAGGGCGTCGCCCTCGGTGCCCAGGGGTTCGCCGGCGCCACGGCCGCTGCCGCGCTGCGCCACGGCCTGGGTGGTCAGGGCTGGCGTAGCCAGCGCCAGCAGGACCAGGACAAGCACCCATGCATAGCTGTTCATATGCAGAGGTGGTGAGGGTTTCCCCAGGTTATTCAAGGACATGGGAAGGCGTAGCGGGATCAGCGCCGCTCCGCAAGCTGCACCCCCAGCGCCACCACGCTGAGCGCCAGCCCGGCGCTGAACACCGCCAGGTGGCTCTCTCCGGTGGCGGCGAAGACCTGGGCCAGGGCAAAGGCGACCACCGCCTGGATGATGGCGAAGCAGGCCGTGGTGCGCGACCAGACCGCGCCGGCCGCGGCGCCCGCGCGTTCCCGCGCCAGGGTCAGCACCACGGCGGTGACGCCCATGGCGACGAAGCCGCACAGGATCGCCGCCGGCACCAGCAGCCAGGGGCTGGCCGGCAGACACAGCGCCAGCGCGGCCACCTGCAGTACCAGCCACAGCCGGTAGCTGCGGGCGCCGCCAAGCTTGTCCACCACCGTGCCGGCCGACAGCGTGCCGACGATGCCGCCCAGGCCGAACAGCAGCCACACGCCGGAGGCCCATTCTAGCGGCAGGCCGCGGCCGCGCACCGCCATGTCCGCCATGTAGATCATCGGGGGCACCAAGCCGCCGCCGGAAAGCCCATAGGCCAGGATCATGTTGGCCGCCTTGGGGCGAGCCTGGCCGGGTTCCGCCGCCGGGCCGACCGGGGCGCTGGGCCAGCGCGGATGGGCGAAGAGCCACAGGCACAGCACCAGCCCGGCCAGGCCGAACCAGGCCACCTGCACCCCCAGCGGCACCAGCAGCGGCACGGCGATGGCGGCAATGGAAACGCCGGCGCCGACGCCGCCGATGACGATGCCACCGGCCATCCCGCGCCGCTCGGGTGCCACGCTGGCCTGGGTGGCCGGGCCGGCCAGGCCCATCAGCAGCCCGCCCGCCACCCCGGCCAGCAGCCGCCACGGCACGAACCACCATAGCCCGCCCTGGACGCCGCACATGGCGAAGCTGGCCACCACCAGCAGCAGGCCAAGGTCCAGCGTGCGCGCGGTGCCGATGGCCATGCCCACCCGCCGCGCCGCCAGCACACCGATGAGGTAGCCGGCGAGGTTGGCGGCACCCAGCAGGCCTGCGCCGGCGCCATCCACCCAGCCCGCCGCGACCATGGCGGGAAACAGCGGCACATAGGCGAAGCGGGCCAAGCCGATGCCGGAACAGGGCGCGCAGGCGGCTGCCAGGGCGGTGGGCCAGAACGGGGCGGGAGCAGAGGTCATGCTGCGTGCTTCGGACGGTTGCGGCGAAGGGTCAAGGGTGGTGGCCGGCCGCGCCGGCGTGGCGCCAGGGGCGCTGCCGCAAGCGGGCCAAGGGTCAGGTGGGGGGGTGTAGCTCCGGGGGCGCAGGTCCGGGGACAGGTTCGCGACGCTGCTCCAAGGGGTGGCACAGGCCGGGGCGCTGCGGGCCACGCGACCGGCGCCTGGATTGCGAGTGTCAGCGGGGAGGCGCCCTGGCGCGCGATAAATGGCCCAGGCGTAAGCGGGCTGGGTAGCTGTCGGTAAGCCCGGCGGTGCTATTCTAAGCAAGTCGGACGCCCCGTGGGGCGGCAGCAAGGAAGTCTGGTCAGCCCATGCATCAACTTGTCAGTTTCGCGTTGCAGAAGCGCGCCTTGGTCATCCTGCTGTTCGTCGCTTTCCTGGGCATCGGCTTCGCCGGCTTCCGGCAGCTGAACATCGAGGCCTATCCCGACCCGGTGCCGCCGACCGTTGTGGTCATCACCCAGAATACCGGGCAGAGCGCCGAGGAGATCGAGCGCTACATCACCGTGCCGATCGAGGTTGGCCTGGCGGGTATGCCCAACCTGTCGAAGATCAGGTCAACCAGCCTGTTCGGGCTTTCCGTGGTCTCGGTGCAGTTCACCTATGCGTTCAACTACGAACAATCATTGCAGCAGGTGCTGAACCGGCTGGGCCAGTTGAGCGGGCTGCCGGCCGGCGTGCAGCCGCAGATCAGCCCGTGGAGCCCGATCGGCGAGATTCTGCGCTACCGCATCGTTGGGCCGCCCGGCTTCGGGCTGACCGACCTGCGGGTGCTGCAGGACTGGGTGCTGCAGCGCCGCTTCAAGCGGGTGCCCGGCGTCATCGACGTGACTGCCTATGGCGGCCCGACCAAGTCCTACAATGTCATCATCGACCTGCCGAAGCTGGTCGCCTTCGGCCTTGGCGTGCCGGACGTGATGAGCGCCATCGGCAATGGCGACGCCACTGTGGGCGCCGGCCTGCTCAATATCGGGCCGCAGAGCGCCGTGGTGCAGGGGGTGGGCCTGATCCGCAGCCTGGACGACGTGCGCAACGTGGTGCTGACCGCCAGCAGCGGTGTGCCGGTGCTGCTGTCCGACGTCGCGCGGGTGGAGGTGTCGAACCTGCCGCGGCTGGGCATTGCGGGGCAGGAGCGGGACGACGACATCGTCATGGGCGTGGTGCTGATGCGCCGCGGCGAACAGACGCTGCCGACCATCACCGCGGTACGGGAGGAGGTGGACACCATCAATGCCGGCGGCGTGCTGCCGCCAGGTGTGCGGATCGTGCCGATCTACGACCGCAAGGAGCTGGTGGATGTCACCACCCACCATGTGGTCAAGAACATCATCATGGGCATTCTGCTGGTGGTGTTCATCCAGTGGCTGTTCCTGGGCGACCTGAGGGGCGCCATCGTGGTCGGCGCCACCATTCCCTTCGCCTTCTTCACCGCCGTGGTGGTCATGCTGCTGCGCGGCGAGAGCGCCAACCTGCTGTCGTTGGGCAGCCTGGACTTCGGGCTGCTGGTGGATGCCACCGTGATCATGGTGGAGAACGTCTACCGGCACCTGCACATGCGGCATTCCGGGCTGCAATCGCCGCCGGCGGCCACGCGCGGGTTGTCCGGCGTGCCCTTGATCGTGCAGCGCGCCTCGGGCGAGGTCTCCACCGCGATCTTCTTCTCGGCGCTGATCATCGTCGCCGCCTTCATCCCGCTGTTCACCATGGGCGGTATCGAGGGCCGCATCTTCGGGCCGATGGCCAAGACCTATGCCTATGCCATCGGCGGCGCGCTGTTCGCCACCTTCACCGTGGCGCCAGCCCTGGCGGGGGCGTTGTTCAGCGACCACACCAAGGAAAGGATCATGCCGATGGTGCGGTACATGGGCCAGGCGCACCAGTACCTGTATGGCCACGCGATCCGCCGCCGCTGGGGCACCATCGGCATTTCCGGCGTGCTGATGGTGCTGGCGGTGCTGCAGTTCGGCAAGCTGGGCGGCGAGTTCCTGCCGACGCTGGAGGAAGGCAGCATCTGGATGCGCGCCACCATGCCGGCGACGATCTCGCTGGAAGAAGGCAATGGCTACGTCAACCGGATGCGCGACGCGCTGATGGAGTTTCCCGAGGTTACCACCATCACCAGCCAGCAGGGCCGGCCGGATGACGGTACCGACAGCGCCGGCTTCTTCAATGCCGAGTTCTTCGTGCCGCTGAAGCCGATGGACCAATGGACCAGCGCCACCACCAAGGACGAGCTGGTCAGCCTGATTCAGGCCAGGTTGCAGCGCGAGTTCCTGGGCGTGGACTTCAACTTCAGCCAGTACATCTCGGACAACGTGCAGGAGGCGGCTTCGGGCGTGAAGGGCGCCAATGCGCTGAAGGTGATCGGGCCGGAGCTGGATATCCTGACCCGGCTGGCCGAGCAGGTGCGGCGCGAGATGGAGCAGGTGGAGGGCATCGCCGACCTGGCGGCCTTCCGCACCCTGGGCCAGCCGACCTTGTCCATCCGCATCGACCGTGCCCGCGCCGCGCGCTACGGGCTGCAGGTTGCGGACATCAACAGCGTGATCCAGACCGCCATCGGCGGCCAGGAGGCGGCGCGGCTCTACGAGGAAGGCGGCGACCGCAACTTCCCCATAAGCGTGCGGCTGGATGCGCCCTACCGGATCGGGCGGGAGGCGATTGCGCGCATTCCCATCAACGCCACCTCCGGCGCGACGCTGGGCGACGTGGCGGATATCCGCCTGATGACCGGCGCCAGCTACATCTACCGGGAGGACGCGCAGCGCTACGTGCCGGTGAAGTTCTCGGTCCGCGGGCGGGACCAGCAGAGCGCGGTGCAGGAGGCCGAGGACCGGGTCCATGCCAATGTGCAGCTGCCGCCCGGCTATCGGCTGGAATGGGTGGGCGAGTTCCGCAACCTGAAGGACGCGATCGCCCGGCTGAAGGTGGTGGTGCCCATCGCGCTCGCGCTCATTGCCGTGCTGCTTTACGTGCAGTTCTCCTCGCTGCGCGACACGCTGCTGATCTTCGGGCTGCTGCCGCTGTCCTGCGTCGGCGGGGTGACGGCGCTGGATTTGATGGACCTGCACTTCAGCGTGCCCGCGGCCATCGGCTTCCTGGCACTGTTCGGCATTACCGTGATGGAGGGGATCATCCTGCTGTCGCACTTCCACCACCTGAAGGATGGCGGCATGCCCTGGCGCCTGGCGCTGGACCAGGCGGGGGTGGACCGGATGCGGCCGGTGATGATGACCTGCCTGGCTGCCATGGTCGGGCTGCTGCCGGCGGCGGTGGCCAGCGGCATCGGCAGCGATTTGCAGAAGCCGCTGGCGGTAGTGGTGGTGGGCGGCACCATCATCCTGCCCTTCTTCATCCTGGTGGTCTTCCCGACCATGATCGACCTGTTCGGCCGCACCGCGGACAGCCAGGCGCCGATGCCCGGCGGGGCAGCCCATCGGGCCTGACCGCTGGGCGGCCCCGTCGCCCAGCCGGGCGGCGGGGCGCTGCCCGGCCAGCGGGATTTCCGGGACTGGCCAGGACTCCTCTTGCCGCGGACGTGGCCAGGGGCCAGCTTGAGGGGCTTCCAAGGGGGTCAGCTTGCAACTGCAAGCCATTCGCAATAACATCCGGGCACCGCGCCCCGGAGGGGCCTTATGTCCACCAGCACCGACTGCCTGCCGCCCTTCGGGGTGGTATCCATGACCGCTTCCGTTCCGACCTGCGGCCATCTTGGCGCCGCGGCCCTGGGCTTCCGTGGCCGCATCCGCGCGGTGAACCCGATTGCCGGCAGCCTGCCGCCCGAGGAACTGGAGCGGCGACTGGTCGAGCTCGGCTTTGTCGAGGGCGCCATGGTGGAGCTGTTGCACCAGGGGTTGTTTGGCGGCGACCCCATCGCTGTTCGGGTGGATGGCGTGACCATTGCGCTGCGCCGGCGGGAAGCCGCCGCCGTCCTGGTCGAGGCGGCGGATTGAGATGAACGAGGTGCTGCCGTTGGCGCGCGAGCTGCGCGTGGCCCTGGTGGGCCGGCCGAACTGCGGCAAGACCGCGCTGTTCAACGCGCTGACCGGCAGCCGGCAGAAGGTGGCCAACTACCCCGGCGTGACGGTGGAGCGGAAGGAAGGCGCGCTGGCCACGCCGGCCGGGCGCCTGCTGAAGCTGCTGGACCTGCCCGGCACCTATTCGCTGCGCGCCCGCAGCCCGGATGAGGTGGTGACGCGCGACGCCGTGCTGGGCCGGCTGGAAGGCGAGACGCCGCCGGACCTTTTTGTCTGTGTCGGCGATGCCACCAACCTGCGCCTGTGCCTTCGCTTGGTGCTGGAGATCAAGCGCACCGGGCAGCCCATGGTCTTCGCGCTGAACATGTTCGACATCGCTCGCCATCGCGGCATGGTGATTGATGTCGCGCGCATGGAGGCGGAGCTGGGGGTGCCGGTAGTGACCTCGGTGGCCGTACGCCGCGGCGGTACCGCGGCGCTGCTGGACAAGGTGGATGCGGCGCTGGCCGCGCCCCGCGTGCCGCACGCCGCCGAGGGTTGGAGCGAGCCGGATGCCGCTGGCGTGCGCCGCCTGCAGAAGGAGGCTGACCGGATTCTGCGCGCCAGCGTGCAGCACCCGGAGGCACCGGACACGGTAACCGCCAGGCTGGACAAGGTGCTGCTGCACCCCGTGGCCGGGCTGGCCATCCTCCTGGCGGTGCTGTTCCTGATGTTCCAGGCGGTGTTCACCTGGGCGGCGCCGGCGATGGAGCTGATCAAGGCCGGGTTCGATGCGCTGGGCGTGTGGGTCGGCACGCTGGTGCCGGCGGGGCTGCTGCTGAGCTTCATCCAGAATGGGTTGATCGCGGGCGTCGGTTCCGTGCTGGTGTTCCTGCCGCAGATCCTCGTGCTGTTCCTGTTCATCCTGCTGCTGGAAGACTTCGGCTACATGAGCCGGGCAGCCTTCCTGATGGACAAGATCATGGGCGGGGCGGGG
Organism: Acetobacteraceae bacterium; assembly: GCA_947371015.1. Lineage (GTDB taxonomy): Bacteria > Pseudomonadota > Alphaproteobacteria > Acetobacterales > Acetobacteraceae > CAIMOR01. The sequence goes on along the minus strand of CANBNK010000010.1, from coordinate 13,584 downwards.
CTGCATGGGCGCGCCTTCATCCCGCTGCTGTCCAGCTTTGCCTGCGCCATTCCTGGCATCATGAGCACGCGCGTCATCGACAGCCGGCGGGACCGGCTGGCGACGATACTGGTGGCGCCGCTGATGACCTGTTCGGCGCGGATACCCGTGTACACGCTGATCATCGGGGCCTTCATCCCGGACCGCAGCGTGGGCGGGGTGTTCAGCCTGCAGGGGCTGGTGATGTTCGGGCTGTACACCGCGGGCATCGCCTCGGCGCTGGGCGTCTCCTTCCTGCTGAAGAAATTCGTGTTTCAGGGGGCCCCGCCAGAGCCCTTCATGCTGGAACTGCCGGACTACAAGCGGCCGGATGCGCGCAACGTGCTGATGGGGCTGTACCAGCGCGGCATCATCTTCCTGAAGCGCGCCGGCACGACTATCCTGGCCATGATGTGCGTGATCTGGGTGCTGGCCAGCGTGCCGCGGCCGCCCGAGGGCGCGACCCAGCCGGCCATCGAGTACAGCCTGGCGGCGAAGATCGGCCATGCGTTGGAGCCGATCATCGCCCCGATCGGCTTCAACTGGCAGATCGGCGTGGCGCTGATCCCCGGCATGGCGGCGCGGGAGGTGGCGGTGGCCTCGCTCGGCACCGTCTATGCCATCGAGAATGCCGATGAGGCGCCGGAGGAACTGGGCGCCGCCTTGGCCGGCAAGTGGAGCCTGGCCACCGCGCTGGCCTTGCTGGCCTGGTACGTGTTCGCGCCGCAATGCGCTTCCACCCTGGTGGTGGTGCGGAAGGAGACCGGCAGCCTCGGCTGGATGTGGTTCCTGTTCGGCTACATGCTGGCGCTGGCCTATGCGGCGGCGTTTGTGACCTATCAGGGGGCCGTGCTGCTGGGGTTGGGATAGCAGGTTGACGAAGCTGATGGCTGATGTTCTGATTAAAGAATAATCAGGAATACATACCGATGCGCGCGATATCATTCGTCTTGTTACTGCTGACTGCCGGATGCGCCTGGACGCCGGACAGCGTCGTGATCCGCCGGCAGGCCGTGCCTGTGGCGATGGTGCCACAAGCCGCCGGCGTGCTGGTCACGGTTGTCGCCGCCGATGCCCGCCAGGAGCGGGAGATCAGCCACAAGAAGAACGGCTACGGCATGCGTGCCGCCGACATTACGGCCGAGAACGATGTTATCGCGGAAATCCGTGCCGGGGTGGCGGAAATCCTCGGCGGCCAGGGCTTCGGCCCGGGCGCCAATGCCACTGTCCGGATCGAGGTAACTCGATTCTATAACATGTTCGACCTTGGCTTCTGGTCGGCCACCGCGAATGCCCAGGTCACCGCCTCGCTGCAGGTGCAAGGAGCGGATGGGCGCAGCCTCTATGGCCGCGTCTACAGCGCCAACCACCCCCTGACCGGCCAGGTTCTGATGAACGCGACGGCGGCACAGATCGCCTTGCAGGGCGCGCTGGCCGGGCTATTGCAGCAGATAGCCAGCGACCAGCAGCTGACCAGCGCCTTGCTTCAAGCCCGGCCTGCGCCGCCGCCCGAGCCGGTGGCGCCGGAGCCGATTCGCCGCCCGGCGCGCCGCCCGATTTCCTGACGGCTGGAGGCGAGGGGTAGTAGGGTTCTACCTTCCTGCCCCAACGCCGTGTGGGCTGGCACCTGCTTCTGGATTCAGGCGGGGCCAACTGGCCCGGACCAGAACGGCGCCGTGGGCGCGTTCCAGCCGGCGCACGGTGAAGTGGGCCTGGGCGATACCGCGAAAATGCTCCAGGAAGGCCAGGTTGACCGCGGCGCCGGCGGCTGCCCCCACCACCGGCATGGCCTGGGCCGAGAGCTTCACCGCCACCGGCGCGCCGAAGCGCGCGGCCACCGCGCCGAGGAAGCCCGGCAGCATGCCCAGCAGGTTGCGGCCGACCACGCCCTTCAGGGTTTCCGCCAAGGCCAGGCGCACGGCGAAGTAGCCAGCCTCGGCCTCGTCATCGGCAGGGCTGTCGCCGCCCAGCGCAAAGACCTTGAGGCATTCGGCCTGGCTGGCGGGGTCGGAGAGGTCCTCCCCCTGTTCGGCGGCAATGGCGGCGATCTGGCGCAGCAGCAGCGTGGTGGAGACCGGCAGCTCCACGAGTGTGCCGGGCAGGCCGAAGGCACCGCCGGCGATGCCCGACGCTGCCATCAGCCCGCGATGCAGCCAGCGCGAGGCGCTGGCGCCGGGGTCGAGCTTCAGCGCGGCCTTCATCGCGGTTTCCAGTGCGCGGCGAACGGCACTGTCCAATGCGTTTTCGATGGGCTTGGGCAGGGCGCGCTTCAGCGCCTCCACCGATTGGCCCACCATGCTGGCCAGGCGCAGGGCGAAGGAGGAATGCTCCAGCACGCGGGCGGCGGCGTGCAGCTCGGCCAGGGCCTGGGCGGGCAGCGCCACCGTCGTGGTCAGGCTCATAGAATATACCGGCTGAGATCCGCGCTGGCGGCCAGCGGCGCCACCTTGTCGCGCACCGTGCCGGCATCCACCCGCACGCTTTCGCCGGACTTGTCGCTGGCGGTGAAGCTGATTTCTTCGAGCAACCTCTCCAGCACCGTCGCCAGCCGCCGGGCGCCGATGTTTTCGACACGGGCGTTGATGTCGGTGGCCAGGTCGGCGATGGCATCGACCGCTTCGGCGGTGATGTCCAGCGTCACGCCCTCGGTGCCCAGCAGCGCCACGTATTGCTTGACCAGGCTGTTCTCGGGTTCGGTCAGGATGCGGCGCATGTCCTCGCGCGTCAGCGCCTGGAGTTCGACACGGATCGGCAGGCGGCCCTGCAATTCCGGCAGCAGGTCCGAAGGCTTGGCCATGTGGAAGGCGCCACTGGCGATGAACAGGATGTGGTCGGTCTTCACCGGGCCGTGCTTGGTGGTGACGGTGGTGCCCTCGATCAGCGGCAGCAGGTCGCGCTGCACGCCTTCGCGGGAGACGTCGCCACCGCGAAAACCGCCCTCCGACGTGCGGGCGCAGACCTTGTCGATTTCGTCCAGGAAGACGATGCCGTTGTTTTCCACATTGGCGATGGCGTCGCGGGTCAGCGCCTCGGCGTCCAGCAGCTTGTCGGCTTCGTCCTTGGTCAGCGCTATGCGGGCCTCGGCGACGTGCATCTTGCGGGCCTTCTGCCGGCCACCGAACATTTTTGCCAGTGCCTCCTGCATGTTCTGCATCTGCGGCGGCTGGCCGGGCATGTCCATCATGCCGATGGGCATGCCGCCGGTGGCGTCGGCGAGTTGGACCTCGACCTCGCGGGCCTCAAGCTGGCCTTCGCGCAGCATTTTCCGGAACTTCATGCGGGTCTCGCCGCTGGCCCCCTCGCCGACCAGGGCGGTCAGCAGGCGTTCCTCGGCCGCCAATTCCGCCTTGGCCTGGACGGTCTTGCGGGCGGTCTCGCGCATCTGGGTGATGCTGACCTCGACCAGGTCGCGGATGATGGAATCCACGTCGCGGCCGACATAGCCGACCTCGGTGAACTTGGTGGCCTCCACCTTCAGGAAGGGGGCATTGGCCAGGCGGGCCAGGCGGCGGGCAATCTCGGTCTTGCCGCAGCCGGTGGGGCCGATCATCAGGATGTTCTTCGGCACCACTTCCTCGCGGATGCCGGCCGGCAGTTGCTGGCGGCGCCAGCGGTTGCGCAGGGCGATGGCGACGGCGCGCTTGGCGTCGTTCTGGCCGACGATGTAGCGGTCCAGCTCCGAGACGATCTCGCGCGGGCTCAGGTTCACGGCTTCCATCAGACAGATTCCAGGGTTTCGAAGATGGCGTTGCCGTTGGTATAGACGCAGATCTCGCTGGCGATCTTCATGCTGCGGCGGCAGATCTCCTCGGCGGTCAGGCCATCTACCGCCAGCAGGGCGCGGCCGGCGGCCAGGGCATAGTTGCCGCCGGAGCCGATGCCGATGACGGCGTCCTCCGGTTCCAGCACGTCGCCCTGGCCGGTCAGCAGCAGGCTGCGCTTGCCATCGGCCACGGCCAGCAGGGCTTCCAGGCGGCGCAGATAGCGGTCCGTCCGCCAATCCTTGGCCAGCTCGACGCAGGCGCGTTCCAACTGGTCCGGGAAGCGCTCCAGCTTGGTTTCCAGGCGTTCCAATAGCGTAAAAGCATCCGCGGTGGCGCCGGCGAAACCGGCCAGCACCTTGCCTTGCGCGATGCGGCGGACCTTGCGGGCATTGCCCTTGACCACGGTCTGGCCGAGGGAAACCTGGCCGTCTCCGGCCATGCAGACCTGGTTGCCGCGGCGGACGCAGAGGATGGTGGTGCCGTGCCAGCCGAGCGGGTCGTGTGGGGTCGTGTTCATGGTTGGGGATGTGGGGCTTTCCGCGGCCGGCGGCAACGGGGGCCTGGGGGCCGCCGGATGGCGGGGTTGCCGCGGGCCGGGCGGGGTTGCGGGCAGCCGCAGGGGGCCGGCAGGCCGGATGCCGCAACAGGGCTGGCGAAGCGGGGGCCGCAGGCGTATCTCACCCCGCATGCAGGCCCTGATCCCCCGCCGTGCCGAGGTTTCCCGGACCACGGCCGAGACCGATATCCAGGCGACCATGGTGCTGGACGGCACCGGGCGCAGCAGCATCGCCACGGGCATCGGGTTTCTCGACCACATGCTCACCGCGCTGGCAAAACACGCCATGCTGGACCTGACGGTCAAGGCGGTGGGCGACCTGCATATCGATTTTCACCACACCACCGAGGATGTCGGCATCGTGCTGGGCCAGGCGCTACGCCAGGCGCTGGGCGACAAGCGCGGTATCCGGCGCTACGGCCACGCCATGATCCCGATGGACGAGGCCTTGGCCGAGGCGGCGCTGGATATCTCCGGCCGGCCCTTCCTGGCGTGGAGCGTGCCGATCGAGCGCCCGAAGGTCGGCGAGATGGATACCGAGCTGTTCGAGGAGTTCTTCCGGGCTTTCGCCTTCAACGCGGGCCTGACGCTGCATGTGACGCTGAAGGCCGGCACCAACGCGCATCACATCGCGGAGGCCTGCTTCAAGGCGCTGGCCCGCGCGCTGCGCATGGCGCTGGAGCTGGACCCCAGGGCGCCGGATGCGGTGCCCTCCACCAAGGGCGTGCTGGAGGCCTGATGCGGGTCTTCACCGTTCATACCCCCCCCGCGGAGAGCGCCTCGGCGGGGCCGGCGATGCCATTGCTGGTGCCGGAAGGTTTCAGCTGGGCCGCGTTGCTGTTCGGGCCGCTGTGGCTGCTGGCGCACCGGCTGTGGTGGCCGGCGGCGGTGCTGTTCGTGGCCAGCGCGTTACTGGGGCTGCTCAGCCCCTGGGCGGCGGCGGGGTTGCAGCTGGTCTTCGCCTTTGAGGCCGAGGACATCCGGCGCTGGGCGCTGGCGCGGCAAGGTTGGGCCGTGGCGGGCGTGGTGGCGGCAGCGGATGCCGAGGCCGCGACGCAACGCCTGCTGGATGCCGCGGCATGAGCGCCCCGCAGAAGATCGCCGTGGTCGATCCCGGTTCGGGCAACCTGGCCAGCGTGCTGCGGGCGCTGGACCGGGCGGCGGCGGATGGCGGGATGGCGATCGACGCCTTCATCACCCGGGATGCGGCCGAGGTGCTGGCATCGGACAGGATTGTGCTGCCGGGCCAGGGCGCCTTTGCCGCCTGCTGGGCCGGGCTGACGGCGCTGCCGGGCATGGTCGCGGCGCTGGAGAAGCGCGTGGCCGGCGGGACGCCGCTGCTGGGCATCTGCGTCGGCATGCAGGTGATGGCGGAGCGCGGGCTGGAGCATGGCGTGACCCCCGGCCTCGGCTGGATCAAGGGTGAGATCGCGCCGATGGACCCGCGGGCGGCGGATGGCAGCGCGCTGCCCTTGCCGCAGATGGGTTGGAACAGCCTGGACTTCACGCCGGGCCATGCCCTGCTGGCGGGTATCGCGCCGGGCGAGTACGGCTACTTCGTGCATTCCTATGCGCTGGCCGGTGGCCTGGCCGAGGAGACGCTGGCGACCGCCGACTATGGTGGGCCGGTGGTGGCGATTGTCGGGCGCGGGAACGTCGCCGGCACGCAGTTCCATGTGGAAAAGAGCCAGACGGTGGGACTGCGCATCCTCGGCAACTTCCTGCGGTGGGCGCCTTGAGCGCGGCCGCGGCGGGGGGGCCCCAAGGGCATGCCCTGTCGATCGAGTTGGCCACGCGGATCGACGACCTCGACATGGCCGAGCTGTGCGAGGCGACCGACGCCTCGATCATCGAGAGTGGCGGCTTCGGCTGGGTGGAGCCGCAGGGCCGCACCGCGCTGGAGCGCCACTTTCGGGGTGTGCTGCTGGTGCCGGAGCGGGAGCTGTACCTGGCCCGGCTGGACGGCAACGTGGTGGGCAGCGCGCAACTGGTGCGGCCGCCGCGCAACAACGAAGCCCAGGCCTTCGGGGCACAGCTGACCCACGCCTATATCGCCCCTTATGCGCGCGGCCACGGCCTGGCGCGGCTGATGGTGGCGCGGGTGGAGGAGCGGGCGGCGGCGATGGGCATTCGCGTGCTGAACCTGGACGTGCGGGCGACGCAGGCCACCGCCATCTCGCTGTTCGAGGGGCTGGGCTATACCCGCTGGGGCACGCATCCGGCCTATGCCCGCGTCGGCGGGCAGACCGTGGCCGGGCATTACTACTTCAAGCTGCTGGAACCCGGGCGCGGGCGCAGCACGGACAAGCTGATCAACGAAGCCGGCTAGCGCCCTGGCCCAGGCAAGCGAGATATTCCCATGGCGCTGACGCTCTACCCCGCCATCGACCTCAAGGCCGGCCAGGTGGTGCGGCTGAAGCGCGGCGAGATGGCCGACGCCACGGTCTATGGCAGCGACCCCGCGGCGCAGGCGCTGGCCTGGCGGCAGGCCGGCTTCGGCTGGCTGCATGTGGTGGACCTGGACGGCGCCTTTGCCGGCAAGCCGGCCAATGCGGCGGCGGTGCAGGCCATTCTGGCGGCCATTCCCGGCCACAAGGTGCAGCTGGGTGGCGGCATCCGCGACATGGCGACGGTGGAGGCCTGGCTGGCGGCGGGGTTGACGCGCGTCATCCTCGGTTCGGCCGCGCTGAAGGACCCGGATTTCGCCCGCGCGGCCTGCCGGGCGTTTCCGGGCCAGGTGGCGGTGGGCATCGACGCCAAGGGCGGCATGGTCGCGACGGAGGGCTGGGCGGATGTCAGCACCGTCTCCGCCACCGACCTGGCGCTGCGGTTCGAGGATGCCGGCGCGGCGGCGGTGATCTACACCGATATCGACCGCGACGGCATGCTTGGCGGGGTGAACCTGGAGGCCACGCTGGCGCTGGCGCAGGCGGTGCGGCTGCCGGTCATCGCCTCCGGCGGGGTGGCGAGCATTACCGATGTGGCCGCGCTGGCGAAGCTTGGGGATCAGGGGATCGAAGGGGTGATCATCGGCCGGGCGCTGTATGATGGCCGCATCGACCCCGCTGCGGCGCTGGCGCTGGCCAGGGGATAGCGACTATCCCCCCTGATGGTCGGTTGTTGCGGCCGGGCTTGGAACATCAAGGGGTATTTCACGATGAACAATGCGGTCCTGGTTGCCTGGCAACCGCGCATGCTGAGCCTGCTGCGCTTCATGTCGGGGCTGCTGCTGCTGCAGCATGGTTGCCTGAAGCTGCTGGACTTTCCGGCCAACCACCCGCCGGCGGTGGTGTTCGGCAACTTGATGTGGTTTGGCGGGCTGATCGAGCTGGTCTGCGGCGTGCTGCTGGCGGTGGGTCTGTTCACCCGGCCGGCGGCGTTCCTGGCCAGCGGCTTTACCGCGGTGGCCTACTTCATGGTGCATTTTTCGCGCGGGATTTATCCGATCCTGAACGGCGGTGAGTTGGCGGCGCTGTACAGCTTTGTCTTCCTGTTCCTGGTGTTTGCAGGGCCGGGGCCGTTGAGCGTCGACGCGAAACGCGGCGCGGAATAAGCGTCCGCGAAACGCGGTGCGGAATAAGCGTCCGCGAAACGCGGCGCGGAACAGGCTCTGGCGGCGTGGAACCAATGGTTGCGCGCTGCTGCACCAGCAGCGCGTGGCACTGGAACGGGTCCGTGTCGCGGCGTCGGCGGCACGATTTTCATCAAGCTGCCACGCCCTGCGGCAACGCGCGCTGCTACCCGTTGGCGAAACTGGTTGACGCGCGACAACTGCTTGACCCCAAGGGGGTTTCTCTGCATGGGGGGGCAGCCCGCCACTGGCGGCCTTGCCCCTGTTCGACAACTCTTCGGGTGATCTGTGCTGGCGCTGCGTGTCATTCCCTGCCTGGACGTGAAGGACGGTCGCGTCGTCAAGGGCGTGAACTTCGTCGCGCTGCGCGATGCCGGCGACCCGGTGGAACAGGCCCGCGCCTATGACCGCGAAGGCGCCGACGAGGTGACCTTCCTGGATATCGGCGCGACGCACGAAAACCGCGACACCATGTACGACGTGGTCAGCCGCACCGCGGCGGAGGTGTTCATCCCGCTGACCGTGGGTGGCGGCGTCCGCAGCGTTGAGGATGTGCGCCGGCTGCTGCTGGCCGGCGCCGACAAGGCCAGCATCAACAGCGCTGCCGTCACGGACCCGGACCTGGTGCGGCGCGCGGCGGAAGCTTTTGGTAGCCAGGCGATCGTCGTCGCCATCGACGCGCGCAAGGTCAGCGACGGCCGCTGGGAGATTTTTACCCATGGCGGGCGCAAGCCCACGGGGATCGACGCTGTCGCCTGGGCGGCGCGGATGGAGAGCCTCGGCGCTGGGGAGATCCTGCTGACCAGCATGGACCGGGACGGCACCAAGGCGGGCTTCGACCTGGACCTGCTGGCCCGCGTGCGCGCCGCGGTGCGGCTGCCGCTGGTGGCCTCGGGCGGGGTCGGCACGGTGGAGCATTTTGTTGAAGGGGCGCGGGTTGGCGCCACTGGATTGTTGGCTGCGAGCGTTTTCCACTATGGCCAGTTTCGCATCGGCGATGCCAAGGCGGCGCTGGCCGCCGCCGGCTTCCCGGTGCGCCCGCTGGCCGCAACCATGAAGGCCGCCTGACTATGGCCAAGGATAGCAAGCCCAAGCTGAAGGCAACGCCCAAGGCGAAAGCCAAGGCCGCGCCGGCGCCGAAGATGAAGACCAGGCCGAAGGCGGCGAAGAAGCCGGCCGCCCTGGCGCGGGCCGATGCGCGCATGTTGCGGCCGTTGGAGATGGACACCGCCGGCGCCGGGCCGGACGTGTTGGACCGGCTTTGGCAGACGGTGGAAAGCCGCCGCTTGGCCGGCGATATCGAAGGCTCGCACTCCGCCCGGCTGATGGCGCGCGGCACGGCGAAGGTGACGCAGAAGCTGGGCGAGGAAGCGGTGGAATGCGTTATCGAGGCGACGCTGGGCCACCATGAGGGCACCGTCAGCGAAAGCGCCGACCTACTGTACCACCTGGTGGTGGTGTGGGTGAATGCCGGCATCCAGCCCGGCGAGGTCTGGGGCGAGCTGATGCGCCGCGAGGGGATCAGCGGGATCGCCGAGAAGGCGGCGCGACCGAAGGGCATTCTTCGGGTTGCGCGGACCACCAAGCTACCCTGAGCGCGTGATCGCCGCAGGTGGCAACACCGTCGGCGTGAAGCATCCGCTCGAACGACCGCCACGGGAGAGAACGATGTCGGTTTCCGGCCTGCCACCCTATGACGACGCGAATATCTTCGCGCGCATCCTGCGGGGTGAAATTCCCTGCCAGAAGGTCGCCGAGAGCGAGCACGCGCTGGCCTTCCGCGACATCAACCCGCAGGCGCCGGTGCATGTGCTGGTGGTGCCGAAGGGGCGGTTCGTCAGCGCGGCGGATTTCCACGCCACCGCCGATGATGCGGCGATCGCCGGCTTCTGGCGGTTGGTCAGCCAGGTGGCCAAGGCCGAGGGGCTGGAGGAGCGCGGCTATCGGCTGCTGACCAATATGGGCGAGGAAGGCGGGCAGGAAGTGCCGCATTTCCATGTGCATGTGTTTGGCGGGCGGCGGTTGGGTAGGATGGTGCCGCAGGCGCCTGGGAAGTAGGTCGCCGCAGGCGCCTGGGAAGTAGGTGTCGCAGGGGATGTAGCTGGTTGAAGGGGCTTTGCCCCTGCAAACTTCCCCACCAAAGGCCGAGAGGCCCTTGGAACCCGGGTTTTGAACGATCGGTTCGCAAAGGCCCTTCGGCCTTTGGCAGGGAGAGTACGAGAGGGACGGCGTCCCTCTCGGGACCACCAGCGCCTGATTTGCCAGCGCGAACCAGCCGCGTTCTACTCCGCGCCGAACATGCGGGGGAACGAAGATGGCCGGTGCGCTGGATGGTCTGCTGGTGCTGGACCTGACGAATTTTCTCTCAGGCCCCTACTGCACCATGCTGCTGGGCGACATGGGCGCCGATGTCATCAAGGTGGAACGCCCGGATGGCGGCGATGACGCGCGGAAGATGCCGCCCTTCGTGGACGGCAGGGGCGCGCCGTTCAGCGTGTGGAACCGCAACAAGCGCAGCATCACCGCCGACCTGAAGAACCCCGATGACGTGGCCGTGGTGCGCCAACTGGCGGCGCGGGCGGATGTGCTGGTGGAGAACTTCCGGCCGGGTACGCTGGCCAAGTTGGGCCTCGGGTATGCAGCCCTGCGGGAGGTGAATCCGCGGCTGGTCTATTGCTCCATCTCCGGCTTTGGGCAGACCGGGCCGTGGGCCGGGCATGGTGGCCTGGACATGATGGCGCAGGGCATGAGCGGGCTGATGTTCGGCAATGGCCCGCCGGAAGGCGAGCCGTACCGGCTGCCCATCGCAATCACCGACGTGACCGCGGGCATGTACAGCGCCATCGCGGTGCTGGGGGCGTTGCAGGCGCGCCACCGCACCGGGGAAGGCCAGCTGATCGACCAGTCGCTGTTGGAGGCGGGGATTTCGCTCGGTGTCTATGAGGCGGCGCACGTGCTGACGCACGGGACCCGCCCGGCGCGGATGGGGCAGCTGCATCGCGGCAGCGCGCCGTACCGGGTGTTCCAGACGCGGGATGGCTGGCTGACGCTGGGCGCTTCCAAGGAAAAGTTTTTCCAGGCGCTGTGCGGCATCATCGGCCGGCCGGAACTGCGCGACGACCCGCGCTTTGCCAGCAATGCCCAGCGTGTCGCTAACAATGCGGTGCTGATCCCGATCATCCAGGGCGAGTTGCTGAAGGGCGATACCTCGGATTGGCTGGCGGCGATGGGCCAGCACGGCATCCCCAGCGAGCCGGTGCTTTCCTATGACGAAGCGCTGGCGCATCCGCAGGCGCAGGCGCGCGGCACCGTGATGGAATACGACGACCCGACGCATGGCCCACAGCGCGCGCTGCGCCCGCCGGTGCGGCTGGAGGGCACGCCGGCCACGGTGCGGCGGCGGGCACCGGATTTGGGCGAGCACAACGCGGAAATCCGTGCCTGGCTGCAGGAGGGCTAGATGCTGAAGGTTCTCGGGCGGCCGAATTCGTTCAACGTCCGCAAGGTGCTGTGGCTCTGCGAGGAGCTGGGCATTCCGTATGACCGCGAGAATTGGGGGCGCGGCTATACGCCGACCAGCACGCCGGAATTCCTGAAGCTGAACCCGGTGGCGCAGATCCCGGTGGTCATCGATGGCGACCTGGTGATGCGGGAGAGCAATGCGATCATCCGCTACCTCGCCGCCAAGCATGGCGCCGAACAGCTTTACCCCAGCGACCTGGCGGCGCGCTTCAAGGTGGAACAGTGGATGGACTGGGTGGCCTACGACCTGACCCATGCCATGCGCGGCGCCTTCCTCGGTGGCCAGTTGCAGGAAATGCCGTGGAACAATGAGTGGTTCGTCGGCCAGGGGCGGCGCGATTTTACGGATTGCATTTCGCTGGTGGAAGATGAGCTGGCGCGGAGCGGCGGGCCGCACATCCTCGGCGCGTTCACACTCGCAGACATTCCGCTGGGGCTGGTGGTGAACCGCTGGTTCAGCGTGAAGGGGTTCGACAAGCCGGCCTTCCCGGCGGTGGCGGCCTACTATGAAAAACTGACGGAGCGGCCGGGCTACCGGGCGCATGGCCGCAATGGGATGCCGTGAGATGTTGCGTGCGCTGATGACGTTGCTGCTGCTGGCCGGGCCGGCGGCGGCGCAAGGCTTTCCCGACCGGCCCATTCGTGTGGTGGTGGTGTTCGGCCCCGGCGGCGGCGCCGATACCACCGTGCGCCTGCTGGCCGCGCCGATGGCGCAGGTGCTGGGGCAGCAGGTGCTGATCGAGAACCGCTCGGGCGGCGGCGGCACCCAGGGCGGCCAGATGGTCGCGCAGTCCGCACCGGATGGCTACACGCTGATGGCGGATGCCTCGGCGCTGGTGGTGCGCCACAAGCTGCACCCGAATCTCGGCTTTGATTACCTGCGCGACTTTGCGCCCGTCGCGCGGCTCAGCGTGATGCCGCTCTTGCTGGTGGTGCCGCCCGGGGAGCGGGCGGAGGGGCTGCGCGAGTATATCGCCGAGCTGAAGCGCCAGGCGCTGCCGGTGCACTATGCGGTGGCCGGCGTGGGCTCGGCCTCGCACTTCGCCGGGCTGTATTTTTTGCAGCGCGCGGGGGTGCGGGGCGAGGCGGTGGCGTATCGCGGTGGCAGCACCGGCGCCATGGCGGTGGTGACCGGTGATACGCGGCTGAACTTCGCCACCACGCCCAGTGCCGTGGCGCTGGTGCAGGGCGGGCGGCTGCGGGCGATGGCGGTTTCCAGCGAGCGACGTATGGCGGTGCTGCCGGAGGTGCCGGCGGTGGCCGAGACGCTGCCAGGCTTCGCGCTGACCGAGTGGATTGGGCTGTATGCGCCGGCCGGCACGCCGCAGCCGGTGCTGGCCCGGCTGCACCAGGCACTGCGGCATGCGCTGGCGGTGCCCGAGGTGGTGGCGCGGCTGGCCGATGTCGGCGCCGAGCCGGCGCTGCTGGAAGGCGCGGCGTTTGGGCAGTTCATCGATGCCCAGCGCAGCCTGATGACTGGGCTGGCTGATGCCGCAGGGATGAAGCCAGAGTAGCGCGCTCGCTTGACTGGCGCGGCTGCGCGATTGAACTGATGCCAAGCGCACGGGATTCCGACCAGCGGCCCGCTGCTTGCAGGCCGAGCCACCAAATGGCGGCTGCGGCTTATGCCGTGTCACGCCGGCGGCGTGACACGGCATGTCGCGATTGAGCGGCACGAAGGTGAAGCCTTCGCGCCGCTGAGCGTTACGTAGCGCGCGGCTGACGGCCGCGCCGGATCGCGCCGGCAACCTGCCACCGCGGGGCATCGGCCACGCGCTGGCGGCGGCGGGCGGCGGCCTCGGTGCCCTGGGCGCTATCATCGACCGGCAGGCTAAGCGTGTGTTCCGTGGCGACATGCCCCGGCTCGGCTTCCGGCGGCGCGGAGAACAGTTCCTCGGCGCGTTCCACCATGGTGCGTCGGCGGGTCGGCTTGCGGACGTCGCCCTCGGCTTCGGGCTTGGCGGCCAGGCGGCGGCGCGGCGCACGGCGGGGGGCTTCGTCCTCGGCCGGGGCTTCTGCGACTGGGGCTTCGGCTGCAAGCGGCAGTTCGGGGGCGGGTTCCGTCGCCTGGGCGGCCGGCGGGGCTGGGCTGGCGGGCACAACCTCGGCCACGGGCGCGGTAATCGGCGCGGCTTCCACCCGGGGTGGCGGGG
>CANBNK010000009.1 GCA_947371015.1 Acetobacteraceae bacterium | reverse complement strand
GTAGATCTCGACGATGCGGCCCTTGGGCAGGCCGCCGATGCCCAGCGCGATGTCCAGCCCCAGCGACCCCGTGGAGATCACCTCCATGTCGCCGTCCAGCGTCTGCTTGGCGCCCATCCGCATGATGGAGCCCTTGCCGAAGGCCCGCTCGATCTGCGAGAGCGCCGCGTCCAGCGCCTTGTTCTTGTCTGCTGCCATAATCCCGCAATCCTCGCTGCTGCGTCGCCCCAGTTTCAACCTTGGCGCGAAACGCCCTTGGTTGTCTCGCCCGTCACCTTAACACGCTCCGGTCGTTTCAGAACAACTCGAAAACGAAAGGTTAAGGCGCCGATTAACCAACTGTCGCCAATATGTTCCCGTCAGATCGGGAAAACAAGAACATTTAGGGTACGGATATCACTGCCGACACTCGACCCACCGCCGCCAGCAACTCCGCCGGCGCATAGGGCTTGGCGACGAACAGAATGCCCTCCGACTCCAGGTCACTGCCGATGGTACTGGCAGCGTAGCCGGAAAGCAGCAGCACCGGCAGGCCTGGCCAGCGCTGCCGCAACGCCCGCGCCAGGGCCAGGCCATCCATGCCGGGCATGGAGACATCGCTGACCAATGCCGCCGGTTGCTCGGCGCCGACCATCTGCTCCAAGGCGTCCTCGGCATCCCCGGCCACCACCACGGCGTAGCCGGCCTTGGTCAGGGCCCGTTCCGCCAAGCGCCGCAACGGGGCCTCGTCCTCCACCAGCAGCAGCGGGCGCGCCACCGACTCCTTCACCACCGGCGCCTCAGCCGGCGCCCTGACAACCGGCGCCTCGGCCGGCGCCCTGACAACCGGCGCCTCGGCCGGCGCCAAGCCCTCATGCCGCGGCAGGTAGATGCGGAAGCACGTGCCCTGCCCCGGGGTACTCTCCACCGTGATGTGCCCGCCCGATTGCGCCACCACCCCCTGCACCGTCGCCAGCCCCAGCCCGGTGCCGGCGCTGCCCTTGGTGGAAAAGAACGGGTCGAAGATCCGCGCCATCACTTCCGGCGGCATGCCCTGGCCGCTATCGGCCACCTCCAGCACGGCGTAGCGGCCCGGCGGCAAGGCGGCGGGGCCCTCGCCTTCCGGCCGCAGCACCAGCCGATGCCCGGTACCGATCCGCAGCCGCCCGCCTTCGGGCATCGCATCCCGCGCGTTCAGCGCCAGGTTCATCACCACCTGGCCGAGTTGCACCGGGTCCACCTTCACCAGCCGCCCCGGTTGCTCCAGCGCGAATTCGATCACCACATGGCTGCTGAGCGAGCGCCCAAGCAGCTGGATGGTCTCGGCCACCACCTCATTCAGCCCCACCACCCGCGGCACCAGGGTCTGCCGCCGGGCGAAGGCGAGCAGGTTCTTCACCAACTCCGCGCCGCGCCGGGCCGCCGCCTGCGCCTGCTCCAGTTCCACCAGCGCCGCATCGGGCAGGCCAACGCCGCGCGCCGCGTCTACACCGCCCAGGATCGCCGTCAGCAGGTTGTTGAAATCATGCGCGATGCCGCCGGCCAGCCGGCCCACGGTCTCCAGCCGGGAACCACCGGCCAGCCGCGCCTCGGCCCGCCGCGCCAGGGTCACGTCCGTGACCCGCAGCAGCAGCGCGTCGCTGGCCTCCACCGGGCCGAGCACCACCTGCCAGCAGGCATCTTCGGGCGCCGAGGGGTCGGCGGGCCGGGCCTCGAACGGCGCGACGGAGTGCGGCGCCGCCAGCGCAGCGGCCAGCTTGGCGCGGTCCGGCTCGGCCAGCAGGCTGGCGGCGGGGGTGGCTTCGCGCAGCGGCAGCGCCGGGCCGGCCAGCCGGCGCAGCGCCGCATTGGCCGCCAGCAGCAAGCCCTCGGCGGAAACCAGCGCGGTGGCTTCGGGCGCGGCCTCGAACAGCCGGCGGAAGGCGGCATCCGGCGGCGCGGGCCTGCGGCGCCACAGGCCGCCGCGTTCAGCCACGGGCCACCTGCCGGCCCTGCAGCCGATAGACGTAGGAAATCACCTCCGCCACCGCCTCCCAGTGTTCCGGCGGCACTTCGGTGTCCGGCTCCAGCCGATGCAATGCGCGCGCCAGGGGCGGATTCTCCACAATGGGCACCCCATGCTGCGCCGCGACCTCGCGGATGCGCAACGCCAGGCTGTCCATGCCCTTGGCCACCACCTTCGGCGCTGCCGATTGCCCCGGCTCATACGCCAGGGCGACGGCGTAGTGGGTCGGGTTGGTGATGACGAAGCTGGCCTTGGGCACCGCCGCCAGCATGCGCCGCCGCGCCCGCTGCATGCGGATCTGTCGCTGCCGCGCCTTCACATGCGGGTCGCCGTCGCTCTCGCGCGCTTCCTCCCGCATTTCCTCGCGGCTCATCCGCAGCTTGCGCATGTGGCGCAGCCGCACCCAGACCATGTCAGCGGTGCCGAGCAAGGCATAGACGATCAGTGTCGCCGCCATCAGCCGCAGCGCGTGGCGGCCGACTTCCTCCAGCAAGCCACCGGCCGAACGATGCAGCGCCTGCTGCAACGCCGCCAGGTCCACCGCCCGCCACAGCGCGGCGCCCAGCAGCGCCAGCTTGACCAGCGTGCGCCCCAACTCGACCACGCTGTCGATGCTGAGCAGTCGCTTCAGCGCCGCAAACGGGTCAATGCGCGCTGGGTCCGGCATCAGCGCCTCGATGCGCATCAGGAAGCCGGTCTGCATCAGCGTGGCCCCGGCCGCGGCGATCAAGGCGCCCGCCGCCACCGGCACCGCCGCCAGCAGCCCGGTGCGCAGCACCTCGTGCAAGGCCAGGAAAGGGTCCAGCTCATGCGCGCCACTGAGCATGCCGCGCAGCATGGCCAGCAACTCGCCTCCCATCGGCGGCAGCGCGATGGCCGCGGCCAGCGTGGCGCCGCCCAGGCTGGCGAACCCCACCGCCTCCTTGGAGAGCGGGACATTGCCTTCCTCCCGCGCGCGTTCCAGGCGCCGCGGTGTCGCGGCCTCTGTGCGGTCCTCGGCGTCGGCTTGCTCGGCCATCGCTCAGCCCAGGCCCGGCATGCGGCCCAGGCTGCTGCCGGCTTCGTCCAGCCAAACCCGAAGCAGCGACGGCAGGATCAGCGCCAGCAATATCAGCCCGAGCAGGATCTGCCCCGGCGCGGCGATGGTATAGGCCGGCACCTGCGGCGCCACGCGCGCCAGCAAGGCCAGCGCCAGGTTGGACAGGATGGCCGCCAGCAGCAGCGGCGCCGCCAGCCGCAACGCCAGCGAGAAACTATCGGCCACCGCCTGGGCCAGCGCATCCGCCGTCGCGCCCAGCGGCAAGGCGGCGCCGGGCGGCAGCAGGGCATAGCTCTCCACCAGCGCGCGCAGCGGCACGGCATACAGGCCGGAGGACAGCGTCAGCACCGCGGCCAGCAGCCCGAACAGCCGGGCCGGCGCCGTGGTCTGGCCGCCAATGCTCGGGTCGGTCTGCAACGGGCTGGACAGCCCGATCATCAGCGCCGCCGCCTGCCCGGCCTGCACCAGCGCCAGCGCCACCAGCCGCGCGGTCAGCCCCAGCCACAGCCCGGCCAGGATTTCCAGCACGACGAGCCGCACCAGCGACGGCACCGCTTCCGGCATGGCGGGCAGCGCCGGCCCCAATACCGGCAACAGCAGCAGCGGCAGCGTCAGCCCCAGCGCCAGCCGGATGCTGGGCGGGATATCCTGCTCGCCAAGGCCCGGCAGCAGCAGGCTGGCGGCGCCAAGCCGGCAGAACAGCAGGATGAAGTTGAACGCCTCGGCGGCCAGGTCGGCCGGCACGTCACGGCGCTCCGCCGGCGGCCACCATCCGGTCGAACATCCGGCCGGCGAAGCTGCGCATCGCGCCGCCCATGCTCGGCCCCAGCAGCGCCAGCACCAGGCCCATGATGATGAGCTTGGGCAGGAAGGCCAGGGTGGATTCCTGGATCTGCGTCAACGCCTGCACCACCGAGATCACCATGCCGACCACCAGCATGGCGATCAGCGGTGGCCCGGCCAGTTGCACCGCCAGCCACAGCGCATCGCCAGTGGGTTCGATCAAATCGGCATCCGCATCACGTCCTGGTACGCCGCCACCACGCGGTCACGCACCGCCACCGCCGTCTGCAGCGCCAACTCGGCCTTGGAGACGGCCATCACCACCTCGGTGATGCCGCCCTGCCCGGTCAGCGCCGCGGCCGAGGTGCTGTCCGCCGCGTGCCCGGCCTCAAGGGCGCCATGGGTTATCTGTTCCAGCAGCGCGCCGAAGCTGCTGCCGCTGGCGGATGTCGCCTCCGCGCCGCTGCCGATGGACTGCGCCGCGCGATAGGCCGCCGCCGCCGCCGAGCCCGGCCCGATCGGCGCGACCATCAGCCGAGCGCCTGGATGGTGCGCGTCAGCATGCCGCGCGTGGTTTCCAGCACCGCCAGGTTGGCGCTGTAGGTGCCCTGGGCCTCGCGCATGTCCATCGCCTCGATCGCCGAATCGACATTCGGCAGCTTCACGTAGCCGCTGGGGTCGGCGGCGGGGTGGGACGGGTCGTAGCGCTGCGGGAAGGCGTCGGCATCGGTGCCAACGCGGTTGGCGCGGATGGTGTTGGCGCCGACCGAGCGGTCCATCGTGTTGGCGAAGGTGACGGTCTTGCGGCGATACGGATCAGCGCCCGGCGACTGCCCGGTGCTGTCCGAGTTCGCCAGGTTCTCGGCGACCACGCGCAGCCGCGTGGACTGGGCCTGCATGCCGGCGGCGGAAATGCGAAGGGCGCGGTCGAGGTCCATGGCGGGGCTCCTGCGGAACGGGTTTAGGAAGCGCGGCCCAGCGCGGTGCGGTACATCGCCGCATAGCGCCGGTAGAGATTGATCGCGAGGGCATGCGCGGTATCGGTTTCCGCCATCTTCACCGCCTGCTGATCCAGGCTGACGGCGTTGCCATCCGGCGTGCGGTCGGTGACGTTGCGGTCACGCCGGGCGCTCGCCTCGCCGCCGCGGCCACCGAGATGCGCGGCCTGGGTCTGTGCCAGCGCAACGCCGGCGCCACGCGGCGAGACCAGCCGGGAGAAATCCTTCAGGTCCTGCGGCTGGTAGCCGGGCGTATCCGCATTGGCGATGTTCTGCGCCAGCACGCGCTGCCGGCTTTGCAGCCAGCCCAGCCGGCGTTCGGTCAGCGCGAGAAGCGGGTCACCTGGAATGTTCATGCGCGCAGCCTGCACCGGCAGCCACGAAACTTCGGTTAACGCGGGGCGCACCACGCCCACCGAAATGGCCGAGGCGCACTAAGCATTGGGTAATCGCGCCGTGCGACTCTCCGCGGCATGAGCAAAGGCCCGACCGACAAAACGACGCTCGCCGCCATCGACAGCCTGCGCGGCACCGTCACCATGGCGCGCGTGCTGGTGGAGAGCGGCCGCACCATCGACCTCGCTGGCCTGGACGCGGAAGCGGCGACGCTCTGCGCCCAGGTGGCCCAGCTGCCCGCCGCCACCGGCCAGCGCCTGCGCCCGGCGCTGGAAGCGCTGGTGCGGGATGTCGAAGGGCTCGCCGCCACCCTGCCCTACCCATCCTCCCTCCCCTTGGGTCGCCCATGACCTTCGCCACCTGGGTGCAGGCGCTGGCCGCGCTGGGGCTGGTGCTGGCCCTGGCCTGGGCCGCCGCCCGGGCGCTGCGCGGCAGCCGCTTCGTCAGCCCGCAAGGCCGCAGGTTGCACCTGGCGGAATCCCTGGCGCTGGACCCGCGCCGCCGCCTGCTGCTGGTGCGCTGCGACAACCGCGAGGCGCTGCTGCTGACCGGCGGCACCACCGACGTCATGTTGGGCTGGGTCGAGCCACCACCGGCCGAACCGCAATCCACCTCGCCGCTGCTGAAGGCCGGGCTGGTGGTGCTGGCGCTGCTGTGCTTCGCCGGCCCGGCCATGGCGCAATCGGTCGCCATCGACCTCGGCACCGCCGGGCAGGCCGGCAGCACCTCGCGCCTCGTCCAGCTCACCGCGCTGATCGGGCTGCTGTCGCTGGCGCCGTCACTGCTGGTGATGGTGACCGGCTTCGCCCGCATCGCCATCGTGCTCTCTCTGCTGCGCAGCGCCATCGGCGCGCAGGGCGTGCCGCCCAACCCGGTGCTGATCGGCCTGGCGCTGTTCCTGACCTTCTTCGTCATGCAGCCGACCTTCGAGGCGAGTTGGCAGAACGGCCTGGCGCCGATGATGGAAGGCCGCATCGCCGAGCTGGAAGGCCTGCGCCTGAGCGCCGAGCCGTTCCGCCAGTTCATGGTGGCCAATGTGCGCGACGCCGACCTGGCGCTGTTCCAGGACCTGTCGCAACTGCCGCAGGCCGCCAGCGTGGAGCAGACCAGTTGGCGCGTGCTGGTGCCAGCCTTCCTGGTCGGCGAACTCAAGCGCGCCTTCGAGATCGGTTTTTTGCTTTTTCTGCCCTTTCTGGTCATCGACATGGTGGTGGCATCGCTGCTGATGTCGCTGGGCATGATGATGCTGCCGCCCAGCGTGGTCTCGCTGCCGTTCAAGCTGATCTTCTTCGTGCTGGTGGATGGCTGGCGGCTGGTGGCGGGCAGCCTGGTGCAAGGGTTTGCCAGCTAACGCGGGGCGCGCGACGATGCCCGGATGAACCGCCGCGCCCTGCTCTCCGCCCTCTCCCTGCCGTCAGTTGCCCGGGCGCAATCCTGGCCCTCTCGGCCGATCCGCGTGGTGGTGCCCTTCCCGCCCGGCCAGGCCACCGACATCATGGCCCGGCTGCTGGCGGAACGGCTCGCCGCGCCGCTCGGCCAACAACTGCTCATCGACAACCGCGCCGGCGGCGCCTCGATCCCCGGCATGGAAGCCATCCGCCACGCGGCGCCGGATGGCCATACGCTGGGCATGGCCTCCTCCGGGCCGCTGTCGATCAACCCCGCGGTCATGGCCAACCTGCCCTATGACGTGGAGCGCGACTTCGCCCCCATCGCGCTGGTCTTCACCACGCCACTGATCGCGGTGGTCAACGCGGCCTCCGGCTTCTCCTCCCTGACGGACCTGGTGGCCAAGGCGAAGGCGGCACCGCGCAGCATCGACTACGCGTCGGGCGGGCCTGGCTCCTCGCTGCACCTGGCCGCCGAGCATTTTTGTCAGTCGGCCGGCATCCAGCTGAACCACATTCCCTATCGCGGCAGCGCGCCGGCCATGGCGGACCTGATCGCCGGCAACGTGAAGCTGATGTTCGACAGCCTGGCCGCGGCGCTGCCGCATATCCAGGGCGGCCGGGTCAAGGCGCTCGGCGTCACCAGCGCCGCCCGCATGCCGCAGGTGCCGGAACTGCCGACCGTGGCCGAGGCCGCGGGCCTGCCGGGCTTCGAGCTCCTCGGCTGGGCCGGGCTGATCGCACCCGCCGGCACCCCGGCCCCGGTGGTGGAACGCCTGGCCAGCGAAACCCTGGCGCTGGTGCGGGGGGAGGCCCTGGCCCGGCGCATCGTGGAGTTGGGCGCGACGCCGGCGCCGCTCGGCCCCGCCGCCTTCGGCAGCTACATCCGCAGCGAGTTGGTCAAGCTGCGCGCGGTGGCGCGGGCGGCCGACGTTCGGCTGGATTGATCAGCCACGCGACCCAAAGGGTAGCGAAGCTGGCCCCGGCGTTGAAAGGAAGCGCAGGGAGGACTCCAAGACGATGATCCGCTGCTGCCTTGCCAGCTTCAACCTGTTGCTGCTGGCCGCCTGCTTAAGCCTGATCGGCTGAGGCGGAATCGCCGTAAGCCGTGAATCAGTCTCTCAAACAACAAGGCTGGAGCGTGAGCGCTTCAGTCAGAAGCGATCACGCTCCAGGCGCCGGCCGGCGGCAAACCCCGCGCGCAATCGAAGTTCCAGGTACCGGTGGACGGCGGCTACTGAAGCAGCCGCACGCCAGGGTTGATACGCACTCTTTTAGTATATTGTACTCTATTCTTGCGCGACGCGTCGGTGCCGCTTATGGTGCCGATGCTCTCGGGGTCGTGATTGCCCTGGCGAGCAGGTGATGCAAACCGCAAGGGAATGCCCGAATTGCCGCTGCCGCCCTCCATCATTCCGTTTGGCCTGGCCCAGCAGCAGGGGCGCCGCAACGGCACCTGCCATCGCCAGCACACCAGGCGCCTGATGCTGCCGCACAGGACGGACCGCCCGGCGGCGCGCTGAAGCCCCGCGGCGCAGCGACCAGCACGGCGTAACCGGGCCGAACTGCCGCTCCCCCTACCAGCGACCCCGACCATCCTCCGATCCTGACCGCGGCGAAGCCACCACGGGCCATTCGGCATGCGCCGCGCCTCAACCCGTGGTCGATGAACGCTGCCCCACGGCATCGTTCAAGCGCGCGAACGCGCCTGCCCGCTGGCGTCGCCCGCCCCCCTTTCACGCCTGCAGCCCAGCCTGCCTGCCGCCTGTCGCGCCCAGTGCGGAGGTGCCGGGGCATGCCGCGCGCCCAGCCTTTCACGCAACAGGAAGATCATCATGACCAACGCAACCGACGCGCTCAGCATTTCCTTCGACAACGGCTTCGGCACCCTCGGCAACGCCTGGAACATCGACCAGTCCGTTGCCGGGCAGATCACCCTGGCGGGCAATGCCTCGATCATGGAATGGGCGACCGGCCCTGCCGCCGGCCATGGCTACGGCACCTACACCATCGCCGCCCAGGTCAACGGCAACCAGCCCGGCCCGGGCATCGTGTTCTGGCCCGGCGACAACAACTGGCCCGGCCAGGAAATCGACCTGGTCGAGATCACCCCCAACGGCGATGGCGCCCAATACGCCACGCTGCACTGGAATGATGGGGGCAACGCCTACAGCCCGCAGGTCTTTTGGGGCGTCGCCAGCGGCGTCCCGCATGAATACCAGATGATCTGGGCGCCAGGCGTGATCACCATGAAGATCGATGGCGCCGTGCGGGCCACCTACACCGACCATGTGCCGGTGGACTTCGCCCATGGCGGCATGAACGACACCATCGGCTTCCTGAACAACAACAGCCACACCTCGCTGACCGTGTTCTCGGTGGACTACACGCCGCTGGGCGCCAGCAGCGCGGCGGCGGCCCCCGCAGCCAATGTTGGCGCAGGTTCCGGCGCTGCCGCGATGATCGACTGGAACGCCCTGGCGATTCAGGTGGAAGCGAACTTCCTGGCCACCGGCCGGTGGGACCTGAACGGCACCGCGACTCCGGCGGCGCCCCAGCCCGAGCAGACTCCGGTGGACTGGAACGCCATCGCCGCGCAGGTGGAGGCGAACTATGCCGCCACCGGAAGCTGGCACCTGTAGGCGGGCCATGGGCGGCGGGGGCCTTCACCCCGCCGCCGGCACGCCCGACCGACACCCCTAATTCCGACTTCGTTTTGTATATTATCTTCAATGCTTGTATTGCCCGCAGGATGCGGCTTAGAACTCCTCCGGTTCGCGGCGCCATGGTGGCGCCATGGCATCATCAGCCTGGGGAAGCCCTTGCCTTGAACGCCACTGACTTAACTGGCTGGTTCAGGCTGCGCCGCGTCGGACGCGCGTCGCCGCAGCACCACCGCCCTGTCCGCCCGCCGCTGGGCGAGGCCGCTCCCCCCGCCTGATCGACCCAGAGCCGCCCGGCGCGGCGGCATCCCTGATCCGGGGCTGCGAACGCCTGCGCCAAGAATGGCTTCGGTCCTGACGCACAGCGGCGCGCCCCTGCCTTGGCGCCGAGGCCTGTGTCGCACCATGGTGCGGCCGAAAGCCGTGCGTCCGTGCGCCAGCCTCCGCCCCGGCTTCGCCCGGTCAGCGGAAAGGGCGGCGCGCCCAGGCTTCCACCTTACTTAGCTCCACAACGCAACGCCCTGCGTCTTCGTTCCGCCCCATGGGGCGGTTGCGGCGCGGGCCACCGCATCGACCCTCAAGGAAGCAATCACATGGCCAACGGCAATGACGCGCTGAGCATCAATTTCGACAACGGCTTCGGCACCATCTCCAACGCCTACAACGTGGATACATCGGTCCCCGGGCAGGTCACGCTGGCCGGGGTTTCCGCCATGATGGAGTGGGCCGTCGGCCCGTCCGCCGGCCACGGCTACGGCACCTACACGGTGGAAGCCAAGCTCAGCGGCAACCAGCAAGGCCCGGCCATCGTCTTCTGGCCCGGGGACAACCAGTGGCCTGGCCAGGAGTTGGACCTGGTGGAACTGCTGCCGAACGGCGGCGGCGCGCAGTACAGCACCGTCCATTGGAACAACGGCGGCGACAGCTATGTCGGCAAAATCTTCGACGGCGTCAGCAACAACGCCTGGCACCAGTACCAGATGGTCTGGGAAGCCGGGAAGATCACCATCAACGTCGATGGCAAGACCCAGGCCACCTTCACCGACCATGTGCCAGCCGACTACGCCCATGGCGGCATGAACAACACCATCGGCTTCCTGAACACCAACCCCAGCACGTCCATCACGGTCAGCCAGGTGGACTACGTGCCGCTGGGCGGCAGTTCCGCCCCCGCAGCGGCGAGCGGCTTCGTAAGCACGGCCGTCGCCGCGATGGTCAGCACCGCCGCGGATGCCGTGACGTCGCTGGGTGAGCCACACCTGGCCGATGGCAGCATCGACTGGAACGCCTTGGCCGCGACGGTAACGGCCAACTACAACGCCACCGGCTACTGGCACCTGTAGCCCAATCGGCGGCAGGGGAGCATTTCCCTGCCGCCACCTTGCAGAAACGGCCGCCGCCTCGCGCCTCGCCCAGCGGTAAGCGCCGAAGCGCGGACCAGGTCGCCCATGGTGTGCAACACCAGTGGAGCGACCGCACGGTAGAAGGCTGCACAGGCAGCGGCCGTATCACATCAACAAAGTCAGAAACGGCCGCCGCCCCGCGCCTCGCCCAGCGGTACACGCCGAAGCGCGGACCAGGTCGCCCGTGGTGTGCAACACCAGTGGAGCGACCGCACGGTAGAAGGCTGCACAGGCAGCGGCCGTATCGGGTGGCGCGGACGTTGCGGCCCGCGCCGAAGCCTACTTCGGCAGGTGCCGAGAGATGTAGGGCGGCAGGTTGAAGGCGCCGCAGTGGATCTCCGGCGTCCAGTACTCGGTCTTGCCGATGATGCCGGCCGCCTCGGCGCGCGCGCGGATCGTGGCGACGTCGTGCTGCCGCATCGACTTGTCCTTGGCGGACCAGCCCAGCGTCATGAAGCCGCCGACATAGGTCGGCACCGCCGCCACATAGGCATAGATGTCCGGGAAGAACTTGCCGCGGCGCAGGCTGGTCTCGCGCAGCTCGTCGGCCTGCATGGCCGGCACGCCGCACTGGTTCACAATGACGCCGTGCTCACCCAGGATACGGGCGCAGTTCTCATAGAATTCGTCGGTGAACAGCACCTCACCGACGCCGATGGGGTCCGTGCTGTCCACGATGATGGCATCGAAGCTCGCCGTGGGCGCCTTGCGGACGTAGTCGATGCCGTCGCCGACGATCACGTTGGCGCGCGGGTTGGTCCAGGCATCGCCGGCGATGTTCGGCATGTGCTCCTTGCACAGCCGGATCACCTCGCCGTCGATCTCGACCATCACGGCTTCCTGCACGCCGGGGTGCTGCAGCACGCGCTTCAGCACGCCGCCGTCGCCGGCGCCGATGATCAACACGCGCTTCGCACCGCCATGCGCCAGCAGCGGCACGTGGGTGATCATCTCCTGATAGGAGAACTCATCGCCCTCGGTGATCTGGATGACGCCGTCGAGCACCATCACCCGGCCATGGGTGTAGCTCTCGAAGATCACGATATCCTGGAAGTCGCTCTGCACCCGCGCGAGTTCGCGCTTCACGAGGAAGCGCTGGCCCCATTCGGCGTAGAGCGATTCGTTGATCCAGCTGTCGGTCGCCATCTGTCCTGCACCCCAAGATCACGTGGGCGGATTCACGCCGCCAGGCCCTGCGGCCCTTTGGCAATGTGCCCCATAAAGAAGAAAGGCCGGACCCTAAGGCCCGGCCTTGGTTCCTTCACGCTCGGCTATGTTTCAGCCGACCATGCCGCGCTTGTGCTCGTTCAGCTGGATGCTGCCGGGCTGGAAGCCCTTCTTCAGCACCGGCAGGGCGAGGTACGGGTTGCAGGCGCCACAGACAAAAATGTCCAGCGCCGCGTAGTCGCGCTCGGGCCAAGTGTGGATCGACACATGGCTCTCGGCCAGCACCAGCACGCCGGAAACGCCGGAGTTCGGCCCGAAATGGTGGAAATGCCCATGCAGGATCGTCGCACCGGTGGCAATCGCCGCCTCGCGCAGCACCGCGTCGATGTGCTCCGGGTCCGCCAGATTGGTGGCGTCCCAAAGATCAATGATGAGGTGCGTGCCGGCGAACTTTACACCATCACGAACAACGAAATAGTCCTTCGCCTCAGTCGTGGAGGAGTCAGACATCTGGGCTTCGCTCGGAAGATCCGAGACCATCCCCAGTGTGATGGAAGCGTCCATAGCAGGGCCCCTTTCGCACCAGCAGATGACCTTGGTGATCGGGTATCGATCAGGTCAACGGGGGGCGCATATGAGGCACTGGCCCCCGGGGTGCAAGTGAATTTAGCCCCCCGCCCCAATATTTTTTCCCGCTACCCCGGGGGGGTAGCCGGTTCCCTACCGCGTAACCGGTGCGCCAGCCCGCAATGCCTCCAGCCTTCTGGGCAGGTTCCGGAAAAGCTGCTGTTCACGTGATAGTCGCGGCAGGTCCGCCAGGCCCTTCAGCGCTTCGGCGGTCAGCGCGCCGAAACCCTCGGCCAGCGGCCCTTCCGGCAGCCGCACCGCCTGGGGCCGCAGCGCCGCCAGGCCGGCCTCATCCCCCGCCAGCACCAGGAAGGCAGCCTGGCGCAGCAGCACGCGCTGCTGGTCGGCATTCAGCGCCGCCGGGGCGGCTGGCAGCGCGGCCAGCACGCGCGCCCCGGCCGCCGCCGCCGCCGGCCAGTCCTGCGCCTCGGCCTGCAACTCCGAAAGCGGGGCCATGCCGGCCTCGCCCAGCGCCTCCAGCCCTTCCACCGCGCGAGCCAGGTTGCCACGCCGCGCCTCGGCCCGCGCCGCCAGCACCACGCGTTCGCGCGAAAGCGGCTCGGCCAGCGCCTCGGCCTTGGTCGATTCCAGCGCCGCCAGCGCCGCCGCCGCGTTGCCTTCCTCCAGCTTCAGCGCCGCCAGCCGCAGCCCCAGCGTGGCGCGCTGGGTCGGCTCCGTCGCGCGGTCGGCGGCGCGGGCCAGCAGCGTGCCGGCACGCTCGGTCAGGTCCAGCGAGACCAGCCGATCCGCCAGCACCAGCGCCGCTTCCTCGGCCCTGGGGTCGCCCTGCAACAGATCGGCATGCGCATCATGCAGGGAGACCGCGGCCACCGGCGGGTCATCGCGCAGCGCCGCCAGTAGCGCGGTGACCATGGGCGGACGCAGCGCCGCCGCCTGGTCCGGGAACAGCGTCGCGGTTTCCTGCAACAACGCCAGGGCTTCGCGCGGCGTCTTGGCCAGCACGCGCAACTCCGCCAGCCGCTTGCGTGCAGCCAATTCCACCTCATCCCCACGCCAGGCGAACAGCGCGGAGTCCAGCGCCTTGGCCGCACCCACCGCATCCAGCGCGCCGGTTTCCAGCCGCAGGTCTATGGCCCGGCGCAAGGCCAGCGCGCGCGCCCGGCGGTCGATGCCAGCAGCGACGGCGTCATATCCGGCCAGCGCCTCGGCCGGCTTGCCCTGGGCCTGCAGCAGCATGGCGCGCGGCAAGGGCAGCCGGCCCGGCACCGCCGCCAGCAGTTGCGCCAGCGCGACGGTTTCCCCGGCTTCCGCCAGGGCCTCGGCCGCCAGTGGCAGCAGCCGGTCGCGCAAGGGCAGCGGATAATCCAGCAGCAGCGGCAGCGTGGCAGCGAAGCCGGTGGCGGCACGTTCCGGCTGCTGTTCCAGCATGGCCAGGGCGGCGCGCCACAGTGTCGCCTCATCGCTGTCGGGCAGGCCGCCATCGCGCAGCGGCCTTGCGTCAACGACGCGCCCGGCCAACACGGCACCCGCCGCCGCCAGCCCGATGGTGCGGAGGTCCGCCGCCGCGGCCGGGTCCTCCGCCATGGCCAGCCCGGCCATGGCCTGGGCCTCCTGGCCCAAGCCCAGCGCCAGCAGCGTCTCAGCAGCATCCCGCCGGGCCGGGGCGCGGGCCAGCGGCGCGGCACCGGCAATGCTGCGCTGCTGGCCGCGCAGCCGGTTCAGCATGGTATCCAGGTTGGCCGAAGCCAGGTCGAAGCTGCGGGTCATCGCCGGCGCGCCGCTCACGGGCGCGGCTGCCGCCGGGTCCAGCGCCAGGCGCGCCCCGCCGGCGGCGCCGACCACGAAGCGGTCATTCTGCGGCGCCAGGGTAACGCTGTCCGCGCGGGCGAGGACCGCCAGCCCCAGCAGGGTCGGCGGCAATTCGAACTCAGCCAGGCGGCGCGGCAGCGGCACCGATTGCCCGGCTTCCAGCACCGTGCCCAGCAGAAGGGGCAGGCCGGTTTCCGGGTCGGTCAGGCTCAACGCCTGGCCGGGCTTGGCCGCGCGCAGCACATAACGTGGCGGCGTGCCGGCAATGGCCTCCGGCGCCAGGGCGCGCGGCTCGGCCTCGCCATCGCGGCGTTCATCGCCGCGGGTGAATTGCAGCACCCACCCCGGGCCTTCGCGCCGCGCCAGCACGCCGGCGGGGGCAGCCAGCGGCAGCCGCAGCAGCACGCCACCGGGCAGGTTGAGGGCTTCCAGCGGCGCGAACAGCGGCGTCGAGCGCACCGCCGAAAGGTCCAGCGGCTGCGGCGAGGCAAAGGCCAGCAGCAGCGCATCGCCACGCCGCAACACGGCGGCGCCGGGGGCTTCCACATAGGGCAGGTACAGCGCCGGCGGCTGGCCCGGCGTGTTGATGACACGGACCTGCATGGCCAGGAGCGGCGCCAGCACTGCGACCGGGGCACTGGCACTGGCCGCGGCGGCCTCGGTCACCGGCGGGGCGACGCTTGCGGCCACCATGGCGGCAGTGGGAACCGGGCCGCCACGGGCAGGCGCCGGCAGGTTCAGCTGAGAGGGCGCCTCCCGCGGGGCGGCGGTGAAAACCGGCTCTCTCGGCGGCGGCGCGGCGACGCCGCCGGGCACGGGTTGGCGCAGCGTCTGCGCGGTGAGCGGTTGCGTGGCAGGCGCCGACACGGCAGCGGCAGGCGCCGGCGGTGGCGGTGGCGGTGGCGGTGGCGGTGGCGCGGCCTGGGGCGCGCTTGGCATGGGAACAGCCTGTGCCGCAACGCGCGGCAATGCGGCAGGCACTGGCGCGCCGCGCGCCGCGACTGGCACTGGTGGGGCTGGCGCAGCGACGGCAACCACCTGGCGCGTCACGGCCCCAGGCGCTACCGCAGGTCTAGCCCCCGGCGCCTCGGCCGCCGCCTCACCCCGCCGCCGCCGACGCCCAGGCTCGGCGGCCCGCGCCGGCGCTTCGGCTTCGGCTGTGCGCAGCGGCGCCTCAGGCTCGGCCCCGGGGTCGCTGAGGTCCAGCACCAGCCGGGTATCCATGACGAAATGCCGCACCCTCACGCCGGGCCGCAGCGTCAGCAGCAACCCCTCCGGCACGCGCGCCATGCCCAGCACATTGCGCGCCATGCGGCCATTGGCATCCAGCGCCGGCACCACGCCGGCCGGCAGCCGCAGCAGCAGCCGGTCGCCGGTCTGCTCGGCCTGGTAGTCGGGCGTGCGCGGCCAGTCCATCACCACACGGCTGCGGCCAGGATGCTCGCCGGTACGCAGCGGCAGGCGCGTCTCCTGCGCCCCTGCCTGCCCGGCTGCCAGCAGCAACAGCAGCGCCAGCGTCGGGGGGCCGCCGCGCATCAGTCGAAGCTCGCCAGCAGCTTGTCGATATCGGCCTGGCTGCTGGCATTGGTCGGCAGCTGCGGCCCATTGGCCAGCTTCTCGCCCTCGGTCGCGTCGGCATTCTTGCCCAT
Source organism: Acetobacteraceae bacterium (assembly GCA_947371015.1). Taxonomy (GTDB): domain Bacteria; phylum Pseudomonadota; class Alphaproteobacteria; order Acetobacterales; family Acetobacteraceae; genus CAIMOR01. The sequence continues at coordinate 60,253 of CANBNK010000009.1, read as the reverse complement.
CGCCGCCGGCAGGCTGCCGAAGCTGCCGGTAACCGCGGCGACGCGCGACTCGATGGCCTTCAGCGCCGATACCACCTTGGCGATGCGTTGCCCGGTGATGTCCTGGAAGCTGCAGGCCTCATAGATGCGCGTCACCGCATGGCCGAGCGCCTGGGCATTGCCCTCGTCCAGCTTGGACTGCAGCGACTCCAGCGTCTCGCAGGCGTCCAGGATTTCGTTGGTCGCGGTGGCGGTATGCTCCACCACCGCGTCCAGCTCATCCGTTGCCGCGGGGATGTGGCTTTCGTTGATGTCCTCCACGCTCAGCGCGGCGATCTCGCTCTTCGCGCGCTTGACCTCGCGGCCCAGCGCCTCAAGCTCACCGAGCAGCGCGGCTTCGGTAACCGTCAGGTCGCCGGAGAGCGTGCCAAGCACCGCGCGCACCGCGGCTTCGATCTGGTCAGGCGGGTTTCCGTCAGGCATGCCCCAGCACCTTCTCGATCTTGCCGCGCAGGGTCTCGGCGTTGAACGGCTTGACGATGTAGTTGGAAACGCCGGCCTGCTTCGCCGCCACCACGTTCTCGGTCTTGCTCTCGGCCGTGATCATGATGAAGGGCGTATCCTTCAGCCGGGCATCGGCACGCACTTCCTTCAGCAGGTCCAGCCCCGTCATCGGCGCCATGTTCCAGTCCGAGATCACCAGGCCGAAATTGCCGGTGCGCAGCTTGGAAAGCGCCTCCTGCCCGTCGCTGGCTTCCTCGACATTGTCGAACTCCAGCTGCTTCAACAGATTGCGGATGATCCTGAGCATGGTCTTGTAGTCATCCACGATCAGGACGTTCAATTTGGTGTCCATCGCTACTCACCGCTTCCTATGGTGTTGAGGTTTCGGGCGGGCGGGCGCGATGCTGCGCCAGCTCGGTGGTCAACAGCCGCGCCCGGTCGGGCTTCATGGCGCCGAGGATCGGCGCCACCTTGGCTTCGCGCATGCGCTCCACCACCTGGACCAGCACGGCCATCTCCAGGTCGTCGAAGATCGCCGCGGCGTCGCGCGGGCGCATGGTTTCGTAGGTCTTCACCAACTGGCGCCAACCGGCTTCCTCGCGCTCATTGCCCTGGGTGCGCACGGCCTCCAGGCGGCGTTGCAGCGTGGCCATTTCCTCCAGCCGCTGGGTCAGCCGGCGTTCGGTGGCAGCCAGCAGCATCTCGCGCTGCTGCAGCGCCTGCTCGCGCTGCTCCATCTCGGCGCGGCGGCGGCGCAGGCTTTCTAGTAGCGCGCGCTCGGCCACCTGGTCGGGCGTCGGCTCCGGTGGCGCGGCGGGCGGTGGCGTCGGCGCGGCGGCGCGCGGTGGTGGGGCCGGGGCTGGCGCGCTGGCGCGGGCCTCGGCCATCAGTTCCACGCGTGGCACCGCGCTGCCGGGCACACCGCGCAGCAGGCTGGCCAGCTTGGCCGGCAGCAGCAGCGTCATGGCCAGCAACGCCATCGGCAGCAGGCGCGGGCGCGGCATCCGCATCAGCCCTTACCCCCGGCGTGGCCGCGGACCAGGGCGCGCATCAGGTCGCGTTCCGCCTGGCTCTGCCCGCCCGGCGCCTCGGCCTTCGGTGTCACCGGCGGCGGCAGCGGCGGCGGCGGCGCTTCCATGGTGCGACCCTGCTTCAGCAGCACTTCCAGCCGGTCCGCCAGGGTCTCGGCGCGTTCCACCAGGTAGCGGATGTCGTCACGCAGTGCCTCGGCGCCGGCCAGCTTGTCGCCGACCTGCCGCCCCGCCGTCTCGGCCGAGGCCCGCAGCCGCAGCGAGGCCGATTCCGCCTGCCGGGTCGCTTCGGCCAGCCCGGCGGCACCGCCTTCGAACACCGCGCCTTCCTTGCGCAGGGCGCTCAACTGGCGATGTAGCTTCACCGCGAAGGGCATGGCGGCCAGCAGCAGCGCCACCGTCACCAGTTGCAGCAGCCATTCCAGCCAACTCATGCCGAGGCCCCCACGCGACGCCGCAATTCCCGGTCGATCCGCACCGCCAGGTGATTTTCCCGCCGACCCAATTCGGCCTCGAACATCACCACGTCGCCGCAGCGCAGCCGCACCGGCGCGCCGGGCGCGCAGCCCAGCGTGATGCGGTCGCCCGGCTTCAGCCGCATGATCGCCGAGAGCGGCATGGTCTGTTCGTCCAGCACCACGTCCAGCGCCATCTCGGTGTGGCGCAGTTCTTCGGCCAGATGGGTTTCCCAGATGCTGTCGCGGCCGAACTTCTCGCCCATGAACTGCTGCAACAGCAGCTCGCGCACCGGCTCCAGCGTGGCATAGGGCAGCAGCAGCTCGATCCGGCCGCCGCGATCCTCCATGTCCACCCGAAGTTTTGACAATATGCAGGCGTTGGAGAGGCGCGAGATGGCGGCAAACCGTGGGTTCACCTCCAGCCGCTCGAACCGGAAGGTAACCGGCGTCAGCGGGCTGAAGGCGTCGCTCAGGTCCTTCAGCACCACGGTGATCAGCCGCTCGACCAACGTGCGTTCGATGGTGGTATAGGGCCGGCCCTCGATCCGCATGGCCGCGGTGCCGCGCCGGCCGCCCAGCAGCACATCGACGATGCTGTAGATCAGCGCGCTGTCGATGACGAGCAGCCCGAAATTATCCCACTCATCCACCTTGAACACCGCCAGCATCGCCGGCAACGGCACGCTGTTCAGGTAGTCCCCGAAGCGTAGCGACACGATGCTGTCGATACCGACTTCCACGTTGTCGCTGGTGAAGTTGCGCAGGCTCGTGCTCATGATCCGCACCAGGCGGTCGAACACGATCTCCAGCATCGGCAGGCGTTCGTAGGAAACCAGCCCGGCGGAGACGATCCGCTCGATGCCGCTCTGGTCGGTTTCCTTGGTCGCCGAGCCGCCGAAGCCCAGCAGGCTGTCGATCTCGGCCTGGTTGAGCACGCGCGCGGCATCGGGCGCCTTGGTCTCGGCCGGATCGCCTTCCTCCTGCTCCAGCGCCGCGCCCCAGCTGGCGGCGAGGTCGTCTTCCTCCGTGCTCATTGCACCAGGATCTCCTGGAACAGCACGTCATTGATCCGCACCGGCGCGGCCACCAGGTTGGCGCGCGCCATCAGTTCCTCGCGCAGCCGCTGGGTGCCAGCGGAGCCACGCAGTTCCTCCGGGCGGATTTCGCGCAGGTAGGTGGTGAACAGGTCCAGCAGGCGCGGCATGGCGGCGGTCATCGCCGCGCTGTCCTCGGCGCGGGCCAACTCCAGCTTGCTGCGCAGCTTGATGTAGCTGGCGCGGCGCCCGGGCGCGTTCAGGTTGGCCACAATCTCCGGCATGTCGAAGAACACGGCGGCGCGGCCACCACCCGCCGGTGCGGGTGCCGGCACGGCGCCATGCCCTGCCGCGGGCGCACCATGGCCACCGCCATGCCCGGCCGCCGGCGCTTCGGCATGCGCTTCCTCGGCGCCGCCCATGCCGAGCAGGCCCGGCAGGATGCCGCTGAACCACAGCCCGGCCACGGCCAGCAGCAGCAGCACCGGCAGCGCAATCAGCAGCAGCTTCTTCTTGCCACCCCCCGCCTTGCCCTCGGGCTTCTCCGCAGCTTTGTCCTTTGACACCGGAACCGTCCTGTCGTGCCGGGGGTTTTCCCGCGCCAGCCGCATCATTGGCCGGCCAGGCTTAAGGAAGGCTTGCAAACGCGCAGCTGGCGGATGCCACCACTGCCGTTGCGGCAAGGCCAGCCGCGCACCGGCAAAACCTGCCGCCGCAGGGCAGCCCTGGCCGGGCAAAGCGGCCCAAACCTGGCCGAAAACGTGGCACGCCGGTTGCCCTTACCCCGCCGCAAGCCCGCGTTGCTTGAGGAGCCCGACCATGGACCAGACCGGCTACGTCCTGCTTTCCCGCATGAGTGCGATGCTGCGCGCCACCGATGTGCTGGCCACCAACATGGCCAATGCGGATACCCCCGCCTTCCGCGCCAATCGTCCGGTCTTCGCCACGCAGTTGCAGCGGCAGCGCGACGTCCACACCCCCGTCGGCGGCCAATCGGTGGCCTATGCGCTGGACCGCGCCACCTGGCGTGATGGCGCCGCCGGCCCGATCAGCACCACCGGCAACCCGCTGGATGTCGCCATCAACGGCCCCGGCTTCTTCGCGGTGGAAACCCCGCGGGGCGAGCGCTTCACCCGCGCCGGCCGCTTCACCCTGGGCGGCGATGGCCGGCTGCTGGACCTGGAGGGCAACGCGGTGCTGGACAGCAATGGCCGGCCCGTGACCTTCGCGCCGAATGACAGCCGCATCGAGATCCTCGGCGACGGCACGATCCGCACCGAGAACGGCCAGCTCGGCAAGCTGCGCGTGGTGCGCTTCGCCGACGAACAGGCGATGCAGGCCGAGGGCAACCGGCTCTACACCACCGAGCAGCAGCCCGAGACCGTGGCCCGGCCCAACCTGGTGCAGGGCAGCCTGGAGGGCAGCAACGTCAACAGCGTGCTGGAGATGACGCGCCTGACCAGCGACGTCCGCACCTTCCAGATGGTGGCGCAGTTTATGGAATCCGAAGGCAAGCGCGGCAGCGATGCGGTCGGCCGCATCCTCGGCCGCGCCGGCTGAGCAAGTGCGGGCGGATTCACGCCTCCGGGCGAAGCCGCCCTCCGACGATCCGACCCACTTGCGGGCAGATTCACGCCTCCGGGCGAAGCCGCCCTCCAACGATCCGACCCACTTGCGGGCAGATTCACGCCTCCGGGCGAAGCCACCCTCCGACGATCCGACCTAAAGGAAAGCAGCCATGCGTTCACTCGATATCGCCGGCACCGGCATGCTGGCCCAGCAGACCAACGTGGAGGTCATCTCCAACAACATCGCCAACCTCAGCACCACCGGCTACAAGCGCCGCCGCGCCGAGTTCCAGGACCTGATCTACCAGAACCTGCGCCGCGTCGGCTCCGCCAGCAGCGACAGCGGCAGCGTGCTGCCCTCCGGCGCGCAGATCGGCCTGGGCGTGAAGACCGCGGCGATCTACCGCATCTCGGAACAGGGCAACCTGAGCCAGACGGAAAACCGCTTCGACCTGGCCATTCGCGGCAATGGCTACTTCCAGGTGCAGCTGCCCAGCGGCGACATCGCCTTTACCCGCGACGGCACCTTCGGCCTGTCGCCGGAAGGCGTGGTGGTGACGGCGGAAGGCTATGTGGTGCAGCCCGGCATCACCATTCCCGCCGCCGCCACGGATGTGACCATCAACGCCTCCGGCCAGGTGCTGGCCAAGCTGGATGGCCAGACCGCGCCGCAGAATGTCGGCCAGTTGACCACCGCGATCTTCCCGAACGAAGGCGGACTGGATGCGCAGGGTGGCAACCTCTACCTCGCCACCCCGGCTTCCGGCGCCGCCATTGCCGCAGCCCCGGGCACGCCCGGCCATGGCCAGGTGCTGCAGGGGTTCATCGAGACCTCCAACGTCAACGTCGTCTCCGAGATCACCGCGCTGATCACCGCGCAGCGCGCCTATGAGATGAACAGCAAGGTCATCACCGCCAGCGACCAGATGCTCTCCACCCTGACGCAGATGCGGTGAGCACGATGAAGCGCACCTTGGCCGCGCTGCTGCTGCTGCTCGCCGCCCCTGCCCTCGCGCAGGAGATGGTGACGGTGAAGCCCGCCGTCGTCATCGACAGCCCGACGCTGCACCTCGGCGACATCTTCGCCGGTGCCGGCGCCCGCGCCGAAGTCGTCATTGGCACCTCCCCCGCGCCGGGCCGCCGCCTGGTGGTGGAAGCGGCGCAGCTGGCGGCGCTGGCGCGCATCCATGGCCTGGCCTGGCGCCCTCTGATGGCCGGCGAACGCAGCATCATCGAACGCCCCGGCCGCGCGGTACCGCAGGACGAGGTACTGGAACTGCTGCGCGTGGAGCTGCTGCGCCTGGGCATGCCGGCGGAAAGCGAGCTGGAGCTGCCGAACTTCGCGGCGCCCCTGGTGCCGGTGGCGGCGCTGCTGAAGCTCGGCCTGGAAGGCCTGGTGTTCGATGCCGCGCAGGGCCGCTTCGCCGCGACGCTGGTGGTGATGGCGGAAGGCCTGCCGAGCCAGCGCCTCCGCCTGGCCGGCCGCGCCATGGCGACGGTGCCGGTGGTGGTCGCCACGCGTCGCATGGCCCTGGGCGACGTGATCCGCAGCGCCGATGTGCGACTGGCCCGGCTGCGGGTGGAACGCGTGCGCCCCGGTGCCGCCGAAGCGCCGGACCAGGTCATCGGCCAGCAACTCCGCCGCCCGATGACCGAGGGCTTCCCGGTGATGACCGGCGACCTCGGCCCGCCCGCCGTGGTGACGAAGAATGCGCTGGTGGTGATGACGCTGGACGCGCCGGGCCTGTCATTGACGGTGCAGGGCCGCGCGCTGGCCGATGCCCCGCAGGGCGGCGTGTTGCAGGTGATGAACCTGGAAAGCCATGCCGTGGTCGAAGCCCTGGCCACTGGCCCCGGCCGCGTGCGCGTCGCCATGGGCGCCGTGCCGGTCATTCGTTGAGGAACCCGCCCATGAACCGCGTCATCATCCTGCCGCTGCTCGCGGCGCTTACCGGCTGCAACGCCATGGAACGCGTCTCGCGCATCGGCGAGGCACCGCGCATGACCGCCGTGACCAACCCAACCCAGGAACCCGGCTATCGCCCGGTGAGCATGCCGACGCCGGCGCCGCAGGACCCGCCGCTGAACGGCGCCAGCCTGTGGCGCACCGGCAGCCGCACCTTCCTGCGCGACCAGCGTGCGGCGCAGGTGGGAGACCTGATCACCGTGCTGGTCAGCATCCAGGACACGGCGAGCATGAACAACCGCACCCAGCGCACCCGCGCCGGCACCGACAATTTCGGCATCCCCGAGATCTTCGGCATGCAGACCCGCTTCCTGCCGCGCGGCGCCAGCCCGGCCAACCTGTTCCAGTCCAGCGGCGGCCAGACCAGCGACGGCAATGGCGTGATGGCCCGCGCCGACACCATCACGCTGCGGGTCGCCGCCACCGTCATGCAGCTGCTGCCCAACGGCAACCTGGTGGTGGGCGGCAAGCAGGAAGTGCGCGTCAACTCCGAACTGCGAGAGCTTGCGGTGCAGGGCGTGATCCGGCCGCAGGACATCGCCAGCGACAACACGGTGCAGCACGACCGGCTGGCCGAGGCGCGCATTGCCTATGGCGGCCGCGGCACCATCTCGGACCTGCAGCAGCCGCGCTATGGCCAGCAGCTGATGGACATCATCCTGCCGTTCTGACCGGGATATCGCAGGCTTTCATATCGCCATGCGTCCGCGGAGGAGGTCCGGCCGGGCCGGACCTCCACGACGACGGGAAGGCCGCAATCATCCTCGTTCATGCACCGGGCAACCTTTGGCTGCTGCCGATGGCGGGCCTGCGGGTGCCTGAACCAGCCCACCTCACGCAGAATCGATCCTGGTGCGGCAACCGCAGCGCCTTGTCGTTGCTGCACCGCACAACCAGCTCATCACCATGACGAAACACTGCCGCCTGCCAGGTCTCCGCGTCGCGCCATCGCGCAGGTGGGAGCGCGGCGCCGGCTGATGCGCGGCCCGGACGGCATGCTGCGCCAATTCGCCGCCCTCTCCGGTGGCTATTGGCGCGGCGAAAGCGGCCGGCGCGCCTGGCCCCTGGCGCTCGGCCTGCTGGCGCTGAACGCCGCCGAGGTCGCCCTGCTGCTGCGGCTGAACGCCTGGAACCGGGACCTGTTCGACGCCCTGGAGCGCCGCGCGCCGCTCGCGATCCTGCTGGAATGCGGCGAGGTGCTGGTGCTGCTCGCCGCCGGCTTCGCCGTGGCCTCCTTCCTGAACCTGCAGGCCCGGCGGCGCCTGGCGGTGGGCTGGCGCGGCTGGCTGACCACGCGGCTGACCGTCGCCTGGCTGCGCGGCGAAGGCGTGCCGGAAGCCGGGCATGCCAACGCCGATGGCCGCATCGCCGAGGATGCCCGCATCGCCACCGAGGAAGCGGTGGAACTGGCCTGTTCGCTGTCGCAGGGCCTGATGCGGCTGGGCTGCTTCGTCGGCGTGCTGTGGACGCTGTCGGCGCATGCGCCCTTCCTGCTGGCGGGCATCCGCTTCGGCCTGCCGGGCTACCTGCTGTGGGTGGCCATGCTCTACGCCGCCATCGGCATGGTGGTGGCGGGGCTGCTGGGCCGCTCCCTGGTGCGCAGCACGGAACAGCGGCAGACCAAGGAAGCCGAGTTCCGCGTCGCCCTGGTGACCGCCCGCAACGGCGCGGGCCTGGCGCCAGGGCCACGGCTGCAAGGCCTGTTCGGGCTATTGGCGCAGGCCTTCAACCGCCAGACCTTCGCCTCCGCCAGGTTGCAGCTGTTCGGTGTGGGCAATATCCGCCTCGGCGCCGGCCTGCCCTTCCTGGTGGCGACGCCGGCCTATCTGGCCGGCGTGGTCACGCTGGGCTGGCTGATGCAGGCGGCGCAAGCCTTCCAGGAGGTTGCCTCGGCGCTGAACTGGCCAGTGGACAACATGCCGCGCATCGCCACCTGGCGGGCTTCCGTGCAACGCGTCGTGGCGCTGCACCAGGCGGACCGGCCGCGGGCGCCCGCCCCCTTGGCGCTGCCGCCGCTGCTGGTGCAGCATCTCGGGCCGGCACCGGTTGCGGTTGATGCAGCCGTCCCGCTTCAGGCCAAGGCGAAGCAAGCCGCCATGGGCTGAGCGCGGCGCTACCGCAGCTTTTCCACGAAAAACCGCACCACAACGGCGTTGAACTCACGGTGGAAGCCGGCACGGTCGAAGCCCGGCGGGTCGATGCAGATCTCCGGCACGGCGGCCAGCATCGCCGGCGGGCATGGCGCCAGGAAGGCATAATGCCCGGCGCCGGGCAGTTCCGCGTGCATCGGCGGGTTGGGCAGGGCGAAGCGCACCTGCTCGCCATGCCAGGGGTGCATCAACACCTCGTCGAGCCGGCCGCGCCAGAGCTGCACCGGCATGTCCAGGCTCGCCAGCCCCTGCGGTACGAACACGTAGCCCAGCGCCGGCGCCGCCAGCACCAGGGCGCGCAGTCGGCCATCATGCGCCCAGGGGATCGGCCCTTGCGGCAGTCTGTCGCCCGGGCGGCCCAGCCGGCAGCTGGGGTCGCCCGGCTGCACCACGCAATGCAGTGCGATCCGCCGCAGGTCCGGCACGCCGCCGGCCGCCACCAGCACGGTGAAGCCGCCGGCGGAAAAGCCGAAGCCGCCAATCCGCCGGGCATCCACCTTGCCGCGTTCCGCCCAGGCGCCGAGCAGCCAGTCCAGCGCCAGGTGGTATTGCCGCGGCCGCAGGATCAAGCCGCGGGCAGTGCCGGCCAGCGAGGGGTCGTCGGTGCTGTCCCCCACGTGGTTCAGCGCGGCGACGACGAAGCCGGCCTCGGCCAGCGCGGCCGCGGTATCATGATGGTTGCTCAGGCTGCCGCCGCTGCCATGGCTGATCAGCACCAGCGGCAGGCCGGTACCACGCAGCGGCGCATCCGGCGCCACCTGCTGCACATAGGGGCCCAGCCGCTGCGGCGAGCCGGGCGTGTCGGTCGGGTACCAGATCGCCAGCTCGAACGGGCCGCCATCCGGGTCCGCCACCACGGCCACCTGAAAGCCGACCGCCGCCCGGGCGCCCCCGGCAAGGCCCGCCGCCAGCAGCAGGGCCAGGGTGAGGCGCAGAAGGCTGGTCATGCTTGGCTTTCAACAAGTTTGCAGCGCCATCATTGCGGTTTCGAGTTGGCAATGTCAACATTGCGGATGTCCCGCCCCTACCACCATGGCGACCTGCGCACCGCCCTGCTCGACGCCGCCTTGCAGGCGGTGGAGGCGGGCGGCCATGCCACGCTCTCGCTGCGCGACCTGGCGCAGGGGCTGGGGGTTTCCCACGCCGCGCCGTACCGCCACTTTGCCAACCGGCAGGCGCTGCTGGCCGCCGTGGCCGCCACCGGCTTCGCCCGGCTGGCCGAGGCCTGGCTGGCAGCGTGGCAGGGCGCCGGAACAACAGGCGCCGGCCCAACGGATACCGGTCCGGCGGCGCGGCTGCGGGTGGCGGCCCGCGCCTATATCGGCTTCGCCACCGAACGCCCGGGGCTGTTCCGGCTGATGTTCCAGGGCCCGCCGCCGCCGGGTGCCGAGGCTGCCTTCGCCGGCCTGCAGGCCACCGTCGCCGCCGCCCTGCCCGGCGCGCCCGAGGCCACGGTCAAGGCCCGCACCATCGCCATGTGGTCGGCAATGCACGGCTTTGCCTGGCTGTGCCTGGAACACCGCATCCGCCCGGCCATGCTGGGGCCGCTGGCGCCGGGCGCGATGCTGGAGGCGGTGCTCGACGCCGCGCTCGGCCCCCAGGGCTAAACCCAGGCGAACACCGCTTTCAGCGGTGGCGCGGGGTTGACGCCAGGGCATCCCTGGCGCGTTCTGCCGGCCATGCTGGTCCGCTTCATCGAGCGCTTTCTCAACCCCGTCGCCCCGCCCGGCGAGGCCGCCGCCCGGCTGCTCGGCCGCCCGGTGCCGGAGACCCCGCCACCCCGCACCCTGCTGGGCTTCTACGGCCATTTCCTGGCCCAGGCGCGCGGGCTGGTGGTGGCCATGGTCATCCTCGGCGCCGTCGTGGCGCTGGCGGATGCCGCCATTCCCGCCATGATCGGCCGGCTGGTCGCGCTTCTGGGAGAGCAGCGGCCGGAAACGCTGTGGGCCGAGGCTTGGCCGGCGCTGGTGACCATGGCGCTGATCATCCTGGCCCGCCCCATCGCCATCACCGCGCAGAACCTGGTGCTGAACCAGGGGGTGAACCCGGCCTTCACCAGCATGATCCGCTGGCAGAGCCACTGGCACGTCATCCGCCAGGGCCTGCCCTTCTTCCAGGAGGATTTTTCCGGCCGCATCGCCAACCGGGTGATGCAGGCCGGCCCCGCCCTGCGGGAATCCGTGGTGCAGGTGGTCAACGCGGTCTGGTACATCCTGGTCTATGGCAGCGCCGCCGTGGGGCTGCTGGCCAGCGCGGATTGGCGGCTGGCGGCGCCCATCGTGGTCTGGTTCGGCTTCTACGCCTGGTGGCTGCGCTGGCTGGTACCGCGCATGCGGGACCGTTCGCGCAAGGCCAGCGAACAGCGCAGCCAGCTGACCGGCCGCATCGTTGACAGCTACACCAATATCCAAACAGTAAAACTGTTCGCCCGCGCCAGCCAGGAGGACGCTTTTGCCCGCGACGGCCTGCTGGGGCTGAACCAGGCCTTCCAGGCACAGATGCGGCTGGTGACGCTGAACGGCGCCCTGCTCTCGGCCCTGAACGCGCTGCTGCTGGTGGTCACGGCCGCCACCGGAGTCTGGCTGTGGACGCGGGGCGATATCAGCCTGGGCGCCGTCGCCACCGCGCTGCCGATGGCCTGGCAGATCGCCAACATCTCCGGCTGGGTCGCCTTCAACGTCACCGCCATCTTCGAGAATATCGGCGTGGTGCAGGAAGCCATGGGCAGCATCGCGGTACCGCCGACCGCGCCGGACCCGCCCGGCGCCGTGCCGCTGGCCGCGCCGCACGGCGAGATACGGTTCGACAACGTCACCTTCGGCTATGGCCGGGAGATCGGCGTGCTGCGCGGCCTGGACCTGGCCATCAAGCCCGGCGAGCGGGTCGGGCTGGTCGGCCATTCCGGCGCCGGCAAATCAACCCTGGTGAACCTGCTGCTCGGCTTCTTCCAGCCGGAGGACGGGCGGATCACCGTGGATGGCCAGGATATCGGCGGCGTTACGCTGGAAAGCCTGCGCGCTGCCATCGGCGTGGTGACGCAGGACACCGCGCTGCTGCACCGCTCCATCCGCGACAATATCCGCTATGGCCGGCCCGATGCCACGCAGCCGATGGTGGCCGCCGCCGCCGCCCGCGCCCATGCCGGCGCCTTCATCGACGACCTGGCCGATTGGCGCGGCCGCACCGGCTACGACGCCCATGTCGGCGAGCGCGGGGTCAAGCTCTCGGGCGGCCAGCGCCAGCGCATCGCCATTGCCCGGGTGCTGCTGAAGGACGCGCCGATCCTGGTGCTGGACGAAGCGACCTCCGCGCTGGACAGCGAGGTCGAGGCCGCCATCCAGGAGCAGCTGGCCGAGCTGATGGCCGGCAAGACCGTCATCGCCATCGCCCACCGGCTCTCCACCATCGCCCGCATGGACCGGCTGGTGGTGATGGAGCATGGCCATATCGTGGAACAGGGCACGCATGACGGGCTGCTGGCGCAGAACGGCGTCTATGCCCGGCTGTGGCGCCAGCAATCCGGCGCCTTCGCCGAGGCCTGAACCGGCGCCTGCGCCGAGGCCTGAACCGGCGCCGGCGCGGAGGCGTAAGCGGAAGCTTAACCCGGCCGGGCGCAGCCTGCGGCCCATGCCACTCGACACCCCAGCGGACGAAGCCACCCTGCCGCCCGGCCTGATGCAGGCCCTGGCCGACCATGAGGCCGGCCGCATCGCCGAAGCCGAGGCCGGCTACCGCGCCATCCTGACCAGGGACCCGGACCAGGGCCAGGCGCTCTACCTCTACGGCATGCTCGCGCTGCAGAACGCACGCGCCGCCGAAGCCGTGCCGCTGCTGGAGCGCGCGGTCCGCGCCCGGCCGGACCATGCCGATGGCTTCTTCGCGCTGGGCAATGCGCGCTGGCAGCTGCGCGCCAAGCCCGCCGCCATCGAGGCCTGGCAGCGGGCGCTGGTGCTGGACCCGCGGCACCTCGGCGCCGTGCTGAACCTGGCCAAGGCACGCGCCGACACCGGCGACTACGGCGCCACGGTCGCGCTCTGCCATGAGGCGACCCGCATCGCCCCGCATGACGCCAGCGCCCATGCCGCGCTGGGCGCCGCGCTGCTGGGCGGCGGCCAGCCGGAAGCCGCACTCCGCGCCGCCGATACCGCCCTGGCCACGGCGCCGGACCTGGCGGAGGCGCATTTCCTGCGCGGCACCGCGCTGAAGCAGCTGGGCAAGCCGGCCGCCGCCGCCGCCGCCCTGGGCCGCGCCGCCGCCCTGGCGCCGCGCCATGCCAAGGCGCTGCTGAACCTGGGCAATGCCGAACTGACACTGGGCGACCCGGTCGCCGCCGAGCAGCATTGTCGCGCCGCCCTGGCCGCCGACCCGCGGCTGGCGGAAGCCCATGCCAGCCTGGGCTGCCTGCTGACCAACATCGCCCGCCTGCCGGAAGCCATCGCCGCCTGCCACGACGCCATCGCCCTGAAGCCGAACCTGGCGGAGGCGCATTGGAACCTCGGCATCGCCCACCTGCTGGGCGGCGACCTGCCGGCCGGCTTCGCGGAATATGAATGGCGCAAGCGGCACCCGGCCCATGCCCAGGAATTCCGCCGCCTGCCCCAGCCGGAATGGCAGGGCGAGGACCTGGCCGGCAGGACCCTGCTGGTGCTGGCCGAGCAGGGGCTGGGCGACGCCGTCATGTTCGCCCGCTTCCTGGACCCGCTGGCAGCGCGGGGCGCCCGGGTGATGCTGGCCTGCGACCCACGCCTGCTGCCGCTGCTGGCCGCCGCCCCCGGGGTCGCCCGCGCCGTGCCGCGGGACCGCGCGCTGCCGGACTGCGACTGCTGGGTGGACCAGATGAGCCTGCCGCATCGGCTGGGCACCACGCTGGAGACGATTCCCGCCGCCTCCGGCTACCTGCACGCCGACCCGGCCCGAGTCGCGGCCTGGGCGGCCAAGCTGCCCAAGCCCCGGGACGGCGCCCGGCGGATCGGCCTGGTCTGGGCCGGCAATCCGCTGCATTCGAACGACGCGCATCGCTCCTGCCCGGCGGAGGCGCTGCGCCCGCTGACCGGCATGGCCGGAGACAGCTTCGTCAGCCTGCAGGTCGGCCCCAACGCCGCCGAGGCCCGCGGCCTGGGCCTGACCGACCATTCCGAAGCCCTGACCGATTTCGGGGAAACCGCGGCTTTGCTGGCGGGACTCGACATGGTCATTACCGTGGACACCGCCGTGGCGCATGTCGCCGGCGCCATGGGCAAGCCGGTCTGGCTGATGCTGCCCCACGCCCCCGACTGGCGCTGGCTGCTGGGCCGCCCCGACAGCCCCTGGTACGCCAGCGCCCGCCTGTTCCGGCAGCCCAAGCCAGGTGACTGGGCCGGCGTCGTGGACGCGATTGTCCAATCGCTGCCGGCATCCCTGGCCACCTAACCGCCCGCGCTATATTGACACCTTGTCATCACCGCCTTAGGAGCCGCCTGCCTTCCGGCGGGTAACCGCGGGGGAGCAAGGTATTGAACGAGCGTGACGGTTTCGAACGGCGGCTGCAGGAAGCCCGGGCAAAGCGAGGCCTGGACCAACCTGCGGGCAGCCAGAAGGGCCTTCCCGCGGGTTCCTGGGGAGTCGGGCTGCGGGCCGGCATCGAGGTTGCGTCGGCCCTGGCGGTCGGCGTCGGCGTCGGTATCGGCCTGGATCGCTGGCTCGGAACCTGGCCTTGGCTCTTCCTGCTGTTCTTTGTCGCGGGCTCGGTCGCCGGTGTGTTGAACGTGTATCGCATGTTCAGCCCTCCCAAGCGGCGGATTGACTGAAGCTGTATGGACTGGGGAGCCGCACGTGGCCGCTGAGGGCAAAGCGACGATCGACGCACTGCACCAGTTCGAACTGGTGCCGGTGCTTGGCGATTTCGGTCATGCATACATGTTCAGCCAGTCGAACCTGTTCATGGTCATCGCCGTGCTGGTCATCACCGTGCTGATGGTCGCCGGCATGGCGCGCAGCGCCATCGTGCCCGGCCGCCTGCAGGCGCTGGCCGAGAGCAGCTATGAGTTCGTGCACGACATGGTGGTTGGCCAGGTTGGGGATGAAGGCAAGCGCTACTTCCCCTTCGTGTTCTGCCTGTTCATGTTCGTCCTGGTGGGCAACCTGCTGGGCCTGATCCCCTACGCCTTCACCTTCACCAGCCACATCGCCGTCACCTTCGGCCTGGCCGCGCTGGTCTTCGTGGTGGTGACGGTGGTCGGCCTGGTGATCCACGGCACGCACTTCTTCACCTACTTCTTCCCCGAGGGCGCGCCGAAGGTGCTGGCCCCGATCATCATCCCGATCGAAATCATTTCCTACCTCTCCCGCCCGATCAGCCTGTCCGTGCGTCTGTTCGCCAACATGGTTGCCGGCCACGTCATGCTCATCGTCTTCGCCACCTTCGTGGTGATGATCGGTTCGATCGGCGCGGTGGGCTACGTTGGCGCGGTGCTGCCGCTGGTCATGAACGTGGCGCTGGTAGGCTTCGAGTTGCTGGTGGCGTTCCTGCAGGCTTACGTGTTCGCCATCCTGACCAGCATCTACCTGCACGACGCGGTGCATCTGCACTAAGCCGCGCAAGCAGTTCATCTCATCACAACGACAGACACGGAAGGATTACACAGATGGAAGTGGCAGCCGCGAAGGCCCTCGGGGCCGGTATCGCCGTCATCGCCCTGTTCGGCGTTGGTCTGGGCATCGGCAACATCTTCTCCTCGCTGATCACCAGCGTGGCCCGCAACCCCAGCGCCCGCGACGCGGTGTTCCCCATCGGCATCCTGGGCTTCGCCCTGACGGAAGCCGTGGCGCTGTTCGCGCTGCTGATCGCCTTCCTCATCCTGTTCACCTGATCCAGCCCCTTGAAGGCTAGGCCGGCCCCCATTCGGGGGCTGGTTGTGTGGGGGGCGCGCGGAACCACCGTCGCGCCCTTTCGCGCTTTTCCAGGAGACGGGTATGAGCAAGAGCCTCCGGCTCACCGCCCTCACCGCGCTGGCCATGCTGCCTGCCGTGGCGAGCTTCGCGGCCGAGCAACAAGAACACGCCGGCGGCATGCCGCAACTGCGCTTCGACAATCCGTTGCTGGTGGCCCAGGTGGTCTGGCTGCTGGCGATTTTCGCGCTGTTGTACGTGCTGATGGCCGGCATCGCGCTGCCGCGCGTGGCCAAGGTGCTGGAAGCCCGCCGCAGCCGCATCGATGGCGACCTGGAGGCCGCGCGTGCCGCCAAGGACCGCGCCGATGCCGCCATGGACGACCACCGCACCGCCACCGCCCGTGCCCGCGCCGAAGCGCAGGCCCAGGTGGCCGCCGCGGTGACCCGCGCGCAGGACGAGCTGCTGACCAAGACCGATGCCATGAACGCCAAGCTGGCCCAGCAGATCGAGGCCGCCGAAGCCCAGATCGCCGCCGCCCGCGACGCCGCCATGGGTGCGCTGCGCCTGGTTTCCGCGGATACCGCGGCGGCTGTCGTGGCCCGAATCGCCGGTGGCGCCGACCGCGGTCTGGTGGATGCGGCGGTTGACCGCGAACTGGCCGCCCGGGGGTACGCCTGATGCATGACAACCTGTTGAGCGACCCGCATGTCTGGGAAGCCGTCAGCTTCGTCCTGTTCTTCCTGCTGCTCGGCAAGACCATCTGGTCCAAGCTGACCGGCATGCTGGACGCGCGTGGCGAGGCGGTGAAGGCCGAACTGGCCGAAGCCTCTCGCCTGCGGACCGAAGCCGAAGCCATGTTGCGCCAGGCGGAAGCCGACCGCACCGCGGCCCTGGCGGAAGCCCAGCAGATGCTGGACCGTGCCCGCGCCGAAGCGCTGCGCGTGGCCGAAGCGGCCGGCGTGGAAGCCGAAGCGGCGGCCAAGCGGCGTGAACGCATGGCGATGGACCGCATCGCCTCGGCGGAAGCCGGCGCCATCGCCGATGTCCGCAACACCGCGGCCGAGATCGCCACCGCCGCCGCGCGGGCGGTGATCTCCCAGCAGCTGGACGCCAATGCCGACGCCCAGCTGATCGACCGCGCCGTGGCGGAACTGCCGAGCGCCTTGCGCGCCGCCTGAGCCGGTCACGACTGACCGCGTTCAGCAAACGGGGGCCTTCGGGCCCCCGTTCTCAATTCCGGCCGGGCCGGCTGCACCCGTTATCGTTTACGCCAGCCGCGAACCCCCCTAGCCTCTCCCGGGAAGCAATCCACGGGAGACACGAATGCGACGTTTGGCCCTAGCCGCCGCCTTGCTGTGCGGCACCGCCCTTGCTGCACAAGCACAAACCTTCCGCTGGGCCAATGACGGCGACGTCAACTCGATGGACCCCTATACCCGGCAGGAAACCTTCCTGCTGGCCTTCAACGCCAACATCTACGACCCCCTGGTGCGCCGCGGCGCCGACATGGTCGTGCAGCCCGCCCTGGCCGAGCGCTGGGAGACCCCCTCCCCCACCGTCTGGCGCTTCCACCTGCGCCGCAACGTCAAGTTCTCGGACGGCACGCCGTTCACCGCCGATGACGTGGTGTTCAGCTACCAGCGCACCCGGGCGCCCGGCAGCAACATGGCGTCCATCTTCGCCTCGGTGAAGGAAATCCGGAAGATCGACAGCCACACGGTCGAGTTCGAGACCCTGGTGCCCAACCCGATCTTCACCCAGGAGATCACCAGTTGGGCGATCATGTCCAAGACCTGGGCCGAGACGCACAACGCCGTCCGCCCGGCGGACCTGACAACGCGTGAGGAAAACTTCGCCACCCGCAACGCCATGGGCACCGGGCCCTTCCGCCTGGTCAGCCGCGAGCCGGACCGCCGCACGGTGCTGGAGCGAAACCCCGGCTGGTGGGACACGCCCACGCATAACGTCGAGCGCGCCGAGCTGAACATCATCGCCAACGACGCAACCCGCGTCGCCGCGCTGCTCTCGGGCGAAGTCGATTTCGTCTACACCGTGCCGCCGCAGGACGTGACGCGCATCGGCAATGCGCCGGGCGTGCGGATCATCCAGGGGCCGGAGCTGCGCACCATCTACCTCGGCATGGACCAGCTGCGGCCGGAACTGCTGAAGAGCGACGTGAAGGGCCGCAACCCCTTCCAGGACGTCCGCGTCCGCCGCGCCTTCTCGCACGCCATCGACGCCCAGGCGATCAGCCGCACCGTCATGCGCGGCCAGTCCCGCCCGACCGGTCTGATCTACGGTCCCGGCGTCAACGGCTTCCGCGAACAGGACGACGTGCGCTATCCGTTCAACCCGGACGAGGCGAAGAAGCTGCTGGCGGAGGCCGGCTACCCCAACGGCTTCGGCGTGACCATGGATTGCCCGAACGACCGCTACGTGAATGACGAGGCGATCTGCACCGCCATCGTCAACATGCTGGCGCGCGTCAACATCCGCATCACGCTGAACGCGCAGACCCGCGTGCGCTACTTCGCCGAGATCAACGCGCCGCGCTACAACACCAGCTTCTACCTGCTGGGTTGGACGCCCTCGACCGGCGACGCGCACAACAGCCTGAACAGCCTGGCCTATACCCGGGCCGGCGACCGCGGCATGTTCAACAATGGCGGCTACAGCAACCCGCGCTTCGACGCGCTGGTGGACCAGATCGGCGTGGAGTTGAACCAGGGCCGGCGGCAGGAGCTGATCACTCAGGCCAGCCGCATGCTGCATGAGGATGCCGGCATGATCCCGCTGCATCAGCAGCAGGTGGTGTGGGCGGCGCGCGCGAATGCGCAGGTGGTGCAGACCGCGGACAACTTCTTCCAGCTGCGCTTCGTACGGGTGAACCCGCGCTGAGCTGAAACCTGGCGGTCAAATACCTTGACCGCCAGCATCAGCTGTTTACGGCCCTCGCCGCGTCATACCGACGCCATACATTCAGCATGACGCGGCGGCATCCGCCGCGCCGGCGCGGCCGTCAGGCCGTCGCCCCGCCCGCCGCCTTCCACGCGGCGATGCCGCCATGGATATGGCACGCCGCCGCCAGCCCCTGGTCCTGTGCCGCCTGCACCGCCATGGCGGAGCGTTCGCCGAAGGCACAGTAGAACACCAGCCGCCGCCCGGTGCTGACCGCCAATTCGTGCAGCAACCCGCCCGGTCCGATGCTGTCACGCAACTCCGGATACGGCACATGCACCGCACCGGCGATGCTGCCATGGCGCCGGCGTTCCTCGGCCTCGCGCAGGTCCACCAGCGTCGCGCCTTGCAGCATCATCGCCACGGTGGCGTCCAGCGCCCAGCCCCGGGCGCGGATGGCTTCCTGCTGCAACCCCTGGCGCATGTTGGCCGGCACCGCCACGTCCATCATCTTCGGGTTGGCCAGGTTCAGCCCCGCCATCAGCGCCGCATAGGCATCCGCGTCCTTCACCTGCAAACGCGGGTTGCAGCGGCGTTCCTCGGCAATGGTCGAGACCGTGTCGCCCTTGTAGTCATGCGCGGGGAAGACCAGCGTCTCCTCGGGCAGCTTCAGCAGGCGTTGCAGGCTGGCCCAGGCGGCGCGGCTGTCGCCGTTCTGGAAGTCGCAGCGCCCGGTGCCGCGGATCAGCAGCGTATCGCCGGTGAAGACCCGGTCTTCCCAATGGAAGCTGTAGCTGTCGTCGGTATGGCCAGGTGTGTACAGCACCTCCAGCGCCATGCCCTCCACCCGCAGCGTATCGCCGTCACTGACGCGCATGGAAACAACGTCCACGCCGCTCTGCTCGCCCATCACGGTGATGCACTGCGTCTGGTCGCGCAGCGCGCCCAGGCCGGTGATGTGGTCGGCGTGCAGATGCGTATCCACCGCCTTGACCAGCTTCAGGTCCAGGTCGCGGATCAGCTGCAGGTAGCGGTCCACCTTCTCCAGCACGGGGTCGATGATCAGCGCCTCGCCGCCCCGCCGACTGGCCAGCAGGTAGGTGTAGGTGCAGGAAACCGGCTCGAAGAGCTGGCGGAAGATCACCGCTCCACCTCCCAGAACATCGGGAAGCTGGACTGCGGCAGGCGCTTCAAATCCGTGCGGTAGGCGGCGGGGATGGTGAACTGCCCCCAGGTCACGCTCGGCGTCAGCTCGAACGCGATGCGCTGGATCTGCTCGGTAATCGCGCGCCGCGCTGCAAGGTCCGGCGCGCGGGTAAAGGCCGTCAGCAGCGGCGGCACGCGCGCATCGCAGCTCCAGCCCGGATAGTCCGCGCAGGTATTCGCCACATAGAAGTGGTTGAGCGGCGAGATCATGTCGATGCCGTTGGAATAGACGCTGAACATGCTCCAGCCTTCCTTCCGTGCGCGGCGGGCCAGCACGGTGCCCCAGTCCATCACCTGCTGGTCCACAGTGAAGCCGGCCTGCTTCAGCGCCTGCGCCAGCACGGCCGAAGCGGTCTGCGAGATGCTGCCCGCGACCTCCAGCATCACCACCGGCTGGCCGGCATAGCTGGTTTTGGCCAATGCCGCCTTGGCCGCGGCCACGTTGTAGCGGAACACCTCCGCCCCCGCGCCGGAGTACAGCGGGCCGTCGCACATGAAGAAGCCGGGGCAGGCATCGACATGGAACTGCTTGGGGATGCCGATGGCCTGCAAGATGGTGGCCTGGTCCACCAGCTGCCACAGCACCTGGCGCACCGCGGGGTCGTTGAACGGCGGGGCCTCATGGTTCAGCCGGAAATTGCCCTGGAACATGTGCAGCCCGCCCAGCGGCATCAGCTTGATGTTTCGCGCCCGCTCCAGCCGCGGCAGCATGTCGAAGGGGCAGTATTGCTGGTAATCGATCTCGCCGGCGATCAGCGCCGAGGCCGCGGTGGCCTGGTCCGGCATCACCCTGAGGTTCAGCGTGTCGATATGCACGCGCTTGCCGCCGGCCAGGAAGTCCGCCGCTTCGGCGCGCGGCGTGTAGTGCGGGTTGCGCTCCAGCACCATGACGCTGCCCGGGCGCCACTGGTCGGCGCGGAAGCGGAAGGGGCCGCTGCCGAATACTTCTGTGAGTCGCTGGTCGCCGGGCGTCTTCGCCAGACGCTCAGGCAGCATGAAGGGCACCGGCGCGTTGGGTTTGCCCAGCACTTCCAGCACCAGCGGGAATTCCTGGCGCAGCTTCAGCACGATGGTCCGCGCATCCGCTACCTCGAAGGCCGCACCGCTGGCCAGCAGCAGCCGGCCCATGGCGTCCTTCGGCGCCCACCGCTGGAGCGAGGTGACGCAATCCGTGGCTGTCACCGCGCTGCCGTCATGCCATTTCAGCCCGTCGCGCAGCTGGAAGCGCCAGGTCAGCCCGTCGCTGCTCTTCTCATAGGCGCCGACCATCTGCGGCTGGATCGCGCCGCGCTCATCCATCGCGAACAGAGTGTCGTACACATGGTAGCCGAAGCTGCGGGTGATGGCGGCGGTGGTGAGGTAGGGGTCGAGGATCACCGCCTCGCTTTCCAGCACCACGTTCAGCGTGCCGCCCGCCGCCTGCGCCAGCCGAGGCGCCGCCAGCATCGCCGCGCCCGAGGCCAACAGGCCCCGCCTGCCCATTCCCGTCATCGCCACATCCCTTGTTGGAGCCTGATCGGCCTAGGCGGAAGCGCCGCGGGCCGTGAATCAGCCTCCTGTTGGTGCCCGGGTTGGCCCCGGGCCTGCGGCCAGCTTAGGCTGCACGCGTCGCCCGTTGGAAGGATTGTCGCATGACCGACCTGCTCTCGCTCTCGGCCACCCAGGCGGCCGCGCTGATCCGCCGGCGCCGGCTCTCCCCGGTGGAATACGTGCAGGCGGTGCTGGACGGCATCGGCCGGGTGCAGCCGGTGCTGAACTGCTTTGTCACGGTGCTGGAGGAGCCGGCGCTGGCCGCGGCGCGCACCGCAGAACAGGCGGTCATGGCTGGCGACACGCTGGGACCGCTGCATGGCGTGCCGGTGCATGTGAAGGACCAGCTGGACACCAAGGGCATCCTGACCACCCACGGCAGCGCGATCTTCGCGGACAACATCCCGGCGCGGGACGACATCCTGGTGCAGCGGCTGCGGCAGGCCGGGGCCATCCTGGTCGGCAAGACGCGGCTGCCGGAGTTCGGCAACAAGGCACTGACGGATGGCCCCAGCTTCGGCACCACGCGCAACCCGTGGGACCTCTCGCGCACCTCCGGCGGTTCCAGCGGTGGCGCGGCGGCGGCGCTGGCGGCGGGCATCGCGCCGTTCGGCATCGGCACCGATGGCGCCGGCTCCATCCGCATCCCCGCCGCCTGCTGCGGCATCGTTGGGCTGAAGCCGACGCTCGGCCTGGTGCCGTGGGAAGCCGCCAGCGACGCCTTCGGCAACTACAGCTATGCCGGGCCGATGAGCCGCAGCGTCACCGACAGCGCCCTGCTGCTTTCCGTGATGCAAGGCCCGAGCGAACGCGACCCCTGGACGCTGGCGGGCGCGCGGCAAAGCCAGGTCTCGCCACGGCTGGTGGGCCATGACCTGCATGGCCTGCGCGTCGGCTTCATCCGCCTGGCCGCCAACCCGCAGCTGGACCCCGACTTCGAGCGCGACACCCGCGCCAGCCTGGACACCTTCGCCGCGCTGGGCGCCGAGGTGGAGGAAGTGACCGACAGCATCGACTGGATGGAGATGCCGGGCCGCGTGATGTACCAGGGCAACTACGCCGTCGCTATGCAGAAGCACCTGGCGCAATGGGCCAACCAGATGGACCCGACGCTGCTGGCCTTCGTTGAGCGCGGCAGCCAGTTCAGCCTGGCCGAGTTCCGCCAGGGCCAATACGCCCGCACCACGCTGTTCCGCGCCATACAGGCGCTGTTTGAACGCTACGACGTGCTGGTCTCCCCCACGCTGGCGTGCAGCGCGCTGCCGGCGGATTTCGACGCGGCGAATGACGAGGTGGTGGTGAACGGCGTGAAGTGCGGCATCACCCGGCAGAGTTCCAGCGCCTATGCGTATCCGTTCAACCTGACGGGCCACCCCGCTCTGACGCTGCCCGCCGGGCTGGCGCGCGACGGCCTGCCGACGGCGGTGCAGCTGATCGGCCCCTGGGGCGGCGACATGGACCTGCTGCGCCTGGGCAGCCTGCTGGAGCAGGCACGGCCCTGGGCCGGGCGCCGCCCAGCGACGCACGCTTGAGCGACTGATTCACGGCTTCGCGCCCTGCGGCGCTCCGCCGATCAGACGCTACATGCGTGACACCGCGCGGAAGCCCGCCTCGGCCGCTTCCAGCCCGCGATCGATATCGGCCGGGCCATGCGCGGTGCTGAGGAACATGTTGTGCTTCGGGTGAAAATACGCGCCCGCCCGCAGCGCGGCTGAACAGAAGGCGTTGCCCTTGCTGAAGTCGGCATCGCCGTCGAACAGCATCAGCGGCATCTGCGGCGGCCCGCTATGCCGCACGCCCACGCCATACTGCGCTGCCAGCACGGAGAGGCCCGCGCGCAGCCGCTCCCCCGTCGCTGCCATGACAGTGGGGCCGTCCACGCGCTGCAATTCTCGTAGTGTGGCCAGCGAGGCCGCCATGCTCGTCGCTTCCGCCCAGAAGCTGCCGGTGGTGAAGACGCGCGCCGCCGCGTCCCGCCATTTCTCCGCGCCCGTCACGGCGGAAAGCGCATAGCCATTGGCAATCGCCTTGCTCCACGCGGATAAATCCGGCCGCACGCCATAGGCTTCCCAACTGCCGCCCAGATGCAGGCGGAAGCCGGCGCGCACGTCGTCCAATATCAGCGCGGCGCCGGCCTGGTCGCACAACGCGCGCAGCCCTTGGGCAAACGCGCGCGTCGGCATTTCCAGCGCGCGCGCCATGTCGTGGCGGAAGGCGCTGGCCAGCACGGCGGCGCAATCATCGCCGGCCTCCGCCAGTGCCGCTTCCACGCTCCCCAGGTCGCCATAGTCGTAGTGGATGATGTGGGCGCGATCCTCGGCGGTGACGCCGACCAGCGAAGGCGAGCACCACGGCGCCGCGCCATGGTAGCTGCCGCGCGCCAGCAGCACCTTGCGCCGGCCGGTGCCGGCACGGGCGATGGTGACGCAGGCGGTCGTCGCATCCGTGCCGTTCTTCTCGAACAGGCACCAGTCGGCCGCCGGCAGCATGCCCGTCAGTTGCTCGGCCAACTCCACCAGCACCGCGCCCGGCCCGTTCATCGTGGCGCCCTGAAGCGCCTGGGCACGCACCGCTTCCTCCACCGCCGGGTGATGGTGGCCCAGCACGATCGGCCCCCAGCTGCACATGAAGTCCACCACCTCGTTGCCATCCACGTCCCACAGCCGGCAGCCTGCCGCGCGGGCGAAGAATTGCGGGTAGCCCTCCGGCAGGTTGGCGGCGTTCAGGTGGCCCCACATGCCGCCGGGGATCACCTTGGCCGCTCGCACGCGCAACGCCGCATCCGCTGAATTCAACCGCTCGGCCATGGTCACGCTCCTTCGCCTCTGCTCATACTACCTGAATGGCGAGCAGATTCACGCCTCCGGGCCATGCGGCCCTTCGACGATCTGATCGCACCTAGGGAGACGACCACCATGCGCCGCATCCTGCCCCTGATCTTCTGCCTGTTCGCGCTGCCGGTGGCGGCGCAATCCGTGCTTCGCATCGGCCTGGCCAGCGACCCCGATGTGCTGGACCCCACCCTCTCCCGCAGCGTCGCCGCCCGCCAGGTCTTCGCCGCCATGTGCGACAAGCTGGTCGATATCAACGAAAAGCTGGAGATCGTGCCCCAGCTCGCCACCGCCTGGGAATGGCAGGATGGCGGCCGCGCCCTGCTGCTGACGCTGCGCCCGGGCGTGAAATACCAGGACGGCGTGGCGATGGACGCCGCCGCGGTCATCGCTGGGCTACAACGCCACCTGACCACCAATGCCAGCACCCGCCGTGGCGAGATGGGCCCGGTCCGCGGCATCGAGGCCGTGGGCGACATGCAGGTCCGCATCCTGCTCAGCGAGCCCTTCGCACCGCTGCTGGCGGCACTGAGCGACCGCGCGGGCATGATGGTCTCGCCGCGCCAGGCCACCGTCACCGGCATCGACTTCCAGCGCGACCCCGGCTGCGCCGGCCCGTATCGGCTGACCCGCCGCGTGGCGCAGGACCGCATGGAGCTGGAGCGCTTCGACGGTTACTGGGACGCGGCGCGCATCCATATCGACCGCGTTGTGTACCGCCCCATCCCCGATACCACGGTGCGCGCCGCCAACCTGCGCGCGGGCCAGCTGGACATCATCGAGCGCGTGCTGCCTTCCGACGTCGCCATCCTGCGGCAGGACCAGCGGGTGCGGCTGCTGGAAGGCCCCGGGCTGGCCGCCATCTACATCGCGGTGAACATGGCCAATGGCCCGGCCGCCAACAGCCCGATCGGGCGCGATGCCAAGGTGCGGGAGGCGCTGGACCTCGCCATCGACCGCCAGGTGCTGAACCAAGTGGCGTTCGAGGGGCTGTACCGCCCGGGCAACCAGTCGGTCGCGCCGGACAACCCGTTCTACGCCCATGGCAGCCCGCTGCCCGCCCGCAACCTGGAGCGCGCCCGCGCCCTGCTGCGCGAGGCCGGCTACCCGAATGGCCGGGTGAAGATTCGCCTCTCGGTGCCCAACACTACCGAATACGTCCAGGCCAGCGAGGTCATCCAGGCCATGGCGGCGGAAGCCGGCATCGAGCTGGAGTTGCAGGTGATCGAGGTGGCGACGCTGTTGCGGCAATGGACCCAGGGCGAGTTCGAGAGCCTGATCATCCAGTGGTCCGGCCGCACCGATATCGACGCCAACCTGTGGAGCTTCAACGCCTGCGGTGAATCGCTGAACGGCGGCAAATACTGCAACACGGAAACCGACACCGCCCTGCGCGAAGGCCGCACGCAGGTGGAGCAACCGCGCCGCGTCGCCGCCTATGAACGGGCGATGCAACTGCTGCTGCGCGACCGGCCCTACATCTACCTGTGGCACCCGACCAACTTCTTCGGCACCTCGGCGCGGTTGCAGGGCATGCGCCTGGTGGCGGATGGGCTGATCCGCGTGCAGGATCTGCGGCTGCGATAAGGACCGACGACGATGAGCCAAGCAACCCTGCCGCAACTCGACGGCACGCTGACCCTGCCCGGCCTGAGCGCGCCCGCCAGCGTGATCCGCGACAGCGAAGGCGTACCGCATATCCGCACCGCCACCGCCGATGATGCCTGGTTCGCGCTCGGCTTCGTCCACGCGCAGGACCGCATGTTCCAGATGGACCTCAACCGCCGGCGCGGCCTTGGCCGTTCCGCCGAATTCCTCGGCGCCGCGGCAGCGGATGCGGACGCGCTGAGCCGCCGCCTCGGCGTGGCGCAGGCCAGCCAGCGCGACTACGCCATCGCCACGCCCGAGACCCGCGCCATGCTGGACCGCTACGCCGAGGGGGTGAACGCCTTCATCGCGCAAGGCGCCCCCTGGGGCGTGGAGTACGACCTGCTCGGCGCCACGCCGGAGCGCTGGGAAGGCTGGCACAGCATCGCCACCATGCGGCGGCTCGGGCTGCTGATGGGCAGCATCTGGTTCAAGCTGTGGCGCGCCGCGGCGCTGCCCGTGGTCGGCGCCGACAACATCGCCAAGCTGCGCTACGACGACAATGGCCGCGACCTGCTGATCATCCCGCCGGGCGTCGAGGCGGACCGCTGGGTGGCCAGCCTGGCGGAGTTGCAACCGGCCATCGCGGCGCTGCTGGAAGCCGCGGCACCGGACGCTTCGGGCGGTGGCAGCAACAACTGGGCGCTCAGTCCCACGCGCACCGAAACCGGCCGCCCGCTGCTGGCCGGCGACCCGCATCGGGTCTTCGAAATCCCCAACATGTACGCGCAGCACCATCTGGCCTGCGACGCCTTCGACGCCATCGGCCTGACGGTGCCGGGCGTGCCGGGCTTCCCGCATTTCGCGCATAACGGCCATGTCGGCTACTGCGTCACCCACGCCTTCATGGATATCTACGACCTCTATATCGAACGCTTCGACGCCAGCGCCGCACACACGCAGTTCCGCGGCGAATGGCTGCCGGTGACGCGCCGCACCGAGACCGTGCACATCCGCAATGCGCCGCCCCGCACGGTGGAAATCACCGAGACCCGGCACGGCGCCATCATCGCCGGTGACCCGGCTGATGGCACCGCGCTGGCGCTGCGCAGCATGCAGACCACCGAGGCAGACCGCAGTTTTGATTGTTTGCCGCGCATGCTGCGCGCCCGCACCGTGGGGGAGCTGTACGAAGCCACGCGCGGTTGGGGGCTGATCGACCACAACCTTGTCGCGGGTGATACGCAGGGCAATATCGGCCAACTCGTCCGCGCCGTGCTGCCAAAGCGCCCGCGCATCAATGGCTGGCTACCGGTGCCCGGCTGGACCGGCGCGCATGAATGGGACGGCGTCATCCCGTTCGAAGCCATGCCCCGCGTGATCAACCCCGCCGACGGTGTGCTGGTCACCGCCAACAACCGCGTCGTCAGCGACGACAGCGCCGACTACTTCTGCACCGACTGCCACCCGCCCTATCGCGCCCAACGCATCGCCCAGCGCATCGCCGAAGGCGGCTCCCGCACGCCGGCAGCCGCCGCCGCGGTGCATGCGGACGTGCTGTCCTTCAACGCGCAACTCATCCAGGCCCGCCTCGCCGCCCTGCCCGCCCAGCCACCGGCCGAGGAAGCACTGCGCCAGCGCCTGCTCGCCTGGGACTGCCAACTCTCCGCCACCAGCGAAGCCGCCACCGCCTATGTCGCACTGCGTCGGGCGCTGACCGCGGTGCTGGCCGAACGCAGCGGCCTCGGCGCGCTGGCCGGGCACCCCTACCTGTCCGTCGCGCCGGGCGTGGCGCCGATCAACCAGCTCTGGTGGTGCCTGCCGACCCTGCTGCGCGCCGACGACACCTCCCTGCTCGGCGGCCTCACCTGGACACAGGCGATGGCCGAGGCACTGACCAGCACCGCCGCGCTGCCGCCGCAGCCCTGGGGCGAGGCGCACCAGCCGCGCCTGTCGCACCCGCTCTCAGCGCAGTTCCCGGATGCCGGGCTGGACTGCCCCGCCCTGCCCCTGGCCGGCGATACCGACACCGTCCAGGCCATCGGCTTCGTCGTCGCCAATGGCCCGGCGGCGACCTATGGCGCCTTGGCGCGCTACGCCTTCGATGTCGGCGCCTGGGACAACTCGCTGTGGTGCGTGTTCCACGGCGCCTCGGGGCATCCCGCCAGCCCAGACTTCGCCAACCAGAACCCCGCCTGGAGCGAATGCCGCATGCACCCGATGCGCTATTCCTGGCCCTTGGTCGAAGCCGCCGCCAAACTCAGCCAGTCCTTGCTGCCGGGGTGAAGCAGCCGCCAGCCGAGCAGCGCCGCCGCCCAGGCCAGGCCACCGGCGGCGATCATCGCCGCCAGCGCATAGGGTGCCTGCCAACCAGCGGTCGCCCGATGCAGCGCCTCGGCGCCCACCAGCATGGCCAGCGCCGCCAGCAGGGCCGGCGCCATCCACTGCGCCAGCCACAGCCAGCCCCGATGCAGCGCCTTGAGCGCCAGGTGCAACTGCCCCGCCGGCAGCAGCAGTGCGGTGGAAGCCCAGCACCACGCGGCCATCGCCGGAGTTGAGGGCTGCACCACCGCCATCAGCAGCAGCGGCAACACGCAGGCGATGCCCTGCACCCACAGGTTCATCCGCGTCCGCCCCATGGCCAGCCACAGCGCCATGACCGGACCACCGGCGATCCACAGCGCCGCCGAGATGCCCACCACCTGCGCCGGCGCCGCGGCGCCGGCCCATTCCGGCCCCATCATCGCCTCGATCAGCCGCGGCGCCACCACCGCCAGGCCCAGCGCCACCGGCAGCCCGCCGAGCGACTGCCAGCGCGCCAGCATGCCGAAGCTCTCGGCCAGGCCGGTGCGGTTGTGCTGCAAGGCGGCCAGACGCGGCGCCGCCAGCCGGCCGATGGCGGAAACCACGATCGATCCCGCCACATCCACCATGCGGAACGCCACATGCGTCGCCGCCACCACCAGTTCAGAGCTGGTCAGCCCGAGCACCAGCAGGAAGGCGCGGTAGCGGCCGGTCATCACCACCAGCGCCGTCACCTGCGGCCCGGCCACGGCCCACAGCTCCTTCAGTGCCGGGCGGTCGATCCGCGGCTTCGGCCCCACCGTCCGCCAATCGCGGAACCACAGCGCCATCAGCGCGAAGCCGGCAATGGAGGCCACGCTCTGCTGCGCCACCAGCGCCCAGGCCCCGGCGCCATGCATGCCCGCGCCCACGCCGGCGGCCAGCGCCAGCGGCTGGCCCAGCAGGGTGCGCAGCGCCAGCAGCCGATACCACCGCTCCCGCAGCGCCAGGCCGGAAAACATGCCGCCGAGGCCCGAGAGCGGCAGCAGCAGCGCCAGCACCTGCAGCATCGGCACCATCTCCGGCAGGCCGGAAGCGGCGGCGATCAGCGGCGCCAGCAACACCAGCAGCCCCGCCGCCGCCAGGGAAACGCCCAACGTCACCCAGAAGGCGGTGGCGATATGCTCCGGCGTCAAATCCCGCCGCTGCATCAGCGCGTCGCCGAACAGCATGCTGGCCGGCCCCTCGATCAGCAGGAAGGCGCTGGCCGCCAGCGCCCCCAGCCCGGCCTGCTGCGGCCCGATGACGCGCGCCACGAACAACAGCCCGACCAACGAAAAGACCGCCGACGTGGCGGTCTCCGCGACAATCCAGGCGGCCCCTTGCGGCCCCGGCAGCACCCTCATTCGGGCAGCATGGTCAGCTGCACGCCGGCGGGCAGGCTGGGCCGGAAGCGGTCCAGTGCATCATGCACCTCCCCCACCGCGTCCGGCCTGGTCGCGTAGAAGGTGATGGTGGGGCCGACCGCCGTCACCACGCGGTGGCGCAGGGTCATGCGGGCCACCGGCTGCCAGGTGGCAGGCGGGGTGCGGGGGATGGCGTTGTCGTACAGCATGGCCAGCGCAACGCCGTGCTGCCGCGCCAGTTTGCCGGCCCAATCGGGGTCGGCGGAATGCGCGCCCTGGCGTGCCTCCAATGACCCAAGCCCGGAGAGGTCCAACATGTAGTGCGGGTTGCGCCAGTTGACCCAGCCGGGATGGTTGGTGGCGAAGGGCTGCCGCCATTCCTGGGTGACGAAGCGCTGCATGGTGCGCTGCTGGTCGGCCACGTTGCCGGCGGCCGGCACCGCATCCGCCGTGCGCAGCACATAACCGGCAAACAGCACCAGCGCCGCCAGGCAAACCAGCACCGCCCGCCCCGGCCGCAGCAGCGCCAGCCAGCCATCCAGCGCCGGGCCGTGCAGCACCATCAGCCCGGCCAGGCCCAGCACCAGCACGTAGATCTCATAGCGGGAAAAACTGTTCAGGCTGCCGCCCACAAGTTGCGCCACGCCGACCAGCACGCAGAAGCCCACCACCACCGCGCGCCGTGGCTCCGGCCGGAAGGCAAGCGCCAGCGCCACCAGCAGCGCGAGGATATGCGCGCCGCCATAGGCCATCAGGTTCTGCCGCAGCGCCGCGTACATCGCGTGCACCACGGCGAAAGCCCCCCCGGCGCCGACATCCAGCCCCGTCACCACCACCTGGCTGCGGTCCAGCACCGAAAGCGGCAGCCACGGCAGCCCCTGACTGTGCAGGAAGAAGCAGAAGGCCAGCACCGGCAGCCCGCCCGCCAGCAGCACCAGCGCCGCATGGCGCATCCGCCCGAACAGCCCGAGCACCAGCACATCGGCCAGCAGGGCGGCCGTCGCCTCGAACCGCAGCAGCGGCAGCAGCACCATGGAGGCCAGCCACCACCAATCCGCCCGCTCCCGCCGCAGGAAGCGCAGCAGCCCGAGCAACGAGGCCAGCGTCAGCGTCACGTGCAATGAGTGTTCGAGACCGGAAAACGCCAGCCCCGCCAGGTTCAGCCCCAGCGCCGCCGTGGCCGCGAACATGGCGAGCATCCACGGCGCCACCCGGTCCAGCCGAATGCCGGCTTCCCGCGCCAGCGCATACAGCAGCGCCATGCTGGCCATGGCGGCGGCCAGGTTGACCAGCAGCGGCGGGAACTGCCCCAGCGGCAGCAGCGCCAGGCCGGCCAGCAGGAAGGGATACAGGATGGAGGAGCTGGGCGAGGCCGGCTCCCCCGGGTTCAGCCCATAGGTGCCGTGCAGCACCTGCTCGGCCAGCGAAAGGTGGGTGTAGGGCGCATCGAGCGTATAGGCGAAGCCGCCGACGCGCAGCCATATCGCCGCCAGCAGCACGGCGCATACCGCCAGCAGGCCCGCCTGCATGGCCAGCAGCGGATGCAGCGTCACGGACTGCGCCACGGCGCCGACGCGGGGCGCCGGTTGCGAACTGCTGCTCATGCAGATTTCCTCAAAGGTCGAGACGGTTGAACACGCGGTCCGGCAAGGCGCGGATCGCCGCCATCACCGGCGCCCAGATCCGCGGGACATGCACCTGGCCAGTGCCACGCCGGGCCAGGCGCCAGGTGGCAGCGGCGAAGGCTGCCGGGCTGACCATGAAGGGCAGCTTCGGCAGCGGCCAGGTCAGCGCGGTATCCACCGGCCCGGCCAGAACATGCAGCACCCGCACGCCATGCCGCGCATGCCGCGCCGCATAGCCCTGCAGGAACACGCCCAGCGCCGCCTTGGTGGCGCCGTACAGGTGGTTGCGCGGCCGCCCGCGCTGCCCCGCCACCGAGCCAAGCGCCACCACGGTGCCACCGCCCTGCCCGCGCAGCACCGGCGCCAGCGCAGTCAGCACGGAAGCGGCGCCGGTCAGGTTGGTTTCCACCATGCGCTGCGCCAGCTGCGGGTCGGCCTCGCACGCGGCCTGGGTCGGCATGACGCCGAAGGCCAGCAGCAGGTGCAGCCGGCCGTGCGCGAGCGTGGCGCAGGCCCGCGCGAAGCCGCGATGCGCCTCCAGGTCCAGCGCGTCGAACAACACGGAGGTGGCCGGCACGCCATGGCGCAGCCGCAGGTCGGCGGCGCTGCGTTCAAGTTCCGCCACGTCGCGCCCGGCCAGCAGCACCGCGGCGCCGGCCGCCGCCGCGCGCTGCGCGAAAGCCCGCCCGATGGTGGATCCGCCGCCCAGCACCAGCCAGGTTTCCGTCACCGCCGCCATCAGCCCAGCCCCAGCCGGCGCGACATGTCCGACGAGAACCGTCCGCCCGGGTCCAGCCGCGCGCGCACCTGCTGGAACTCGGCCAGCCGCGGATACATCTCCACCATGCCCTGCGGCGACAGCGCGCTGTCCTTGGCCAGGTACACCCGGCCGCCATGCTCCTGCGTGATGCGTTCCAGCCGCAGCAGCAGCGCCCGGTCGCCCGACCGCGACGGAATATCAAGCGCCAGGGTGAAGCCTGGTTGGGCGAAGGACAGCATGCCGCTGCCGGCGCGCCCCATCCACTTCAGCACGGCGAGGAAGCTGGCGGCGCCGGCCTGGCCCACCGCCTCCAGCAGCAGCCGCAGCCCGCGCGGCGCCTCGGCTTCCGGCAGCACGCATTGAAACTGGTGGAAGCCGCGGGCGCCGTACAGCCGGTTCCAGCCGCCGATGCCATCCAACGGAAACAGGAAGCGGTTGGCGTGCATCACCCGTTCGTCGCCCTGCGCCGGTGCGCGCCGCCAATACGCCGCGTTGAAGCCCCGCACGCTCAGCGGATTGAGCAGGAAGCCCGGCGCATCGAACGGCATCCGCCGCGCACCCGGCGTGGGCAAGGCGACACTCTCCGCCGCCGGCTCCGCGGTCTCCAGCACACCGCGCCCCAACGCCGCGCCACCGGCCAGCGCATCGATCCAGCCGACCGACCAGCTCGCGCCCCGCGCCGCGCGGAAGGCATCCAGGTATGCCTCCAAGCCGCCGACCCGCTGCCGCCGCACGCGCATGGCATTGGACGGCACCCGCAGCAGTTGCACCGCCAGCGCGGTGATGACGCCGGTCAGCCCAAGGCCGCCGATGGTCGCGCGAAACGCGGGGGCGTCCTGCGTCGGCGACAGCCGGCGCGTGCTGCCATCCGCCAGCATCAGCTCCAGCCAGGCCACATGGTCGCCGAAGCAGCCGGCCACATGCTGGTTCTTGCCGTGCACATCATTGGCCACCGCGCCGCCCAGCGTGGCGAAGGCGGTGCCCGGCGGCGTCGGCAACAGGAAGCCCTGCGGCAGGAACACGCGGATGACATCGGCGATGGTCACGCCGGGTTCCGCCACCAGCACGCCGGTCGTGGCGTCGAAGCCGAGCATGCGGTCCAGCCGCCCGGCCAGCAGCACCGCGCCGCCACCGTTCAGCGCGGCATCGCCATAGCTGCGCCCGGCGCCATGCGCGATGAGGTTGCGGCCGTTGTTCGAGGTGACGGCATCGGCCACGTCGCGCAGCCGCTCCGGCCGCGCCGCCTGGCAGGGCGCGCTGCCCAGCCGGCCCCAGCCCTGCAGCGCCACGCTGCTCCAGGCACCAGCGGAAGTGGCGCGCACCACGCCCTGCGGCAGGACCAGGTTCACAGCGCCAGTCCTATCGCCAGGGCGACCAGCACGCCGCTGATCCAGCTCTGCGGGTCGCGCAGCGCGAACACCACGGGGTCGTCGTTCAGTTGCTGACGATGCGCCAGCAGCCATAGCCGCGTCAGCCACACCGCCAGCAACGGCGGCGTCGCGTACAGCCAAACCGGCGTGTGATAGAGCCGCGACGGCCAGGCGTCATTGGCCACGAACAGGATCATGATCTGCAACGCCGCCACGCCGGCGGCCAGGCCGAAACCAAGCGTCAGCGGCCAGTCCTCGGCCCGGTACCCGCGATGCGTCAGCGCCGTCACCGGCGCGCCGCGCGCCTGCATCACCTCGCCATGCCGCTTGGCCAGCGCCAGCGAAAAGAAGAAGAAGCCGGCGAAGGACATCAGCCAGGGCGACCACGGCACCTGCGCCAGCAGCACGCCCAACCCCAGCCGCGTCATGAACAGGCTGGCGATGGTCAGCGTATCCAGCAGCGGCACGCGCTTCAGCGCCGCCGAATAGGCCAGCGACACCGCGACATAGCCGAGCAGCCCAGCGCCGAACCACGGCGCCAGGACCAGCGCCACGCCGACCGGCAGCGCGATCAACGCCATGGCCAGCAGCAGCGCCGACATCGGCGCCACCCTGCCGCTGGCCAGCGGGCGGCGGCGCTTGGTGGGGTGCTGGCGGTCCGCCGCCAGGTCGGCCAGGTCGTTAAGCAGATAGGTGCCCGAAGCCACCAGCGACATCGCGGCAATGCCCAGCAGCACCGGCAGCAACGCCGCCGGTTCCATCAGGCGGTGCCCCAGCACCAGCGGCACCAGCATCAGCAGGTTCTTCGACCATTGGTGCGGCCGCAGCGCCTTCAGCCAGGCGCGCCAGCCGCCCGCCTCGGCGGCGATCTCGCGCAGCACCGGCTTGCCCAGCGCATGCGCCGCCACGCTGACCTCCCGCGGCGTTGCCACCAGCGCGATTTCCTGCGCCGCCGCGAACACGGCAAGGTCGGCATCGCTGTTGCCGGCATAGGCAAAGCCCTCGGGAAACCGGGCCTGCAGCCAGCGTGCCTTGGCGGCGGCGGTCAGGTTCACCCGGCCATTGCTGCCGGTTGTGCTGTCGAACAGGTCCAGCCGCTCGGCCACCGCATCCGCCACCGCCTGGTCCGCCCCGGTCACCAGGTGCAGGGCACGGCCGGCATCGCGCTGCTCATGCAGCCAGGCCAGCACCTGCGGCCGCACCGGCACAGCCGTCGCAACTTCGGGTACCGCCAGCGCGATATGACGTTTGAACGCAGCGCGGCCCTGGCGCAGCACCGGCACGGCGCGCGCAAGCGCCAGCGGTCGCTTCAGCATCAGGGCAAGCACCGCTTCGTGCAACGTGTCACCTGCCAGCAGCGTGCCGTCCAGATCCACGGCCAAGGGCAGCAATGGAGAGGCAACAGTGTCGGCGATCGTGGTGGTCTTGGATTGCAGCATCATCACGCAGGGCCTCCGCCTCGGCGCAGACTTTGCCCGCGTTCGCCGCGCCGCAAAGTGCCAACGGCGCGAGGAAACGGTGGCGTGCAGCACGCAACGAGGAGCCGCGCGCGGCTCTGCGAGAAGACAGTGCAGCAAGCGCTTGTGAAGTTGTTGAGGCGCGCGCTCCGCATGATGCTTGTTGCGCGCGGCAGGGCCATCTCGCCAGCTAGCGCCATGACGAGAACCCGCATCCGGGAGCATGGCATGATCCGCGCAGAGGCCCGTGCGCACGCCGCCGCTATGGCAGCGCAGGCAACCACAGCCGACCAACCCGAGGCCGCCATCGCATCCGCGATCACGCTCTCGGTCTGCATCTGCACGCATGAACGCCCGGCCTATCTTGGCGCCTGCCTGGAAAGCCTGCGGCTGCAGAGCATCGGGCTGGACCGCTTCGAGGTGATCGTCGTGGACAGCGCCTCCTCCCCCGCTGCCGCGGCGCGGCTGCGGGAGGTGGTGGACAGCCTGCCGAATGCGCTGTTGATCCGGGTGGAAGACCCCGGCGCCAGCCTGGCGCGCAACCGCGGCATCCTGGCCTGCACCGGCAGCCACATCGCCTTCCTCGACGACGACGCGGTGGCGGCGCCGGACTGGCTGGAACGCATCCTGCAAGTGCTGACGGAAAGCAGTCACCCGCCCGCCGTCATCGGTGGCCGCGTGCTGCCGCGCTGGGAAGCGCCGCTGCCTGGCTGGTGGCCGCGGCAGCTGCGCGGTGTGCTCTCGATCATCGAATTCGAGGGCAGCGGCGAATACCGCACCGCCGCGCTGCCGCGCACGCTGGAACCCTACAGCGTGAACATGGTGGTCAACCGCGCCGCCGTCATCGCCGTCGGCAGCTTCGACGCGCAGCTCGGCCGCGTCGGCACGCGGCTGCTCTCGGACGAGGATGTCCACCTGGCGTGGAAGCTGCAGGATGCCGGCTACTCCGCCCGCTACGACAGCCGCATCGTGGTCTATCACCAGATCCAGGCGCCGCGGCTGCGGCCGGAATGGCTGCTGGACCGGATGTACTGGCAGGGCGCCTCCACCGTGCTGACGCGCAAGCTTTTGCGCCGGCCGAGCCACCCACGGCTGGAATTGCTGCGTCGCCTGGCGGTGGAGGTGCTCTGCGCGCCGGCGGCGCTGCTGCCCGGGGACAGCACCTGGTTGCTGGCGATGCGCTGGCGCCACGCCTATGCCTGCGGCTTCACCCGCATGGCGCTGGCCGGCATGGACCGCAAGCGCAGCGTGGCGCTGCGCCGGCTGCGGCGGCTGTGGAAGCAGGGCGGCTCGGCACTGGACCATCATGCCACCGAGGTGCAACCCGCGCCGAAACCCGAAGCGAGCACCTAGCGCCATGCTCACCGTCGTCTTCGCCACCCGCAACCGCGGGCATGCGCTGCCCCGCGTGCTGCGCAGCCTCACCGCGCTGCATGCGCCGGCAGGCGGCTGGCGGCTTGTCGTCATCGACAATGGCAGCACCGACACCACGCCGGAGGTGCTGGCGCGCTACGCCACGCGCCTGCCGCTGGTGACGCTGCGCGAGGCCCAGCCGGGCAAGAACCGCGCGTTGAACGCCGCGCTGCCGGCGCTGGCCGGGGACCTCGCCGTCTTCACCGATGACGACGTGCTGCCCGCGCCGGACTGGCTGGTGCGGTTGCGCGCCGCTGCCGACGCGCAGCAGCAGGCCAGCATGTTCGGCGGCACCGTGGCGCTGGAATGGCCCAGCCCGCCGCCGCGCTGGCTGACCCCGAAGGCCGCGCCGTTCAGCGTACTCTACGCGCAGAACCTGCGGGAGACCGGCGCCTGCGGCCCGCACGAGATCTTCGGCCCCAACATGGCGCTGCGCACCTCCGTCTTCACCCATGGGCTGCGCTTCGCCGAAGGCGTCGGCCCGGATGAGAGCAATCCGCGCTACGCCATGGGCAGCGAGACGGAGCTGCTGCGCCGGCTTGGCGAGAGCGGCGCGAAGGGCTGGTTCTGCGCCGAGGCCCGGCTGCGCCACCTGGTCCGCCCGACGCAGATGACCGAGGAATGGGTGCTCGCCCGTGGCTTCCGCTATGGCAGCGGTGCCGGGCGCGAACACGCCGGCGCCTTGCTGCGCGGCCCCAGCATCGCCGGGCTGCCCGCTGCCCTGGCGCTGCGCGTCGCGGCCTACTCGGCCCTGGCACCACTGGCGCGGCTGCTGCCGCAGGGGCCGCTGCGGCTGCGCCTGCGCTGGCGCGAACGGGAGCTGGCCGGCATCGCCGCCAGCCTGCGCGCAGCGACGACACATCACGAGGGGAGGCTGGCTTGTACCTGACCAGAACGCGCGGCTTCGCGTGGCGCATTCCCAGCGTCGAGGTGGCGGCGCCCCTCGCCCTGCTGCTGTTCTCGCTGCTCGGCTTCAAGGCGCTGCGCAAGCTGGTCTTCGTCGCGGCGCAGACGGAAACCAACGCCTTCCTGCTGGTGCTGGCCTGCTGCGTCGGCGCGGCGTGCTTCGCCGGCATCCGCTACGCCGTGCTGCCGCAGTTGCTGCGCGCGGTGGTGCGCGGCATCGGCGTCGTCGTGCTGGTGCAGGTGCTGTTCGACACGCTGGCGCCGGTACCTCCCGCGCCCAACGTGCTGTTCGGCGAGGGCGGCGGCCATGCGCTGTTCTTCCGCTACGGCGGCATGGTCGCCATCGCCGCCGGCATCGCGTCCCTGTGGCGGCCCAGCTTCCTGGTGCCGCTATTCGCCTGGTTCATCAGCTTTCGCCTGCTGATCGGCCCGCTCGCCGGCATTCCCGTTGTCGATACCGATTTCCTGAACATGCTGGATACCGGGCTGTTCGCCGTGGTCGGCGGGCTGTTCGTCATCGCCGTCACCAGTGAGGGAGTGCTGCAGCGCCTGCCCTGGCTGCGCGGCTGGATGGGCGGCCTGTCGCCGGCGGAACTCCGCTTCGGCGCCTGTTCGCTGCTGTGGGCCTGCGCGGTCGGCGCGCATCTCGGCAACTACTTCTGCTCGGGTCTCGCCAAGCTCGTCGCCGGTGGCGAGGCGCCCTGGACCTGGCTGATCGGCAACCCGACGCAGACCGCCATCGTCATCGGGCTGGAACGCGGCGACAACCCGCTGGCCACCTTCCCCGCGCTGCTGCAATGGGTGTGGGACCGCATCAGTGGCAATGCGCTGTACTTCAACTTCTTCGTGCTGGGTGCGCAGTTGCTGGCGCCCTTCGCCATCCTGCGGCTGCGCTGGCTGCTGGTGTTCACGCTGCTGTTCGACGTGTTCCATATCGGCGTGTACGTCACGCTCGGCGCGCTGTTCCACTTCTGGATCGCGGTGAACCTCATCGTCTATTCCAGCGCCTGGCGGCTGAAGGAAAGCGACATCACCCCGGTCATGAAGGCGGTGTGCATGGTGACCGTGGTGCTCGGCAACTTGGTCTTCTACACCAACTGGCTCGGCTGGCTGGACGGCGCCAAGCTGGCCAGCCCGCAGTTCTATGCCGAGACGCGCGACGGCCGCAGCGTGCTGATGCCGCAGGTCTATTACGGCATCTACAGCTACACCATCGCCCAGGCCGGCATGTACATCCCGGACAACCACTTCAGCTTCCGCATCGGCGGCAATAACCTGGACCGCGCGACATGGGAGGACGCCACCCATTGCGGCCCCGCCACCATGCCGCACCAGGACACCGGCGTTTCCCTGGCCGCGGTGGAGAACCTGGTGCGCGACACGCATCGCTTCATGCTGGCCAATCCCGCCATCAAGGACCACAACCTGTACTACCTCTACCCGCACCACATGCAGCCCAACCCCTGGGTCTTCACCGAGTTCAACCGGCTGAAGCTGGAGGACATCGTGGGCTATCGCTACGTGGTGGAAAGCGTCTGCCTCGACCTCAAGGGCGGCCAGTTGCAGCGCGATGTGCGCCACCGGTCGGAGTTCCGCTACGATGTCCGCTGAGACCACGACACAGACCGAGGTGCTCACCGTCATCTATGACGGCGAGTGCCCGTTCTGCTCAAACTACGTGCGGCTCTACCGGCTGCGTCAGCTCGTCGGCCAGGTTCGCCTGGTCGATGCGCGCGGCGATGACCCGGTGCTGCATGTCGTCCACGATGCGCGCCTCAACCTGGACGAAGGCATGGCCGTGCTGTGGCAGGGCCGGCTCTACCACGGCGCCGAGGCGCTGCACGTGCTGGCACTGCTCGGCAGCGAGACCGGCCTGTTCAACCGGGTGAACCGCTGGCTGTTCAGCCGCCCGCGGCTGGGCCGCCGGCTGTACCCGTGGATGGTCGCGGGCCGCCGGCTGACGCTGCGCCTGCTCGGCCGCAAGCTCATCGCCGAGTAGGCGCCACCGCGCGCCCAGCTACCGGCGCGTCACCGCGCCCGCTTCTACCGGCGCGTCACCGCGCCAGGCGGCTTCTGCCGCAGTGTCAGCGCCGGCAGCAGCGCCAGCAGGCAGGCCAGCCCCACCGCCAGGAAGGCGTCGCGGAACCCCAGCATCTGCGCCTGCGCGGTGACGATGCGTTGCAGGAAGTCATGCGCCGCATCCCGCGCGATCAGGTCCGGCAGGCCGCCCGTGGCGTAGATCTGCTCCAGCACCCGCCGCGCTTCCAGCGTGCTGCTGCCGCCATCGATGGCGTGGTTCAGCCCCTCGGCATGCACCTGGATCCGGCGCTCCAGGAACACCGCCAGCAGGTTGGTGCCGAAGGCGCCGCCCAGCATCCGCATGAAGTTGATGCTGCCGGCGCCCTGGCCGAACAAGCGCGGCGGCAAGGCCCGCATGGCACCGACATTCATACTCGGCATGGTGAAGCCCAGGCCGATGCGGCCGATCAGGATCCACCAGGCCAGGCCCCAGAACGGCGTATCCGTGCCGACACCGCCGATCAGCCAGGATGACAGCGCGAAGATCAGCAACCCACCCGTCACCGGCAGCCAGGGCGGGATGAAATCAGACATCCGCCCCGCCAGCAGGAACACGAAGGCGACGACGATGCCGGCGGGCATCAGCACCAGGCCGGAGCGCGTCGGCGTATAGCCCTGCACCGTCTGCACCAGCAGCGGCAGCAGGTAGGTGGAACCGAAGATCGCCGCGCCATAGATGAACGCCACCAGCGACGCCATGGCGAAGCCGCGCTCGGCGAAGACGCGCGGGTCCATCAGCGGCGCCGGCGCCTTCAACTGCCAGCCGACAAAGCCCAGGCTGGCGCAGAACGCCACCACCAGTTCCACCACCACGCGGTCGCTGCCCCAGCCATGGTGCTGGCCATCGGTCAGCCCCCGCAGCAGCGTGCCCAGCGCCAGCGCCAGCAGCGCGCAGCCCAGCCAGTCGAAGCGGCGGCCGGCCACCTGGTCGCGCTTGCCGGGCATGAAGAACAGCCCCATCCCCATGCCCAGGAAGGCCGTGGGCAGGCACAGGTAGAACACCGCATGCCAGCTGAAGGCATCCACCAGCACGCCGCCCAGCGCCGGCCCCAGCGCGGGCGCCATCACCACGCCAAAGCTGAACATGCCCATGGCGGTGCCGCGGCGTTCCGGCGGAAACACCAGGAAGATCAACTGCATGGAAAGCGGCTGCAGCAGCCCCGCCGCCGCGCCCTGCGCCACCCGGCAGGCCACCATCACGCCGCTCGTCTCCGCCATGCCCGCCAGCACGCTGGCCACCACGAAGACGCTGATGGAGCCGAGATAGGTCACCCGGTAGCCGAAGCGTTCCACCGCCCAGGCGTTCAGCAGCATCGCGCCCGTATTCGCGGCCAGGAAGCCGGTGGAGAGCAACTGCCCCTCCTCCTGCCCCATGCCCAGCGCGCCCATGATCTCCGGCAGCGCCACGTTGACGATGGTGGAGGACAGGATGCAGGAAATCGTGCCGGTCAGCGCCGTCAGCGTCACCAGCCAGCGGAAGGCCGGGCCATAGCGCTCGAACAGCGCCTCGACGCTCGGCCCGCCCGCCGGGGCCGGGCCGCCGCGCTGCTGGCTACTGCCGCTCAACCGCCTCGGCCTCCACCTGCACCATCATGCCCGGGCGCAGCAGCCCCGGCGGCGGCGCGGGGCGGAACTGCACGCGAACC
Source organism: Acetobacteraceae bacterium (assembly GCA_947371015.1). Taxonomy (GTDB): domain Bacteria; phylum Pseudomonadota; class Alphaproteobacteria; order Acetobacterales; family Acetobacteraceae; genus CAIMOR01. The sequence goes on along the minus strand of CANBNK010000009.1, from coordinate 19,696 downwards.
GGCATGCGCTGGGTGATCTTGGTGAAGTTGCCGCTGGGGTTGGGGCTGGGCAGCAGCGCGAACTCGCTGGTCGCCGCCTCCACCACACGGTCCACCTCCCCCTGGAACACCCGGCCCGGATAGGCATCCACCGTCACCCGCACCGGCGTGCCCGGCCGGAAGAAGCGGATATCCGTCTCCTTCACATTGGCCTCCACCCGCACCGCGGCCGGGCTATGCACCAGAATGATGCGCTGCGCCGCCAGCACGTATTCGCCGGGGTCGATGAAGATGCGGTCCACGATGCCATCGAACGGCATGCGGATGGTGCGGTCCGCCAGGTCCAGCGCCGCCCGGTCGCGCGTCGCCGTCAGCTCCCGCAGCTGCGGCCCGAGGCTTTCCAACTGCCGGTCCAGCACGTTCAGCTGTTCGCGCGCCGCCAGCGCGGTGGCCAGCTGCGCCTCGGCATTGCGGATCTCGGCGGCGGCGACCACCACCTTCTGCCGCGCGCTGTCCATCGCGGCGCGCACCTGTTCCAGCCGCTGCCGGGTGCCGGCGCCGGAGCCGATGAGTTGCCCGGCGCGGCCATACTCGGCCTCGGCAAACACCCGGTCGGCCTCGGCTGCCGGCAGGCTGGCGCGGGCGCTGTCCAGCTTGGCCATGGCGGCGGCGTGCTGGCTGCTGCTCTGCTGGTCCACCAGCACGCGCTGGGCCTGCAACTCCGCCCGCCGCGCCGCCAGCCCGGCCAGCCGCGCCTCCAGTTCCTGCACCACCAGCGCCGATTCGCGCGCATCCACCTGCACCAGCAGGTCGCCCTGCTTCAGGCTGTCGCCAGCTGTCACCGGCAGGTCCCGCACCCAGCCCGGCACCCGGCTGGCCAGCATGATCATGTCCGAGGTCACCCGGGCGTCGTCCAGCACCACATGGGTGAACTGCCAGTGCAGCCAGCGCAGGCTGAACCCCAGCACCAGCAGAATCCCCAGCAGGATGCCCGCCAACCGCAGGCGCTGACGCAGCGGCAACCCCGCGAGGCGCCCTATCCTGACGACGGCTGCCCGTTGGGGCGGCCCGATGTCCATGCTGAACTTCCTCGCCTGCCAGCGCACCCTTGCGCGGGCGCAGCCACGTTTCGCCAGGAAGCTTAGGACCACATTGCGCCAGCGGCCAAATCCGGCCGGCGTCCGGGCGCCGAACCGTGCTTACCGTCCGCCGGAGCGGTGGTCCGCGCCAGCGCTAACGCAGCGGTGGCAGCGGGCTGGCCTCGGGCGGCGCCACGGTCGGTGCGGGGGTCTCGCCCGGCCGCACGCTCCGGCCGACGCGCTCGGCGGCGCGGCCGGTGGCCTCGCCGGCGCGCTGCAGGCCGCGCCCGGCGCCCTCGGCGCCCTCCGCCACCAACTCGCGCCCGCGCACCACGCCACGGTCCAGCGCCCGGCCAATGCGGGAGAAGAAGCCATCCTCGGCCTGGGCCGGGGCCGGCACCAAGGCCAGCGCGCCCAGCAGCAGCGTCGTTGCTATCCTGAAGCTCATGGGCGGGGCCCTCCGCAATGTCGCGCCCTCATAGCCCCGATCAGGCCGCCTGTTCCAGGGTGGGCGCCACATCCGCCACCGTGGTGCGCCTGAGTTCCCGCACCTGGGTCGCGTCATAGCGCCGGGCCCGATGCATGGTGACGCGGTTGTCCCAGATCACCAGGTCATCCGGCTGCCAGACATGCGCGTGCACCCGCTCGCGCTGGGTAGCGTGCTCGTTCAGGTCGCGCAGCAGCGCCCGCGCTTCCGGCACCGGCCAGCCGCGGATGCCACCGGCATGCGCCGAGAGGAACAGCGAGAGCCGCCCGGTCACCGCGTGCCGCCGCACCAGGCGCTGCGGCACCGGCGCCCATTTCACCCGCTCCTCGTCGGTGAAGTCGGTGAAGCCCAGCACGCCGCGGGAGAAGACCTGGCTGTGCTCACAGACCAGGTCGCGGACCAGCGCCTGCTCGTCCTCGGGCAGCGTGTCCCAGGCGGCGCGCATGTCCGCGAATTCGGTATTGCCGCCCGGCCCCTGCGGCAGCACCCGGGCCGAGAGCAGGGAATACTTGGCCGGCGTGGGCTTGAAGCTGCTGTCGCTGTGCCAGAGCATGTTGCCCAGGCTGAACAGCCGCTTGCGGTCGTCGCGCGGCATCACGCTGCCGTCGCGCTGCAGGTTGGAGATGTCGTTGACCTCCATCGGCAGCCGCCGCGCCTCGCCCTGCGCCAGGTCGCCGGTGGCCAGTTCCAGCTCACCGAAATGCCGGCTGAAGGCTATCTGCTGCGCGTCCGCCAGCGGCTGGCCGTGGAAGACCAGCACGCCGAAGCGGTCCATGCCCTGGCCGATCAGCGCCGCCGTCGCGGCATCCACCGGCTGGCGCAGGTCCACGCCGGCGACCACGCCGACGAAATCCGGCCGTGACGGATTGGCTGGGGTAATGCTGAGCGTCATGGCCTGGGCTCCTCCGCGCTGGGGCTTGCCGCCCCTGTTTCCCGGCAGGCTAGAGTGTGATCGTCGAAGGCGAAATCGCCGAAGACGTGAATCGCACGACAAAACGCAGGGCTAGGGTCTGCCAGGCGCTTCCATCGGCGCCTGGCAGACCCTAGCGCGCAGCGCAGGGCGGCGCCAATATCCGCCGCAACAAAGCAAGGGCGCCTGACCATGGACGAATGGACCAACCTCGAAGCCTTCACCGTCGAGATCGCGGACCATGTCGCGACCGTGACCATCCGCCGCCCGCCGGTGAACGCGCAGAACCGCCAGTTCCGCGACGAGATCATCCGCATCTTCGATACCCTGCACGACATGGCCGCGGTCCGCGCCGTGGTGCTGACCGGCGATGGCCGCGCCTTCTCCGCCGGGGCCGACCTGCGCGAGCGCCCCAACCTGGGCGAGCAGCCCGGCGCCTACCCGCGCCACAACCGCCTGGTGCGCGCCGCCTTCGACGCCGTGATGGAATGCGAAAAGCCGGTCATCGCCGCCGTCAACGGCGCGGCGATCGGCGCCGGCTGCGTGCTGGCGCTGTGCTGCGACATCATCGTCGCCAGCGAGAACGCCTTCCTGTCGATGACCGAGGTGGATGTCGGCCTGGCCGGCGGCGTCAAGCATGTGCGCCGCCACTTCGGCGAGAGCGATGCGCGGCTGATGATCTACACCGCGCGCCGCATCACCGGGCCGGAGCTGCTGCGGATGAACGTCGCCTCCGCCTGCGTCGCGCCGGATGCGCTGCTGCCGACCGCGCTGGGCATCGCGCATGAGATCGCCGGCAAGGTGCCGCTGGCGGTGCGCGCGGCCAAGCGTTCCTTCAACGTCACCGAGGAATTGCCGCTGCACGATGGCTACCGCTACGAGCAATCGCAGACCGTGGCGCTCTCCATCTCCGAGGACACCCGCGAGGCGCAGCGGGCCTTCGCCGAAAAGCGCAAGCCGAGCTTCACCGGGCGCTGAACGCGCAACCGGCAAGGTTCCACCCATCCAGGCCCCGGGCCATGAAGCGCGCCGGCAGCCGACATCACGAAGCTGCAAGGCGAGATCGTTCTCACCCCCCAGGCAGGTGATGTGATCCCCGGCCTGGGGGGCCGCGACCAGCGCGGCCGCGCGCCAGACCCGGCAGCACGGGCGCTGCTTCGGGTGATCGAGCACGAACCGGAAGCGATAGAGCGGGCATCGGCGGCCAGCTGGTGGTGCGCGCCAAGGGCTTGGTTCCCCGCCTGAAGGTCGGGATCGCGTCATAGCTGCCTAAACCAGCGCGTTCCCGTTGCCGCCGCCCAGCCCAAGGCCTGCGGCCACCCACACCCATCCTTGCGCCGCCTTTACACCACGCCCCCCAACGCCGGATCGCGCGCTTATCCGCGAACGCAGTACCGCTGCTGCCCCCTGGACTTTTCCGTGGAGGCTTCGGTGCTCGATCTCATCATGCTCACCCTGGGCCTTGGCCTGTTCGCATTGCTGGCCGGCTACGTGCTGGCCTGCGAGCGGGTGTGACCGCCATGCTCGACCTCATCCTCGGTGGCGGCGTGGCGCTCGCGCTGCTCGGCTACCTGCTGTTCGCGCTGCTGCGGCCGGAGGCGCTGTGACATGACCGTCCTCGGTTGGGTCGCCATCTCCCTGGTTCTCGCCGCCATCATCGCCGCGGCGGTCCCGCTGGGCGGCTTCATCGCCCGCATCGCGGCTGGCGAGCGCAGCTTCCTGCATCCCGTGCTCGGGCCGGTCGAACATGGGCTCTACGCGCTGGGCGGCATCGACCCGGCGCGCGGCCAGGGCTGGCGTGGCTATGCGCTGGCCATGCTGGCGTTCAACGCCGCCGGCTTCGCGCTGCTGTATGCGCTGCTGCGCTGCCAGGACATGCTGCCGCTGAACCCGCAGGGCTTCGCCGGCATGGCGCCGTACCTGGCGTTCAACACCGCCATCAGCTTCGTCACCAACACCAACTGGCAGGCCTATAGCGGCGAGGTGGCGGCCAGCCATCTCAGCCAGATGGCCGGCTTCACCGTGCACAACTTCGTCTCGGCCGCCACCGGCATGGCCATGGCCCTGGCGGTGACGCGCGCCTTCACCGCCGGCAACCTGCGGCAGTTGGGCAACTTCTGGGCCGACCTGGTGCGCATGACGCTGTACGTGCTGCTGCCGCTGGCGGTGCTGCTGGGGCTGGTGTTCGTGGCGCTCGGCATGCCGCAGACGCTCGCCGGCTTCACCCAGGCCACCACGCTGGAGGGCGCGGCGCAGACCATTCCGCTCGGCCCGGTGGCGTTCCAGGTTGCCATCAAGCACCTGGGCACCAATGGCGGCGGCTTCTTCGGTGTCAACTCGCTGCACCCGTTCGAGGGGCCTTCCGCCCTGGCCACCGCGCTGCAGATCTGGGCGCAGAACCTGGTGCCCTTCGCGCTCTGCCTCACCTTCGGCGCCATGGTCGGCAACCGGCGCCAGGGCTGGGTGCTGCTGGCGGTGATGCTCGGCTTCGTGCTGGCCGGCACGGCGGCGGTCTACGCGGCCGAGGCCGCCGGCAACCCGTTGCACCTGGCGCTGGGCGTCGATGCCGCGCAAGGCAACATGGAAGGCAAGGACCTGCGCTTCGGCCAGGCGCTGGTGGCGCTGTTCACCGCCACCACCACGGGCGCTTCCTGCGGCGCCGTCAACGCCATGTTCGACAGCTTCACCCCGCTCGGCGGCCTGGTGCCGCTGTTCCTGGTGCAACTCGGCGAGGTATTGCCCGGCGGTGTCGGCAGCGGCCTCTACGGCATGCTCGTCTTCGCGCTGCTGGCGGTGTTCCTGGCCGGGCTGATGGTCGGCCGCACGCCAGAATTCCTCGGCAAGAAGGTGCAGGCGCGGGAGGTCAAGCTGGCGATGCTGGCGGTGCTGGTGCTGCCGGCGGCGATCCTCGGCTTCACCGCGGTCTCGATGGTGCTGGAGCGCGCGGTCGCCTCGCTGGCGAACCAGGGGCCGCACGGCCTGTCGGAGATGCTCTACGCGTTCAGCTCAGCCGCCGGCAACAACGGCTCGGCCTTCGGTGGCCTGACCGCCGACACGCCCTGGCTGAACACCACGCTCGGCATCGCCATGCTGCTCGGCCGCTTCGCCTATGTGGTGCCGGTACTGGCCATCGCCGGGTCGCTCGCAGCCAAGCCGAAGCTGCCCGAAAGCGCCGGCACGCTGCCCACCGATGGCGTGCTGTTCGCCGGCTTGCTGGCCGGCGTCATCCTGATCCTCGGCGGGTTGCAGTTCATGCCCGCCCTCGCGCTCGGCCCGCTGGCCGACCACTTCACCCTGCTCGCCGGCAAGACCTTCTGAGGGACATGCCCATGCTCGACCAACCCATGCCACTACCGGGCACCACGCGCCGCCCCGTGGCGCCGATGTTCGACCCCGCTTTGCTGCGTCCCGCCCTGTTCGGCGCGCTGCGCAAGCTGAACCCGCTGACGCTGGTGCGGAACCCGGTCATCTTCAGCACCGAGGTGGTCGCCGCGCTGGTGACCGCCCTGGCGCTGCAGGCCGTGCTGCAGGGCGGCGCCTGGCGCTTCCCCGCCGCCATCGCCGCCTGGCTGTGGCTGACCGTGCTGTTCGCCACCTTCGCCGAGGCCGTCGCCGAGGGCCGCGGCCGGGCGCGCGCCGCATCGCTCCGCCGCGCCCGCACCGAGACCCCGGCCAAGAAGCTGCTGCGCGCCGACGACCACACGCTGTACGGACCCTGCGCCGCCGCCGAACTCCGCGTCGGCGACCTGGTCCTGGTCGAGGCCGGCGACCTGGTGCCCTCGGATGGCGAGGTGGTCGAGGGTATCGCCAGCGTCAACGAGGCCGCGGTGACCGGCGAGTCCGCCCCGGTCATCCGTGAATCCGGCGGCGACCGCAGCGCGGTGACCGGCGGCACGCTGGTGGTCTCCGACTGGCTGGTGGTGCGGATCACCGCGGCGCCCGGCAGCACCTTCCTCGACCGCATGATCGCGCTGGTCGAGGGCGCTTCCCGGCAGAAGACCCCGAACGAGATCGCGCTCGACATCCTGCTGGCGGGGCTGACGATCATCTTCCTGATCGCTGTGGTCGCGCTGGTCGGGCTGGCCAGCTGGGGCGGCCAGCCGCCCAGCGTGCCGGTGCTGGCGGCGCTGCTGATCACGCTGATCCCGACAACCATTGGCGGGCTGCTCTCGGCCATCGGCATCGCCGGCATGGACCGGCTGGTGCGCTTCAACGTCATGGCCACCTCCGGCCGCGCGGTGGAGGCGGCGGGCGATGTGGACGTGCTGCTGCTCGACAAGACCGGCACCATCACCTTCGGCAACCGCGCCTGCGTCGGCTTCATCGCCGCCCCGGGCGTGACCCAGCAGCAGCTGGCGGAGGCCGCGGTCTTCGCCTCGCTCGGCGACGAGACGCCCGAGGGCCGCTCAATCCTGGCCTTTGCGCGGGACCGCCATGGCATCGCCGCCATGGCGCCGCCGGCCGGGGCGCAGCTGGTGCCGTTCAGCGCGCAGACCCGGCTCTCCGGGTTGGACCTGGACGGCGCGCGCTGGCGCAAGGGCGCGGTGGACAGCCTGGTGCAGGCCGACCGCGCCACGCTGCCGCCCGAACTGGCGCAGGCGGTGGAGCGCATCGCCCGGCAGGGCTCAACGCCGCTGGCGGTGGCGAAGGATGGCGTGCTGCTCGGTGCGATCGAGCTGAAGGACATCGTCAAGCCGGGCATCCGCGAACGCTTCGCCAGCCTGCGCCGCATGGGCATCCGCACCATCATGGTGACCGGCGACAACCGGCTGACCGCCGCGGCCATCGCCGCCGAGGCCGGCGTGGACGACTTCCTGGCCGAGGCCACGCCCGAGGACAAGCTGCGCACCATCCGCGCCGCGCAGGCCGAGGGGCGGCTGGTGGCGATGTGCGGCGACGGCACCAACGACGCCCCGGCCCTGGCTCAGGCGGATGTCGGCATGGCCATGCAGACCGGCACCCAGGCCGCGCGCGAGGCCGGCAACATGGTTGACCTGGACAGCGACCCGACCAAGCTGATCGAGGTGGTCGAGATCGGCAAGCAACTGCTGATCACCCGCGGCGCGCTGACCACCTTCAGCATCGCCAACGACGTGGCCAAGTACTTCGCCATCCTGCCGGCCATCTTCGTCGCCAGCTATCCGGAGTTGCAGGCGCTGAACGTCATGGGCCTCGCTTCGCCGGAAAGCGCGATCATGGCGGCGGTGATCTTCAACGCGCTGATCATCGTGGCGCTGGTGCCGCTGGCGTTGCGCGGCGTGGGCTACGCGCCGGTCGGCGCCGCCGCGCTGCTGCGCCGGAACCTGCTGATCTACGGCCTGGGCGGCCTGGTTGCGCCGTTCATCGGCATCAAGCTGATCGACCTGATCCTGACCTTCATCGGAGCCGTGCCATGACCCTGCTGCGCCCCGCGCTGGCGATCCTCGTCGCGCTGACCCTGCTGACCGGCCTGGCGCTGCCTGTGGCGATGACCGGCATCGCGCAGCTGGCCTTCCCGAGCCAGGCCAATGGCAGCCTGCTGCAACGCGACGGCCAGGTGGTCGGCTCGGCCCTGCTGGGCCAGTCCTTCACCACGCCGCGCTACTTCCACGGACGGCCCTCCGCCACAACCGAGGCCGACCCCGAGAACGAGGGCAAGACCCGCAGCGCGCCCTACAACGGCGCCGCCTCCGCAGCCTCGCAGCAGGGGCCGGCCAGCGCGGCGCTGCGCGACGCCATCGTTGAGCGTCTCGCCACGGCGGGCGTCGCCACGGGCCTGGGGCCGGTGCCAGCCGACGCTGTCACCGCGTCCGGCTCGGGGCTGGACCCGCACATCTCGCCGGAGAACGCGGCGCGCCAGGTGGCCCGCGTCGCCGCGGCGCGCAGCCTGCCGGCAGCGCAGGTCGCCGCGCTGCTGGCCAGCCATACCGCAGGCCACGAACTCGGCCTGCTCGGCGAACCACGGGTCAACGTGCTGAAGTTGAACCTGGCGCTGGACGCGTTGCGCTAGACTGCCGCCGTGCCGACCGACGCCGCCCGCCCCGACCCCGATGCCCTGCTCGCCCTGGCGGCGCGGGAGGGGCGCGGGCGGCTGAAGGTCTTCCTCGGCGCGGCGCCCGGCGTCGGCAAGACCTATGAGATGCTGGTGCAGGCCCGCCGCCGCAGCCTGGGCGGCACGGATGTGGTCGCCGGCCTGATCGAGACCCATGGCCGCACCGATACCCAGGCGCAGGTCGGCGCGCTGGAGGTGCTGCCGCGGCAACGCCTGGCGCATCGGGGCCAGGCGCTGGAGGAGTTCGACCTGGACGCCGCGCTGGCCCGCCGGCCGCAGATCCTGCTGCTGGACGAGTTGGCGCACAGCAACGCGCCGGGCAGCCGCCACCCCAAGCGCTGGCAGGATGTCGAGGAGCTGCGCGCCGCGGGCATCGAGGTCTGGACCACGCTGAACGTCCAGCACCTGGAGGGCCTGGGCGAAGCGGTTGCGCGCATCACCGGCGTGCGCGTGGCCGAGACGGTGCCCGACCAGGTGTTGGCCGGCGCCGATGCGGTGGAGCTGGTCGACATCCCCCCCGCCGAGCTGCTGGACCGGCTGCGCCAGGGCCGCGTCTATCGCGCCGACCAGGCCGAGCGCGCCGCCCGTGGCTTCTTCCGCGAGGGCAACCTGGCCGCGCTGCGCGAACTCGCGCTGCGCCGCACTGCCGACCGGGTGGATGCCGATGTCGCCGGCTACATGCGCGCCAATGCCATCGCCGGGCCCTGGCCCTCGGGCGACCGCGTGCTGGCGCTGGTGGGGGCCGACGGCACGGCCGAGGGCGTGGTGCGGCACGCCCGGCGCATCGCCGACATGCTGCGCGGCTCGCTCGCCGCCGTGCATGTCGAGGTACCCGGCGCGGCGGCCGGCACCGATCCCGCCGCCGCGCTGCGCCTGGCGGAAAGCCTGGGCGCCGAGGTGGAGACCGTGGTGGCGAGCGACCTGCCGCGCGCCATCCTGGCCGCCGCGCAGGCGCGCAACGCGACGCATCTGGTGCTGGGGCGCGGCCAGCCGCCCTGGTGGCGCCGCCTCACCGGGCGGACGCTGTCGGCGACGCTGCTGGGCCAGGCCGGCGCCTTCGCGCTGCATGTAGTGCCGGCGGTGGCTGGCCCGGCCCGCGCGGCACCCAGCACCCCGACGCGGCTGCCGAAGCTGCTGTCCTGGCTCGCGGTGCCCGGCTGCGTCGGCGCCGCCACGGCGGTGGCCCAGGCGCTTGACGGCGTCGTCTCCGAAGGGGCGCTGGGCATGGTGTACCTGGCGGCGGTGGTGGCGATCGCCGCGCTTGCCGGGCCGCTGCGGGCGGCGCTCGGCGCCGGCCTCTGCTTCGTCAGCTGGAACTACCTGTTCCTGCCGCCGCGCCATCAGCTGGTCATCGCCAGCCCGCAGGATGTGGTGGGCGTGGTGGTGTTCGGCGTGGTGGCGCTGCTGCTGGCCGGCACCACGGGGGGCCTCGGGCGCTCGGTGCAGGCGGCGCGGTCGCGGCTGTTCAACCTGCGCCGGCTGGTGGAGTTCTCCCGCCGGCTGGGGGCGCCCGGCGACCTCGGCAACCTGGTGGAGGCGGTGGCGCAGGAGGCCGCGCGCGTCGCCGGTTGCCCGGCCTGCGTGCTGCTGCCGCTGGACGAAGGCACGCTGGAGATGGTGCCCGACCTGGTGGTGCGCGCCGCCATGCCGGTGGAGTTGGAGCCGGACGAAGCCGCCATGGCCGCCGCCCGCTGGGCCTTCCAGCACGGCCGCAGCACCGGCCGCGGCACCGACACGCTGCCCTCGGCCGACTGGCAGTTCCGCCCGATCCGCACCACGGAACGCATCCTCGGCCTGCTCGCACTGCGGCCCGGCGAAGCGCTGGAGGGCGAGCGTGACCGCACCCTGGGTGCGCTGCTGGACCAGGCGGCGGTGGCCATGGAACGGGTGCAGCTGATGCAGGACCGCGCCCGCTCCGCCGCCCGCAGCGAGACCGAGGCGCTGCGCAATGCGCTGCTGACCTCGCTCGGGCATGACTTGCGGACACCGCTGACCACCATCCGCGGCGCCGCCGAGACCCTGCTGGCGCATGATGGCTTCCCGCCCGAGGCGCGGCGCGAGCTGCTGCTCTCGATCACCGAGGAAGCCACGCGGATGGGCAGCTTCCTGACCAACATCCTGGAGATGGTGCGGATCGAGGCCGGCGAGATCACCCCGCGCCGCGAGCCGCTGGACCTGGCCGAGGCGATCGGCAGCGCAGCGGCGCGGGCCACGCGGCGCAGTGGTCGTACCGTGGCGTGCGACGTGCCGGAGCGGCTGCCACGGCCGAAGCTGGACCCCGATTTGCTGGAGCAGGTGCTGGCGAACCTGCTGGAAAATGCGCTGAAGTTCAGCGGCCCTGCGGGACAGGTCGCGATCCGCGCCTGGCGCGACGGCGCCGAGGTGGCGGTGGCGGTTGAGGATGACGGGCCCGGCATCGCCGCGGCCGACCTGGCGCGCATTTTCGACCCCTTCTTCCGCGCCACCCGGACCGACCGCGTGGCCGCCGGCAGCGGCCTCGGCCTGGCGATCTGCCGCGGGCTGGTGGGCGCCATGGGCGGGCGCATCCTGGCCGAAAGCCCGGTTGCCGCTGGACGCGGCACGCGGATGCTGCTGCGCTTCCCGGCATGACCGAACCTGGGTCCCATGGGCCGCGCATCCTCGTCATCGACGACGAGCCGCAAATCCACCGCTTCCTCGGCCTGGCGCTGGATGCGGCGGGCTACGTGCCGCTGAAGGCGCTGACCGCGGCGGAGGGGCTGAAGCTGGCCGCCGAACAGTCGCCGGCGCTGGTGCTGCTCGACCTCGGCCTGCCGGACGCCGATGGACAGGAATTGGTGCCGAAGCTGCGCGGCTTCTGCGCCGCGCCGGTGCTGGTGCTCTCGGCCCGCGACCGGGAGGCCGAGAAGGTCCGGGCGCTGGACGCCGGGGCCGACGACTATGTGCAGAAGCCCTTCGCGCTGGGCGAGCTGCTGGCCCGCATCCGCGCCGCGCTGCGCCGCTCGGCCGGGCCGCAGGCGGTGACGACGCTGCGGGTGGAGCAGTTGGAGATCGACCTGGCGTATCGGGTGGCGCGGCTGGACGGCGTGGCCGAGCCACTGCGGCTGACCCCGCGCGAATGGGACCTGCTGGTGGCGCTGGCCCGCGGCGACGGCCGGGTGCTGACGCATCGGCAACTGCTGTCCGAGGTCTGGGGCCCGGCGCATGTCGAGGATGCTCAGTACCTGCGGGTCTATATCGGGCAGTTGCGGCAGAAGCTGGGGCCAGTGGCGCCGCTGCTGCGGACCGAGCCTGGGGTGGGGTACCGGTTGGGCGAGCCGGGCTGAAGCGGGGCAGCCGGCAGGCCGCGAGGTCTGCCGAGGGTCGCTCCCCGCGGCGCATCTTCGGGTACCGAGCGTCCGGCGAGCACCGCGCTTGCTGGACCACGGTGGATTTGTTTCCCTCTCAACCTGATGACCACCCCGGCCGGCCAAGTACCCGAGACGCCCGGTTTCGGCTTCCAGACCCGGTAAGACAGGCTGCTGGCGCGCGTCTCGGCCCTGGCGGAGCGCCACTTCCCCGACGACCCCGTCACCGCCCTGGCGAAACCGAGGCAGTTTGCGGCACTGCTGGCCCAGCAGGTCGCGGCATGGCCCGCGACCTCGCCGAGGCGGCGCGTCGCAAGCTGGCCATGATCGACGCGGCCGAGCGCCTCGACGACCTTCGCGTGCCCCCAGGCAACCGGCTGGAGACCCTGGGGGGCGACCGGGCCGGCCAGCATTCCATCCGGGTCAACGGCCAGTGGCGCATCGTCTTCTTCTGGCGGGATGACGGCGCCCATGAGGTCGAGATCGTGGACTACCCATTGAGGAGGCAAGCCATGGCAACCCGACGGCCCATCAGCCGCGACGAGTTGGACGCCGGCAACGCCGACCTGGCCGAGTTGGACAGCGGCGAGCGCCTGGCGCCGATCCACCCCGGCCAGGTGCTGCGGCATGACTTCCTCGACCCGCTCCACCTCACCGCCCACGCGCCCGCCCTTGCGCTGCGCGTGCCGGCCAATCGCATCACCGCGATCCTGGCCGGCCGCCGCGCCATCACCGCCGAGACCGCGCTGCGCCAGATGGAGGCGCGGTTCGAGGCTGTACAAGCCGGGTTGGCGCCGAAGTTCACCGGCCGCCTCAAGCCCCAGCCCTCCGACTACCAGGCCCGTGGCGCCATCTTCCTGCCCGAGAACGCCTGCTTCTCCGGCCTGCTGGCGCTACCCGGCACCGCCGACCTGGGCGCCGCCCTCAACGCCGCCATGAAGGGCATCGCCGATGCCAACCCGGAGCTGGCCGCCGCGCTGCCCCCGGCCTTGGAGCATGATCGCTTCTGACCGAAGCGCCCACGCTCCAGGCTTTTTGTTGGAAAGACTGATTCACGGCTTACGGCGATTCCGCCTAAGCCGATCAGGCTCTAGCCGCCGTAGCCCATGCGGCGCACCGGCGTCGCCCCTTTCGCCAGTTCGCTGTCGATAAAGGCGATATCGGCATCCGAGATGTCGCCGGTCAGCCGCTTCAACTGCATCATGTTCAGCAGGTAGTTGTAGCGGCTGGCCAGCAGGCTGCGCTGGGCCTGATACAGGTCGCGCTCACTGTTCAGCACGTCCACGATGCGCATCACCCCGGCGGCGTAGCGCTGCCGGCGGGACTGCACCACGCGGATTTGCGCTTCTACCGCCTGGGTCAACTCGCGGGAGCGGCGCGCGTCCGACGCCACTTCCTGGAAAGCGATGCGAGCACGTTCCTCGGCTTCAAGCCGCAAGTCGTCGGTGCGGAATTCCTGCTGGCGGTAGCGCTCACGCGCGGCCAGCACCGGGTACCCGTTACCGTCGCCGTTAAACAGCGGCACGGTCAGCCGGAACAGCACGGTGCGGTCGCTGGTCAGCGCGCCGCCGCCATACAGCGTGCCACCACTGTCCAACCGGTTGGCTGTGAAGCGCAAATCCACCCGCGGCAGCAGCGCGGCACCCGCCAGTTCGGCTGCGGCGCGGCTTTCCTGGGCCACGCCATCCTGGACCAGCACGTCCGGGCTACGTTCCTTGGCCAGGCTGGCCCAGCTTTCCACATCCGGTGGCTGCGGCATGGGCATGGGAATGGCCGCCGCCAGCGGGGCGATGGCGGTAATCCGGCCCGCGGCGCGGCGTTCCAACGTGGCAAAGGCCTCGTTGAGCGCCGAGATGGCGTTGGTGTGCTGCGCCTGGGCGGCGGCCAGCCGGGCGGTGACCTCGTCCAGGTCGGCGCCACTGGCCAGGCCGCGCTGGGTCTTGGTACGGACTTCGTCGGAAAGCTGGGTCAGCGCCCGCACCTCGCCGCCGGCGGCAGCAACCGCGTCGGCCGAACCAAGCGCCACGAGGTAGGCCTGGATCAGGTCGAAGGCCATCTTCTGCCGTGCCAGTTCCAGTTCGCTCTGGCCGCGGCTGACGCTGGCATAGGCGCCACGCAGCTGGGCGAAGAGCCGGCTGTCGAACAGGGGCTGCACCACCTCCAGCGTGTTGCCGTGGTTGGCAAACTCACCGACGCCCACGCGGTATACCGGGTTGGCGGTGCGGTGCACCTGCTGGCGCTCGGTGGACCAGTCGAAGATCCAGTTGGCGCGGGGTGCCAGGCCCATGTAGGCGTCGCGCCGGGCATGCCCCACCGCGGCCCGGCCAGCCTCGGCCGCGAGAACCCCAGGGTTGCGGCCACGGGCGGCGATGTAGATATCCGCCAGGCCAACGCTTTCCTGGGCCGGCGCGGCGGGCGCGGCAGCGGGTTGGGCCTGGGCCGGGACCCCACCGAGGCCGAGGGCCCAAACCAGCGCCAGCGCAACCCGTCGATGTTTCGTCGGCCTGATGTCGTTGCAGTTCATGTGCATCCCCCTCATCTCAAGCCCGCCAGGTCGGCCTGGCATTTGATTCCCGCCGGCAGCAGCAGCCGGCTGTTGTCCACCACGAAGCGCACGCCGAAGGTGTGGCTACCGGGGTCCACGCCCGGGTCCACCAACGCCACCACGGCCTCCACCGGGGCCAGGCCCGGCACCTCGAACCGCAGCGTGGCCTTGTCGCCTGGCTTCACCCGGCCGATCAGCACTTCCGGCAGCGAGACTTCCACGTGCAGCCGGTCGATGCGTTCGATGGTCATGATCGGTCGGTCGCGCACCTGTTCGCCTGGCCACAGCGTGCGCACCGTCACCACGCCGTCGATCGGGCTGCGGATGCTGCGGATGGCCAGCGCGGTGCGTGCCTGGTCCAGCTCGTGCCGGGCAATCGCCAGCGCCTCGGCCGCGGCGTTCACTTCCAGCGAGGCGACCTCGCGGTCCGTCCGCATCGTATCAAGGTCGGCTTCCGAGATGACGCGCTGGGCCACCAGGTCGCGGTTGCGGGCCAGCGTGCGGTCGGCCAGGCCCAGCTTGGCGCGGCGGCCGCGCAGCGCCGCATCGGCGCTGGCGCGGGCCTGGGCCAGGGTGACCTGGGTCTCTTCGACTTCCGCATGCAGCCGCGCCACAACCTGGCCGCGGGTGACGCGGGCGCCACGGTCCACCAGCACTTCCGCCAGCACGCCGATGATGGGGCTGGCCAATTCGGAACGTTCGCTGGGGAAGACCTGGCAGGGGAAGGCCACCGGCGGCAGCGCCGTCATGGGCTGCGCCCAGGCGGCGGCCGGCAACAACAGCGCCAAAGCCAAGGCGGCGCGATTAAGTGACATGAAGCCTCCGCAGGAAGAGCAGGCGCATCCGGCGCCAGACTTGTTGGCCGGCCGGTTCCCAGGTCACCGAGAAACGCACATGCGCCCGGCCATGCAGGTAAGGCAGCGGCAATGGCTGCTGCATCTTCAGGTCCACCTGGTACATCGCCTCCTGCAATCGGCGCTGGCCATTGCCGTCGGCGGCCAAGGCGAAGGGGCCGCCGCCGTCGATCGCCAGGGTGCTGTCGGGCAACTGGTCGGTGGCGGCGGGGACGATGCGCAGCACTTCCGCCGGCAGTTCATTCATGGGGGCAAAGGCCGGGCGTACCGTCACCGCGCGCAAGCGGTCGCGCACCGCCCCGATCTCGGCCATCGGCACCATCGCCCGCAGTTCAGCCCGCGCGGGGTCCCAGAGCGTGGCCACGGCCTCGCCCCGCTGCAGGTAGCGGCCCGGCAGGTCGGTGGGCGCGTGGAAGTTCAACATTCCCGCGCCGGTGGCGCGAAGCACCAGGCGCTCCTGGTCGCGGCGGGCATCGGCCAGCTCACGTTCCGCCTGGGCCATTTCCTCCTGACGCAGGGCGCTACGGCCGCGCGTGAGGGACAGCTGCTGGGCATAGGCCGCTTGGCGTTCCTGCAGCCGCGCTTCCAGCCGCTGGATGCGGGCGGCGAGCTCGGGTTCCTCCAGGCGAAGCACCGGGGTGCCGGGCAGCACCTGGGCGCCCTGCGGCAGCAGCAACTCCATCACCCGGCCACCGACCAGGGCGCGCAGCGTGGCATCCTCCGGCATGGCGAAGGCCCCCTGGGTCATCACCGTGCGCGGCACCGGCACCAGGAATAGCAGCGCCATCAGCACCACCAGGGCACCACCCAGCCGCAGCGCAGCCCAGCTGCGCTGGCCCGGGGCCGGCGCGCGGGCCATGCGCCAGCCGCCACGCAGCAGCGGCCATATGTAGCCCACCATGGCCCAGGCCCCGAGCGCCAGCCCGGCGGTCAGGTATTTCTCGGCGACGGTGAAGGCGATGAAGGCGACAAGCCAGAAGCGATAGATGAAGCTCGCCGGGCCGTAGAGCACGAACCACCATGCTTCCCCGGTGGAGGCTTCCGGCCGGGGCGCGTCGGCATCGCCCGCCACGTAGCGGCGCAGCAGCCACGCCAGGAAGTTGGTGGAACGGGTGGCCAGGCCCGGAATCTCCACGAGGTCGGCCATCACGTAGTAGCCGTCGAACCGCTGCAGCGGGTTACCGTTGAACAGCAGCGTGGAGAAGCCGCTGATGACCACCACGTTGAAACAGACGGCGCGCGCGAGGCTGCTTTCGGCGAAGCACCACAGCAGGATCGCCAGGCTGCCGAGGAACAGCTCCACCAATATGCCGGCGGAGCTGATCATGATCCGGCGCCACTTGCTCTCCATCACCAGAGAGGATGTTGCGTCCACATAGGGCACCGGGAAGAAGGCGGCGAGCATGATGCCGACCTGGCGCACCTCGGCACCGTAGCGGCGCAGCGCCAGGCCATGACCCATCTCGTGGCAGGCCTTGATGAGCGGATAGACCAGGCCGACCAGCACCAGGTTCTCGGCGGTCAGCAACCGGTCGCTCAGGTTGGCGCTGAACTCGCCCCAGTGCATCAGCCCGGCAACGGCGGCACTGCCCACCACCGCCAGCCACAGCGCAATGCCCAACGGCCCGAACATCCAGGCCAGCCAGGGCATGGCGGCATCCAGTAGGCGCGTCGGGTCGAACAGCGGGAACTTCAGGAACAGCGGGTTCAGCCACTGGGCGGCCCGCTTGCGGCTGGCCATCTCCTCGTGGCGCTTGCGCATCGCCTCCGGGCTGGGCACGCCGCCGGTATTCAGCAGTTCCAGCCCGGCCAACTGGCGCAGGAAGGCACCGACGCGCTCCGGCTCCATCGCCCGGCCGCGCCGCACCAGGCCGTCGCAGATCTCAGCCACGCTGCGGCGGCCATCCAGCGCGCCGATAATCTCCGCGCCTTCGGCTGAGACACGTACATGACGGTTGGCGGCCTGGTCGTGGAAGACGTACCAGGGCCGGCCGCGGTAGCTGTGCCGATAGGTCGCGACCCCAGGCTTCAGCGCCGGGCAAAGCCCGCCATAACCGCCAAAGGGGTCTGCGCCGCCGCCCTGCCCAAGACCGGCAGCCAGACCAGATGCCATGGCGCTCAAGGCAGGTATTCCCAAAGCTTCAGCCGCGCCCAGGCGGTGACCTCATGCGTCCAGATCCATACGTAGCGGGCACGGCCGACCACCACCTTGGCCACGCCCTGCATGCCCGGCCGCAGCGCCGGGTCCTGTGCGTCCAGCGCGGCTTCCACCCGAAAGGCGGTGCGGCCATCGCGCCCGCTGGCCACAGGGGTGGGCACGGTGACCTGTATTGGCCAGCGCAGGTCCGGCAACGGTGTCAGCAGGAGGCCGCCGGACTGGCCGGGGTGGATGAAGCCGAAATCGGTCTGGTCCACCTCCAACGCCACTCGGAAGCGGTCCATCGGAGACAGCTCATACACCACGTCGCCGCGATGCAGCGGGGCGCCGATGGTCTGCGTGGGGTCGCCGCTGATGACGATGGCGTCGAACGGCGCCACCAGAACGGTACGGCCTAGATTGTCCTGGATCAGCCGCAGTTCGGCTTCCGCCTGGGCGCGGCGCGCCGCCGCCAGGTTGGCGGCCGAGAGGTCGCGCTTGCCAATGGCGTCGTCCATCTGGAACTGCGCCTCGGCGATGCGGCCCTGGTAGTCGGCGCGTTGCAGACGCAACTCGCGGTCCTCCAGCCGTGCCAGCACGGTGCCAGCCGGCACCCGCATGCCGGGGCGCACCATGGCTTCCGCCAGGTAGCCATCGAACGGCGCGACGATGGCGCGCTTCACTTCGCCTTCCAGCGTGGCGCGGGCGGCCACCCGGTGGTCGCCCTTGGCGAAGCCGAGGAACAGCATCACCGCCAGCAGCGCGGCGCCCGTGGCCCAGCGGCCATAGGGACGACCCTGGGTCCAGCGCTGCCAGGTGCCGGCCAGGGCGTGGAGGGCATGCTCCACCATAGAGTGGCCGGCCAGCAGCCGCAGGCGCAGCTGTGGCGCCAGCGCGGCGAACTCGCTGCCCCAGGTTTCGGCAGCATCGGCCGGCGCCTCTCCGGCGCCTTCCACGGTCAGCACCAGCCAGGGGTCGCCAGGCTCGGTCGGGGCGACGGGCACCGAAAGCACCCAATCTGCGCCATGCGAATGCGCCAGGCGCTGCTGGCCGCCGGTGGCCCCGGGCTGCGCTTCGACGCTGGGGAAGCCGAGCGGCGCGGCGGCGGCCACCGCTTCTGCCATGGCTGCGCGCAGCGCGATGGCGAAGTCGGTCGGGGCATCGGCCAGGCTGCCGCGGCTGGTGGCCAGCAGCCTGATGCGGCCCGGTGCGCCGACGCCCAGGCTGACCCGCTGCGCCGCCGTGGCTTCCGCCAGCAAGGTACAGGTGAGTTGCAGCGCCACAATGCCCGGGCCAGGCTTGCCCAGCATGGTCGTGGCACGGACAGCCAGCGAGGCGGCTGCGCCGGTCGGCTTGTGTGACGCCACGTACCAAGCAAGGCCCCACTGCACGAAGCGCAGCGCGGTATCCAGGGCCGGGCCGGGCAGCGGAGCCAGCTCCAGCGCCACCACGCCCTCCAGGCTTTCGCCCAGCAGCACCGGGGCAGCCAGTTGCGCGGTGGCGCTGCCAGGCTCGGCACCGAAGGCCACGGCGCGGCGCAATTGCAGGCTGCGCTCCCCCGCTTGGGCCAACGCCGCGCCGGGTTCCGCCCCGCCCAGCCTGGCGACGCGGCCGAAGCGCTGGGATTGGCCCTGGCGCAGCGCCACAAAGCCGCCGAGCACCGCCCTTTCCTGCCCTGGCGCTGCCAGCGCCAGGTCCAACTGCGCCGCCAGCAGGCGCAGCCAAGCATTGGCAAACTCGGCGGGATCTCCGCCATGGGCCAGTGCACGCCACGCCGCCGCCTCACCCATCCGGGCGCGGGCGGAGGCGTATTCGGGTGGCACCACGGGAGGCAGGGTCAGGCTCATGCGTCGGTTGCGATCAGCCCAGCGGGCCGTAGGTGCGCTCGTATTCGTCCAACGTCTTGGCCAGCATCGCCAGCAGCCGCTTGGCCGCGTGCGGCCCCAGCAGGATGCGGTCCGAGAGTTCCACGGTCACTTCCTCGGTGCGGCCGGTCCAGTTACGGCTGGTGCCGAACAGCAGCATCACCTCCTCCTTCGTCGTCGCCACATTGGCGACATTGGCGTAGGCGGTGCGCAGTTTGCTGTCGTCCCAATGCACGGTGGTACCGCCGACAACGGTGGTCTTGTCCTTGTTGATGGTCTCGCCAGACATGCGAGGCGACTCCTTTGCTTGATCCGTTGGACTTCAGCCCACCGCGAGGCGCGCGGCGGGTTCTTCGGGCAGCAGCAGCGGCAGGTCGTGCTGCACCAGACGAGGGCCTTCGGCCGCCGTTTCGTCCAACAACCAGCGGCCGGAGACTTCATCCAGCACCCAGGCCTGCGGCGCGCCTTGGCGGCGGGCGTCCA
>CANBNK010000008.1 GCA_947371015.1 Acetobacteraceae bacterium | reverse complement strand
CACCACTCCGCCCAGAAATCCACCAGCACCGGGCCGGGGGCGTTCAGCACGTCCTGCTTGAAGGACTCGTCGGTTACGGCCTTGGTCAACTCGCTCATCGGTCTATCTCCAAACGGGGCTGCCCCGGATCAGTGGGTTAAAGTCGGGTGCCCGCCCGCCCGGGTCAAGCGGGGGAGGCCGATCCATCGGGCGCATGGATATCCAGCAAGCCATGCGGTAGCGGCATGACGGTGGCGCCATAGGTCCAGACCAGGGCGCAATCCACCACCCGCCCCGGAAAGGCCTGGCGCAGCACCGCCCGATACGCCGCCATCTGCCGCAGATACAGCGGCGCCACCCGCTCCGCGCTGCTGGGCGGCGGCCGGTTGGTCTTGTAGTCCAGCACCAGCACCCGGTCCGGCCGCACCAGCAGGCGGTCCACCTGGCCGGCGATCAAGGCACCGCCGACCTGGCCAGCCAGCGGCGCCTCGGCCAGGCTGTCCGGCCCGAAGGCGGCCTGGAGCTCCGGCGTGGCGAGCAGCGCCATCGCCTCGGCCAGCGCCTCGGCCTGCTGGGCGGCGTCCAGCCCATGGCCAGGGCGGGCGAGGAAGGCGCGGGCGGCGGCCTCGCGCTCCGCCGCCGGCCGATCCGGCAGGTATTGCAGCAGCGTGTGCAGCAGGCGGCCGCGGCGGAAGCGCTGTCCCAGCGGGTCGGCGCTGCCATGCGGCGCGGCGGCGGGTGTCTCCTGTTCGCCCGGCAGGGCGGAGGGCTGCAGGCTGCGGCCGCTGCTCTCCGGCCGTGCCGGCACGTTTGCCCAGGCGGGCAGCTCGGCGCGGTGCCTTGTGGCCAGCGGGCGGTCGGCAGCGGGCGGCGCGGTCTGCGGGCTTTCCAGCCAGCGCAGCGGCTCCCCACCGAAGTCGCCGCCCAGGGCGTCGAACGGCGCCTGGGCAGCGCCCGCCAGCCGGGTGAAGCCGGCGGCAACCTTGCCGTACCAGCTCTCCGGCTTGGCCTCGCCCCAGCCGCAGACCAGCAGCCGGTCCTCCGCCCTGGTCAGCGCCACGTAGAGCAGCCGGTTGTCTTCCTCGGCCGCCGCCGCCGCTTCCGCCGCCAGCAGGCCGGAGAACACCGTGCCGTGGAACTCCTTGCGGTTGTTCGGCCCCCATAGCGGCAGAGCGTCGCCGCCATCCTCCATCCAGCGCAGCGTCTTGCCGCCTTTCCCGGCGCCAAGATCGGGCAGGATCACCACCGGCGCCTGCAACCCCTTGGCGCCATGCACGGTCATGATGCGCACCGCGTCGGCGGTGCTTTCGGTCTCGCGCTTCACCTCGGCATTGCCGCGCCGCAGCCAGCTGACGAAGCCCTGCAAGCTCGGTGGGTGCTGCTTTTCATAGGCCAGGGCGGCGTTCAGCACCTCGTCCAGCGGGTCCGCCGCATCCGGCCCCAGCCGAGCCAGCAGCCTGGCCCGCCCGCCGGCCTCGCCCAGCACCTCGGCCAGCAGGGCGTGCGGTGTGATAAGGTCGGCGCGGTCGGCCAGCCGGGCCAGCCAGGTGGCGGCGAGGCCCAGCGCGGTCTCGGTGCCGCGTTGCCGCAGCAGCGCCGCCCACAGGCTGCCCGGCCGGCCCCAGGCCAGCGCCAGCAGCGCGGCTTCGTCCACCCCGCAGAGCGGCGATTTCAGCAGCGCCGCCAGTTGCAGGTCGTCATCCGGCAGCAGCAGCACGTCGCACAGCGCCAGCAGGTCCTGCACTGCGATCTGCTCGACCAGGTGCAGCCGGTCCACGCCGCCGACGGGCACGCGGCGTTCCTTCAGCGCCCGCACCAGCAACTGCACGAAGCGGGTGCGGCGGCGCACCAGCACCAGGATGTCACCGGGGCGGATTGGCCGCGGTGCCGGGCGGGCGGCGTCCTCACACCGCGCCGGCAGGGTTTCCTCGGCGATCATCCGGGCGATGCGGGCCGCCAGCGTCTCCGCCAGCTGCGCGTCCACGCCAGTGGCGCGTTCCGGCTCCCACGGGATCACCCAGGGTTCCGGCTTCGGCGCCGCGGCCTTGCGCAGCAGCGGCCATAGCTCCACCCGCCCGGCCTGGCCGGTGCGGTTGGGCACATGGGCCAAGGTCTCGCCTGGCCGCACCACGCCATCCCGCGCCGGGCCATCGGCGAAGACCGCGTCCACCAGCGCCAGCACCGGCGCGGTGGAGCGGAAGGACACGTCCAGCCGCACGCTGGCAAAGCCTTCGCCCAGCCCCTCCACCTTGCGGCGAAAGCGGGTTTCCCATTCGCCGAAGCCGGCGGGGTCGGCGCCCTGGAAGCTATAGATGGACTGCTTCACATCACCCACCGCGAAGACGGTCCGCGGCCGGTCCTGGCGGCCGGCTTCGCCAGCCCCCTCCCGGGCGTCCTGGCGCCGGCTCTCGCGGGCACCCTCGCCGGCAAAGAACTCGGCGGTCAGCGCCTCGGCGATGCCCCATTGCGTGCCGTTGGTGTCCTGCGCCTCGTCCAGCAGCACGTGGTCCAGGCCGCCGTCGAGCTTGAACAGCACCCAGGCGCTGCCCGGGTTGTTCAGCACCCGGCGGGCGATGGCGATCAGGTCGTCATAGGCCAGCAAGCCCGCGCGGGCCTTGCGGTTCTCGTAGTGCTCCAGCACCGGCTGGCCCAGCGCCAGCAGGGCTTCCGTCGCCGCCAGCAGCCGGGCGGCGGCCAGCCGCTGTTGCAGCGCGCCCAGCCGCTCAGCCTCGGCCTCGATCGCCGCCTCGCCGGCCAAGGCGGTGCGTAGCGTGCCCTTCTGGGTGAAGAAATGGCTGGCCCAGTCCTCCCACCGCGCCAGGCGCTGCGCCGCACCCAGGGTCAGCCATTCGCGCATCTTCCCGGCCAGCTCGCGCGGCGTCTTGTTCTTGTGGTTCAGCAACCCGGCGGCGGCGATGCCAACGGCATCCGGCACCAGGCAGAGCGCGGCCAAAATCGCCGCCTCGTCATCCTCCTGCGCCAGCCCCAGTGCCCGCGCCAGCCGCGCGCGCAAGGCCAGCGGGCCGTTGCCCAGGCGCTGGCAGGCGGCGACCTTCTCGCGGTCGCGCAGCAGCGCCGCGATCACGCCGGCGAAATCATCGGCCGAGACCAGCGCCGCCACCTGTGCCAAGGCGGGGCCGGGCGCGGCGGCACTGGCCAGCACGGCCTCTCGCGCATCGGCCAGCAGGCTGGCGCTGTCGGCTTCCTCGATGACGCTGAACTGCGGCGGCAACCCCGCTTCCAGCGGAAAGGCGCGCAGCAGGCTTTGGCAAAAGGCGTGGATGGTGGAAATCCGCATGCCGCCCGGCAATTCCAGCACCTCCGCAAACAGTTTTCGCGCCCGGTCCAGCAGGTGGGGGCTGGGGGTGGCGCCGGTCAGGGCCGCCAGCTCCTGGGTCAGCTCGGCATCATCGGCGCAGGCCCATTTGCCCAGGCGCCGGGCCAGCCGGGTCTGCATCTCGGCGGCGGCGGCCTTGGTGAAGGTAAGGCAGAGCAGCCGGTTCGGCGCCTGGCCGTCCTGCAGCAGCAGGCGCAGCACGCGGTCGGTCAGCACCTTGGTCTTGCCGGAGCCAGCCGAGGCGCCGACCCAGGCCGACAGCAGCGGGTCCGAGGCGATGCGCTGCTGGCGCTCAGCGCGCTGGCTGGGGGTGAAGGTCTCGCTCATGCCTCGCCCTCCTCATCGGTGGCGGACCATTCGGCCAGGCGCGAGAGGTGGTCATACTCCTCCCCGGCCGGCTTGCGGCCCGGGTGCGGGCGGGCCAGGAACTCGGCATCGCCCCAGAGGAAGCGCTCCGCGACCTCGCGCAGCCGGGCGGTGGCGTCCTCGGCGGCGGCGGTGATCTCGGCGAGGGTCAGGTCCAGCTTCGGCACCTCGCCGGGGGTCGGCCCGCCGGTCAGGCGCCAATAGACCAGCCGCTCCACCCCGCCCTCGGCCGGCACCCCGCGAAAACCACCGCGCGCCAGCATGGCGGCTTCCAGCGGCAGCTGCGGCTTGTCGCCCACCTCCACCTGCTTGCGGGAGGGCGGCTTGCCGGTCTTGTAGTCGAACAGCGCCAGCCCGCCGGAGGCCAGCACATCCACCCGGTCGGCGCGGCCGGTCAGGGTCAGCTCGCGGCCATCATCATGCGTCAGCACCAGCCGGCCGCTGGCTTCGGTGATGCTGCGCTGGATGGCGTTGCCGGCCCGCGCGGCGGCTTCCTCGGCCAGCACGAAATCGCCGATGCGCAGCAGCCGTGGTCGCCAGAACGCCGCGAAGCCCGGCCGCACCTGGCCTTCGTGAAGCGACTGCTCCAGGCATTCGGCCCAGATCGCCCGCGCCGCGGCCTCCCCCGGCCAGGGGGCCAGGCGCGGGACGAAGCGGTGCAGCACGTCATGCACCAGCATGCCGTAGTCGGCGGCACCGACCTCGGCATCCAGTGGGTTCAGCGCCGAGAGCTTCAGCACGCGGCGCGCATAGAAGGCATAGGGGTCGGCAACCAGCGTCTCTACTTCTGTCACCGAGAGCCGGTCCGGCCGCTGGTCGGCGCGGGGCTTCGGCGCTGGGCGCGGCCAGGGCTGCACTTTTGCCGGTTGGTCCAACTGCGCTGCCCAGGCGACGGCGGGGCTGGTGGGCAGCTTCAGCCCATCGGGAAAGCCCTCCCCCTTCTGCCCGGCCAAAAAGGTTTCCAGCCGCACCAGCCAGCGCGCCGGCACGGTCGGCGCCCCGCCGCGCTTTTCGGCGCGGGAGAACACCGTGCGGGCGGCGGAACAGGCATCCAGCAAAAAGTCGGCAGCGACGCGGCCGATGCGCGCCTCCGGCTCCGGCAGGCCGAAGTCGCGGCGCATTGGCCGGCTCATCCAGGGGCCGGGGTCGGTGGCCAGCGGCCAGACCGTCTCATCCAGCGCGCCCAGCACCACCAGGTCGTGCGTCAGCAGCCGGGCCTCCAGCAGGCCGAGGATTTCGACGCGGGGGTGCGGGCCGCTTTCCCGCCCACGGCTGCCGTGCAGGCTGGGGGCGGAGGCGCCGGCCATGGCAGCGTCGAACAGCGCGGGCCAGGAGGCCGGCGACATCGGCGCCGCGCCTTCCAGCGCCGCCTGCAACCCCGAAAGGTGCTGGGCCAACATCTCGCCTTCCTCCCCGGTGTAGAGGCGGAGGCCGCCGGGCAGGGTGGGCGTGGCGGCCAGCGCCTCGGCGGCGGCCAGCTGGGCGGTGAGCAGCGCGGCGGGGGGCAGGCTGGGCGCTTCCGGCAGGGTGAAGCCGGCCAGGCAGGCTTCCAGCGATGCCAGCAGCGCGGCGACCTGCACCGCCTGGTCCTGCAGGCGCGGGTCCGCCAGCGCGGCGTTGGCGGCCTGGCGCAGCCCGGCCAGGCCAGGACCGGGGCGAGCGCCGCGCAGCGCATGCCATTCCAAGCGGCGGACGGCGGCCATCCAGTCCGTGCGGTCCATGCCGCCACAACACATCGGGTGCTTCAGCACCGCCAGCAGCGGGACGGGGGCCAGTTCCTCGGCCACCGCGCGGGCCAGCAGGCGGAGGAAGGCGCCGGCCGGGGTCTCGGCCAGGGGCGCGCCGGCGCTGTCATCGGCGACGATGCCGTGGCGGGCGAGTTCGGCGGTCACGCGGCGGGCCAGTTCGCGGTCCGGCGTGACCAGGGCGGCGCGGGCGTCCGGCTGTTCCAGGGCTTCGCGCAGGGTCAGGGCGATGGCGGCGGCCTCGGCCTGAGCGTCCGGCGCCACCAACTGGGTCAGGCCCTCAAGCGCTGGCGCCCAGGCGTGCGGGCGGCGATTCTGCCAGGCGGGCAGGCCCAGCGCCGGGCGCAGCGCCATGCCGAGCAGCGCCGGCCGCGCCTGGGGCACCGCGCCGGGCGAGGCGCCGGGCCAGGGGCGCAGGTCCTCTCGGCGTGCGCCCAGTGCCGCCAGCAGGCGCTGCTGGCCGCAGAAGGGGTGGGTGGCGGCGTCGCGGATGGCGTCCCAGACCTTTTCTTCCGCGCTGGCCTGGTCCACGCCGTGCAGCACCACGGCCCCCTCCGCGGTGCTGGCCAGCACCTTCAACAGTTCCGCAGCGGCCGGGATGGTGCCGCCGACGCCGATGCCGGCGGCAATGACCGGGTATTCCGGCGGCTCCGCCACCCAGGCGCGGGACTGCGCCCGCAGCGCCTGGACGCGGCGCATGCCGATATCCAGCAGGCCCTGTTCCGCCAGCCAGCCCTGCCAGGCCTGGAACACCCCGCGCAGGAACAGCAGCGTGATCTGCCAGTGCTGGGCGTGCTGTTCCGGCACCAGGGTTTCCAGCCGGGCCAGCCAGGTGGCGATGAGCTCGGCCGGGGGGGCGGTCTCCAGCAGGTCCAGGTCGCGTTCTTCCAGCGCGATCTCGTCCAGCAGGGTGGCGAGTTCCCCGGCCAGGGACCAGGCCTGCTCCGGCGTGCCGGGGCCGCCATGGCGCGGCTGCCAGCGGGTGACGAAGCCGGCCAGCACGGCCTGGCGGCGCAGCGGCTCCACCGCCGGGGGCAGGCTGAGCAGGGCGGGCAGGGCGAGTTCGTCCGCATCCTCGGTGGAAAGCCCGGCCAGGGCGCGCATGCGGGGGAGGAGCAGGGCCTCCCCCCGCGCTGCCTGGAGGAAGGCGGCGCGCAGCGCGCGGGCGGAGCGGCGGGTGGGCAGCAGGATGGTGGTGCGGGAGAGGCGTTCCGGCTGATGGCCGCGGGCGGCGGCGAGGATGCCGGCGGCGAGGCAGTCCAGGAAGGGGAGGTGCGCCGGGATGGAGTAGAGGGTCATGCGGGGAGTTTGGCATGGGGTGGGCGAGTCGGGGGGGCCCTACGCCTAGTTTAATCCTCTACGGCGTATGGCTGAGGCACGCTGACCATGGGCTTCGGCCTGCCTTGCCCACTCTGGCGTATGAAAAAAGCGAAGCATTATTTCTCCCATTTCAAGCAAGTTATCTTTATTTGGGATGGTCGTAATTTTGCCGAATCTTTTAATCATGCGGGGATCCGGGTATCCGCGCATTAGTCCAGATCTCATTTCTCTAAATTCCGAACTAAATTCATCTCTAATTTCAGCTAACCTTTCTTGTATCAAAATCTGATTAGGAAAAAGTTCATTTGGCCCCACATACGTTTCGATGCTTATCTTTGCGATACCACGACTATCTCCATTTGAACCAAACGGCAAATCAAGCATAGTCATTTCAGAAAATTTGCCGCGGCTCAGCAGCCCGAAGCTAGGCCCTTCGCCTGCCGCCAGTGGGTTTGGCTCGGCAGCACCAAGCAGTAAACCGCCAAGAAAGGGTATTGCGATACCAGTTCCAGGAGGCCATCCAAAATGAAGGACTGCGTGTAAAAATGGGCAAGCAAAAGCCGTCGCGCTATCCATCAAATTTAGCAACTCAGCCTTGTCAAAATCCGCTCGCATGTATAATCTTTTTAACGCATGGTGTGAAATTTCTGTATGCAGACTGGTTTCAATCAAACACATTTCATTCTTAGTTAGATCAAAAACTCGCCCTGCGCAAACAAGATACCGCTGCTCTGCCCCCTGAACAACATGCGGCGCCACCATTTCGATGATTATTCTTTTCTTTGTCGGATGAGGTATAACTGTGGACCAAGCGGCAAACGGCCCAGCAGCATGAATGCGATCGCGTAGCGCCAGACCTTCGGAAACAACACTTGAGACAGACCCATTCGTATAATTCTTCACCAAAGGGGTTGTTGCTACGTTCAAAGAACCTGACGCTGGATCAGTCGTTGATTCAACAATATTTAAAGTCTCGGCCGCTAGTTCTTTCGCAAAAATTTCTGAGATCATAACAGAATATTCCCCTCCACGAATTTATGGTTCGCCCTCTGCAAGATGAGAACCACAGGCTGCGCTCTTTCAGTTCTCACTTCCTAAAACGTCGCCTTAACCAACCCCGCCGCCATCGCCGCCTCGGTCCGCGCCAGGTCGGCGGGGGTCGAGAGGTGAAACCACACCCCGTCATGCACCAGGGCGTAGAGCCGCCCGGCCTCAATGGCGCTGTCATACAGCCGGTTCAGGCTGAAGGCCCCGGCCGGCGCCGCCGCGAACAGCCGGGGCGACAGCACCTGCACGCCCGAAAAGATGTACGGCGCCAGCTCGCGTTCCTTCGGCCGGCGGGCGCGGCCCAGCGGGTCCAGCAAAAAGTCGCCGCGGCCGACCTCGCCATCCACCTGCGCGCTGCGCACCACCAGCAGCAGCGCGTCCATGCTCTCATCGTCGAAGGTCGCGCCCAGGCGTTCCAGCACCGGGGTCGGGCCGTCCAGCCACACGCTGTCGCCATTCGCCACCACGAAGGGCCTGGTGCCCAGCTTCGGCAGCGCCATGGTCACGCCGCCGCCGGTCTCCAGCAGGTCGTGCTCATGCTGCAGGCTCAGCTGCAGGTCGGTGCGGGCGGCCACGGCGGCGGCCACCTGTTGGGCGTGCCAATGCGCATTCACCACCACCTTGTTCACGCCGGCGGCGGCAAAGCGGTCCAGCGCGCGGTTCAGCAGGCTGCGGCCGTGCAGCATCAGCAGCGGCTTGGCGGTGTTCTGGGTCAGCGGCCGCATGCGCTGGCCGAGGCCCGCCGCCAGCACCATGCCATGGGTCAGGGGTGTCACGTCGCCTCCGGCGATGAGGGGGGGTTGCCGCGCCGGTCGTCCGGCACGTGAGCGTCCAGGAACTCCACCAGCGGCCCGCAGACGGGGTGGGAGAGCGAGCGCGCCAGCAGCCGCCAGCAACGGGGACCGTGGATGAGGTAGCCGGGCTTGGCGTCTCGGCGCGCCAGGCGCACCCACAGCGCCGCCACGCGCAGGTGGCGCTGGGCGCCGTGCGCGGCCAGGCCGGCCAGCAGCTCGTTGGGGGAGGTGCCGGGGCGGTGCCGCAGATAGGCCGCCACCGCGGCGCGCCTGGCTTCCGGCGCCACGTCGCGGCGGGCGTCCTCCACCAGGGAGACCAGGTCGTAGGCGGGGTGGCCCAGCGCGGCGTCCTGGAAGTCCAGGATGCCCACGCGGCGGGCGCCGTCGCGGCCGGGCAGGCGCATGAGGTTGGCGGGGAAGTAGTCGCGGTGGACGAAGCCCTGGGCGGCGAAGGGGGCGAGCATTTCGTGCAGGGCGGTGGCCAGTTCCTCGCGCACCGCTTCGGTGGCGGGGGTGCCGAAGCTGGCGGGCCACCACCACTCGCAGAAAGTGGCGGCGGTTGCCTTGGCCATGGCGGCGGCGTCCCAGGCCGGCAAGCCCGGCGGGGGTGGGGCGGTGTGGAGGCGGGCCAGCGCCTCGGCGGCTTCGGCGTAGAGGGGGACCGGGTCGGCGCCGGCATCCAGTTGCTGGGCCAGGGTCTGGGGGCCGAAATCCTCGATGATCAGCAGGCCCGCGGTCTTGTTGGCGGCGATGATCTCGGGCGCCGAAAGGCCGTGGGCCAGCAGGTGCTGGGCGATGCGGATGAAGGGGCGGGTGTCCTCCGGCGGCGGCGCTTCCATCAGCAGTGCCGGGCGCGGGCCGCCGATGAGCCTGGTGTAGCGGCGGAAGCTGGCATCGGCCGGCAGCGGGTGCAGCGTGGCACCGGCAAAACCTTCGGCGCGGAGGAAGTCGTGCGGGTTCATCAGCGGTCGGCCCAGCCGTGCAGTTCCGCCACGCGGGCATCCTCGGTGGCGCCCTGGGCCAGGGTGAGGGTCAGGGCATCGGTGGGGGTCAGGTGGCCCAGGCGCTCCGGCCATTCCACCAGGGCGATGCCTTGGCGGGCTTCGTCCCAGCCCAGTTCGGGCACCTCGGCGGGGCCGGAGAGGCGGTAGAGGTCGAAATGCCAGGCGGTGGTGCCGTCCGCGCGCTCATAGGCCTGCACCAGCGTGAAGCTGGGGGAGGGCACTTCCAGCCGCGGGTCGCCGGCCCAGGCGCGCAGGAAGGCGCGGGCGAAGGCGGATTTGCCGGCGCCGAGCGGTCCTTGCAGCAGCACCGCGTCGCCCGGCCGGGCCTGGGCGGCCAGGCGGGCGGCCAAGGCTTCGGTGGCTGCCAGGTCGGGCAGGTCCAGGGTCATTGCGGCTCCGTCGGGCGCTTCGGTCTTGGTGGCCGAGCGCATACCCTCTAAGACGCCGGGCCTTACCTAGGGAAGTGGGGTTGAAACCGCCATGACCGCTATTGTGGATACCGATGTCGCCATCATCGGCGCCGGGCCGGCCGGGATCTTCGCCGTGTTCGAATGCGGCATGCTGAAGATGAAGGCCGTGGTGATCGATGCGCTGGACGCGATCGGCGGCCAATGCAGCGCGCTTTATCCGGAAAAGCCGATCTTCGACATTCCCGCGCACCCTTCGATTGAAGCGGGCGAGCTGGTGGCGGCGCTGGAAAAGCAGGCGGCGCCCTTCCTGCCGCTTTACCTGCTGGGACGCCGGGTGGAAACGCTGGTGCCGCATGAGGGTGGCTTCACGCTGACCACCTCGGCCGGCGATACGGTGACGGCCAAGGCGGTGATCATCGCCGCCGGCGCCGGCGCCTTCGGGCCGAACCGCCCGCCGCTGGACGGCCTGCCGGGCTACGAGGCCGGCGGCGGCGTGCGCTATTTGGTGGCGCGGCGCGAGGAGTTTCGCGGCAAGCGCGTGGTCATCGCCGGCGGTGGCGACAGCGCGGTCGACTGGGCGCTGTCGCTGAAGCAGGTGGCGGCGAAGGTGACGGTGGTGCATCGCCGGCCGAAATTCCGCGCCGCGCCGGAGACCGCGGCGCAGCTGGAAGCCGCGGCAGCGAAGGGCGAGGTGGAGATGGCCATTCCCTACCAGCTGCACGGGCTGGAAGGCGACGGCACGACGCTGACCGGCGTGCAGTTGGCCACGCTGAAGGGCGAGGTGAAGACAGTGCCAGCGGACCACCTGCTGGCCTTCTTCGGGCTTTCCATGGAACTGGGGCCAATTGCCGAATGGGGGCTGGGCCTGTCGCACAGCCACATCGCGATCAACCCCGCGACCTGCGAGACGAATATCCCGGGCGTCCACGCCATCGGCGATATCGCCACCTATCCCGGCAAGCTGAAGCTGATTTTGCAGGGTTTTTCCGAGGCGGCGATGGCGGCGCATGCCATCCATCCGCGCGTCTTCCCCGGCCAGGCGCTGCACTTCGAGTACAGCACCAGCAAGGGCGTTACCGCCGGCTGAACCGGCCGGCGCTTTGCGTCAGTAGCTTTTCGCCAGTCCAAGCACACGTTCGGCGATGTGGGACAGGATGAGTTCGCGCGAAACCGGCGCGATGCGCGGGATCAGGCTTTCCCGCAGGTAGCGCTCCACGTGGTATTCCTGCGCGTAGCCCATGCCGCCATGGGTCATCACGGCGGTCTCGGCGGCGGTGAAGCCGGCCTCGCCAGCCAGGTACTTCGCCGCATTGGCCTCGGCGCCGCACTCCTGCCCCTGGTCGTAAAGTTCGGCGGCCTTGAAGGTCATCAGGTCGGCGGCTTCCAGATGCGCCCAGCAGCGCGCCAGGGGATGCTGGATGCCCTGGTTCTGCCCGATCGGCCGGCCGAAGACGATGCGCTCCTTGGCGTAGCTGCTCGCCTTGGCCAGTGCGGCTCGGCCGATGCCCACCGCCTCGGCCGCGATCAAAATGCGTTCCGGGTTCATGCCGTGCAGGATGTAGCGGAAGCCTTTTCCTTCTTCGCCGATGCGATCCTCTTCCGGGATTTCCAGCCCATCGAAGAACAGCATGTTCGAATCCACGGCATGGCGGCCCATCTTCTCGATCAGCCGCACCTCCACCTTGCTGCGGTCCAGCGTGGTGTAGAACAGCGACAGGCCGTCGGTCTTCTTCCGCACCTGGTCCAGCGGCGTGGTGCGGGCCAGCAGGAGGATCTTCGTCGCTACCTGCGCGGTGGAGATCCACATCTTCTGGCCATTGACCACGTAGCGGTCGCCGACGCGCTCGGCCCGCGTCTTCAGCTCCGTGGTGTTCAGCCCGACATTGGGTTCGGTGACGCCGAAGCAGGCCTTGTCGGTGCCGGCGATCAGCGGCGGCAGCATGCGGCGCTTCTGCGCCTCGGTGCCGAAGACCACCACCGGGTTGAGGCCAAAAATGTTCATGTGGATGGCGGAGGCGCCGGACATGCAGGCGCCGGATTCCGCCACCGCCTGCATCATCACGGAGGCTTCGGTGATGCCAAGCCCGGCGCCGCCATATTCCTGCGGCATGGCAACGCCGAGCCAGCCGCCATCCGCCATGGCGCGGAAGAACTCCTCTGGGAAGGTGCCCTCACGGTCCTTCCGCAGCCAGTAGTCGTCGCCGAAATCCGCACAGATGCGGAGCGTCTGCTCGCGGATTTCCTGTTGTTCGGCGGTGCGCGTGAAGCCCACGTGGCGTCTCCCCTGGCTGGCCGGGAAGATAGCCCCTCAGGCCGCCTGCGCCACCCCCTGCTGCACTTCGGCCAGGATCTCGTAGCTGCGGCGGCGTAGCTGGTGGTCGTGGATGTTGCCGGTCACCATCAGCTCATCCGCGCCGGTGGTGGCGATGAATTCCGCCAACCCCTGCCGCACCGTCTCCGGCCCGCCGACCACGGCGCAGGACAGCGTCTGCGCCAGCACCATCCGCGCCCGCGGGTCCAGGTTCTCGGCAAAGCCCGCTACCGGCTTCGGCAGCTTGCCCGGCCGCCCCGTGCGCAGGTTGATGAAACTCTGCTGCTGCGAGGTGAACAGGTACTGCGCCTCCGCATCCGTCGGCGCCGCGATGACGCTGACGCCCAGCATGACATGCGGCGTGGCCTGCTGCGCCGAGGGCCGGAAGTTGGCGCGATAAACCTGGACGGCCTGCATCATCATCTGCGGCGCGAAGTGGCTGGCGAAGGCGTAGGGAAGCCCCAGCATGGCTGCCAATTGCGCGCCATAAGTGCTGCTGCCGAGAATCCACACGGGTATGCCGCTGCCCTCGCCGGGCACCGCACGCAGCGACTGGCCGGGCTCGGAAGGCTGGAAGTAGCGCATCAGCTCCAGCACATCCTGCGGGAAGTCGTCGCCGCCGCCTTCCAGGTTGCGGCGCATGGCCCGCGCGGCGATCTGGTCGCTGCCCGGCGCGCGGCCCAGCCCAAGGTCCACGCGCCCCGGATACAACGCCGCCAGCGTGCCGAACTGTTCCGCCACCATGTAGGGCGAGTGGTTCGGCAGCATCACACCACCGGCACCGAAGCGGATGCGCTTGGTGCCCTGCGCCACATGCGCCAGCGCCACCGCGGTGGCCGCGCTGGCGATGCCGGGCATGTTGTGATGCTCGGCCATCCAGTAACGGTTGTAGCCCAGACCATCCGCCAGCCTGGCCAGGTCGGCGGAGTTGCGCAGCGCGTCCCCGGGCTCAAGGCCATCGGGAACGGGGGAGAGGTCGAGGACGGAAAGCGGGATCATACGGTTCATGTGGGGGCCTCAGCCGAAAATTTCACCCAGGCGGCGGATGCTGGCCAGCACCTTGTCCTGCTCCAGCCCCGGCCATTGCACCCGCATGATGAAGTGGTCCACGCCCAGCTCCTCGCGGTAGCGGGCGACTTCCTCCTTCACGCTGACCTTGTCGCCGATGATGAAGCGGTCGCGCACGAACTCCTCAAAGGGCATGCCGAACATCTCCAGATCGCTGGACTGCTTGGTCAGCCCCCAGCTGGCATAGGCGGCGTATTTGTAGTGCAGCGCCTTTCGGCATTCCTCGAAGGCCGTGGCGTGGCTGGTGCCGACATAACATTCGCGCGCGATCGGGTATTCCAGCGGCGTGCGTCCGGCCTCGGAGCAGGCGGCGCGGTACACCGTCATCTGGTCGCGGATGGTGGCGATGTCGGCGGAGTTCACGATCAACCAGGCATCACCGATGCGGGCCGCGCGCTTCACCGCCGCATCCACCATGGCCGCGACATAGATCGGCGGGCCACCCGGCGTGACCGGCGAGCAGGAGAGGCTGACATTGTCCAGCGTGTAGTGCTTGCCCTGGTGCGAGACCGACTTCTCGGTGAACAGCCGGCGGATCAGCGGGATGCTCTCGGCGAAGCGTGAGGCGCGTTCGCTGATCGGCACGTTGAAGGCGGTGAATTCTTCCTTGCGGTAGCCCAGGCCGACGCCGAGCACGTACTTGCCGCCGGAAAGCAGGTCGAGCGTCGCCGCTTCCTCAGCCACCAAGGCCGGCGCCAGCAGCGGCAAAATACGGATATTGGGGCCGATGACCATGCCCTCGGCCTCCCGCAGCAACCAGGTGGCCAGCAGCATCGGCTGCGGCATCTGAATCGGGCCGATCAGGTAGTGGTCGGGGAACCATAGCGAGGCGAAGCCGGCATCGCGCGCCGTCCGGACCTGTTCCTGCATCAGCGGCAACTTGTCCCGCAGGCTGTCGCCCTCGGGGAATTGCGTGTTGATGAACAGCCCGACCTTCATGCCGGAAACTCCCAGCCGATCCAATCGCAGACGGCGCGGCCCATCACCAGTTCAAGGTCGTTGCCGCGCAGCCAGGGCAGCTCCTCGGTGAACATGGTCACGCATTGCTTCCAGCTGCAGGGCATGCGGGTGATGTCGGTACCCCAGAAGAAGCGATGCGGGCCGAAGGCGTCGAAGATGCGATGCAGGCCTTCATGCAGGTTGCGGTACGGGTAGCCCTGCGTCGAATAGCCCGGCGCCCCGGTGGCCTTCACCGCCACGTTGGGCAGCCTGGCCAGCGCGCAAAGTTCCTCAAGCCGGGCGAAGGCGGCGCTGTCCTGAGCCTCCCGCACCAGACCGCAATGGTCGATGATGAGCTTGAGGCCCGGGTGGCGGCGGGCGATCTCGCCGAACTCGGTCAGGAAGCGCCCGGCCATGGTGGCGACGGGCAGGCCAAGACGCTCGGCTTCCGGCCAGAGCCAATCCATGGTGCCGTCCTTGTACCAGTCGCTCTGGTCGGCGCGCACCAGCGGAAAGCGCAGCCCCTTTTGCCCCGGGCGGCCGCGCCAGTTGGCCAGCAGCGCGCGGCTTGGTTCCGGCGTCAGCAGGTCCACCTGGCCCAGTACGGCGAAGCGCTGCGGGTAGCGCCAGGCTGCGTGTTCCGCGATGGCATTGGCGCCGGGGTCCCAGCTCTGCGGCGGGTGGATCAGCGCGCCGTCGATGCCGGCGGCGTCCATCTCGGCCAGCAGCTCCTCCACGCTGAACACGGGCACCTGGCGATGATGGCCGCTGGGCGTGCCGCTGCCCCAGATATGCACCTGGGCGTCTATGATCTTCATTGGTCGTTCCCCGTGACGCACGCGCCGGAGCGTGACCGCTCCGGCCTTGTCGCTTGCAGAGCCTGATCCGCACAGGCTCGCTCAAACACAGCCTAGCGGCGGTAGTTGAAGCCCTTGCGGTCCACCTGGCGCACCAGCCCGTCCCATTCCATGCGGCCGTATTCCTCGGTCAGGCGCATCTTCTTCATCCGGCTGGACGCGCGCTCGATGATGTAGTCCTCGATCATCACCGGCGGCTCGCCCAGCTGGCGGGCGATGATCTCCACCTCGCAGGCGCGTTCCAGCATGTAGAGGCGCATCAGCGCGCCGTGCACCGTGTGGCCCAGCGTCAGCAGGCCGTGGTTCAGCAGCACCACGCAGCTGCCGGTGGCGCAGGAACGGCCGAGTTCGTCGCATTCCTCCTTGGAGGCCGGCACGCCGTAGTCGTGGTAGATCACGTCATCCAGCACATGCAGCGCGTCCTGGCTGATCGGGCGCAGGCCGCCCCGGATGGTCGAGAGCCCGGCGCCGGCGCGGGTATGCGTGTGCATGACGCAATTGGCGTCCGGCCGCGCCTTATAGATGCCGCTATGGATGGTGAAGCCGGCGGCGTTGAACTTGCCCTGGTCGCCGATGACATTGCCTTCCAGGTCCATCTTCACCAGCGAGGACGCGGTGATCTCGTCGAACATCTCGCCATAGAGATTGATCAGGAAGTGCTCCGGCTCGCCGGGCACCCGCACGGACATGTGGGTGTTGATCAGGTCGGTCCAGCCGAGGTGCTGGGTGACGTGATACAGCGCTGCGAGGTCGCAACGCGCCTGCCATTCGGCATCGGTCATGCTGGGCTTCAAAACTGCGGACATTTTTCTCTCTCCTTCGGGTTCAGGTTTTGACGCGGCGGAATTTCTGCAAGGATCGCACGCCCGGCGGCGTTGGCTTGCCTTCGTGGTAGCGCGGCCAGGCAGTGAAGCTGACCTCACCCACATAAATGTCGCCATGGCTGTCCACCGCCAGGCCGTGCGGCGAGTAGAACTGGCCCTCGCCCTCGCCCAGTTCGCCGAAACGGGACAGCAGCTTGCCATCCATGTCCAGCACGCTGACGCGCGGGCCGATGTTGGGCGCCTTGATGTTCACCGGCAACGCCGGGCCGAGTTCGCCCACGTAGCAGCAGGCGCATTTGCCCTGGCCGAGGAAGAGCGAGCACGGGCGGTGCAGGTTGTTCCACTGTCTCAGGTAGGTGCCGTCACCATCAAAGATCTGCACGCGATGGCTCTCGCGGTCGGCGACATAGACCAGGCCGGCAGCGTCGCAGACGATGTTATGGGGTAGGTTGAACTGCCCGGGGTCGGTGCCCGAGCCGCCCCAGCTGAACAGGTGCTTCCCTTGCGCATTGTACTTGTGCACCTGCGCATTGCCGTAGCCGTCCGAGACGTAGATATCGCCCTGCGGCGACAGCGCGGTATGGGTGCAGCGGTTGAAGGGCTTGCCGCTCATGTAGGGCGCCGCCGTGCCGGGCAGGCCCAGAGTCATCAGCACGCGGCCATCCAACGTGCAGCGGCGCACGCTGTGGTCGCCGTCATCGGTGCACCACAGCGTCTCATCGGGCGCCATGTGCAGGCCGTGGGCGCGCTTGAACACACCCTCGCCCCATGACTTCAGGAAGGTGCCGTCGCGGTCGAAGACGATCACCGGGTGCTCGCCGCGGCTGAAGGCATAGACGCGGTCCTGGCTGTCCACCGCGACGGCGGCAACCTCCTTGAAGTCCCAGCCTTCCGGCAGCCGGCCCCAGCCGGGCACCGCTTCGTATCTGTAGTCACCAAAGCCGAGCAATTCGCTCATTCTTGTCGTTCCCCCAGAAATCATTCGTCCAAGCGGCCTGCGGCCTAGGCGGCGGCAACCTCCACCGCCACGTCGTTGAAGCAGGCGCCGTCGCACAGATCGGCGCGGTCGTCGGCCGAAACCAGCGCGCTGATGGTCTGCCCGGTCGGGCTTGTCGCCAGCCAGGCACCCTTCTCGCTGCTCACCACACCACGCGGCACGGCATCCGTCACCACCAGTGGCAGCACCACGGCGCCGAGCGCGTTGAACACCCGCACCTGCGTGGCGCCTTCCAGCCCACGCGCGCTGGCATCGGCGGGGTGCATCAGCAGCGCCGGCGCCTCCGCCGCGGTGCCGCCGAAGCCGAGCAGCGTGGAGGTGATGCGCTTGTCCGAAGCCGGCGAGATCAGCGCCAGGCCGGGGCGGTGCGGGCGGTAGTTGGGCAGCAGCTGCGCCGCGCCCCACTTGGCCGCCAGGCTCTCGCTGCTCAGCTCCACCTTGCCGCTGGGCGTCGCCGGCCGGACATTGTGGAACAGCGCCAGCGCGGCTCCATCCGGCGCGCTCATCCGCAACGCTGCGTCGGTCGCCAGCGCGCTGGGCTGCACGCCGCCCAGCTTCGGGTCGGCGGCATCCACCGCGGCATCCATCAGCGCGGCGTCGTCATCCTGGAAGCAGGGCTCGGTGAAGCCGAAGCGCGCCGCCAACCGACGAAACACCTCGGTATTCGGCACCGCCTCGCCCTGCGGCGGCAGCACCGCCTCGGCGCGTTGCAGCCAGTGTTGGCCATAGGCGGCGTAGAGGTCGTCACTCTCAAAGCTGGTCGCGGCCGGCAGCAGTATGTCGCAGTAGTTCATGCTCTCGGTCATGGCGATCTCGATGCCGACCGTGAACACCTCCTCCCGCTCCAGCCCGCGGCGCAGGCGGTTCTGGTCGGGGTGCACCACAAGGGGGTTGTGGTTGTAGATGAACAGCGCGCGCAGCGGTGGCGTGCCGCTGTCCTCCGCCAGCATCTTCCCCACGTCCAGTATGTTCAGCGTGCGCGTGCCCGGCGGCAGCAGGTCCGGCCGGGTCAGCTTCGCCATGGTCTTCGGGAAGGCATTGCCGGCGCCCAGCACGATGCCGCTATCGGCGTCTATCCGCCCCAGCAGTGCCGGCAGTGCGATGACGGCCCGGATGCCGCTGCCGCCATTGCGGCCGCGCTCCAGCCCATTGCCCGGCGCCAGCACCAGCGGCGTGGCGGCGGCCATCCAGGCGGCGAGCGTGCGGATATCCTCGGCCTTCACCCCACAGGCCTCGGCGGCACGCGCCACTGGCCATTCCCGCGCCACCGCCATGAAGGCGTCGTAACCCTGCACATGCTGCGCGATGAAGGCGTGGTCATGGGCGCCCAGCCGCTCCAGCTCCACCGCCAGGGCAAAACCCAACAGCACATCGGTGCCCGGCAGCGGCGCCAGGTGCAGGTCGGCCTGCTCCGCGATTTTCGTGCGCAGCGGGTCCACCACCACCAGCTTGCCGCCCTTGCGGCGCGCCTGGGCGATCTGCCGCACCAGATGCAGGTTGGTGACGGTGGCGTTGTTGCCCCACACCAGGTTCAGCGCCGCGCCGCCGGCAGCTTCCGGCCCAATGCCGGGCACCGCGCCATAGGTGCCGACCCAGGCTTCGCGCCTGACGCCGCCGCACATGGCGCCGCGGAACAGCTGCGACGCCCCCAGCTTGTGGAAGAACCGCAGCGACATGCTGTCGCCCGAGAGCATGCCATGCGGCCCGGCATAGTTCAGCGGCGCCACCGCCTGCGGGCCGTGCTGCGCGATGACGGCGCTGGTACGCGTATAAATTTCGTCCAGCGCCTCGGCCCAGGAAATGCGGGTGAACTGCCCGCTGCCGCGCGGCCCACTGCGCCGCATGGGGTAGAGCAGCCGGCCGCCGCCATGCACCCATTCCGCCGTATGGTGCGCCACCTTGTTGCAGATCACGCCGCCGGTGTAGGGCAGGGCGTGGGAGCCACGGACCTTGGTGATGCGCTGGTCCTGCACGGTCACGGTCAGGCTGCATGTGTCCGGGCAATCCAGCGTGCAGACGCTGGCATGTTCGGTGGTGGCCATGGGTTCTCCCCCCGGGTCGGTCAGGGATGCTAGCACGCGCCCGCGATTGTCAAAGCGCCCCGCTGTGGCAGCATGGGCGGCAATTCTGGGAGAGAACCATCATGCGCGCATCCATCGTCCTGCCCGTGGCGGATTGGCGCCAGTGCGGCCCGGCCGCCACCGCCGCCGAGGCCGCCGGTTTTGATAGCGTCCAGGCCAATGAGATCGCGCACGAGCCCTTCACCCCCCTGGCCTTCGCCGCGCTGGCCACCCAGCGGGTGCAGTTGATCACCTCGGTGGCCATCGCCTTTCCGCGCAGCCCGATGATCGTGGCCAACCACACCTGGGACCTGGCCAAGCACAGCGGCGGGCGCTTCGTGCTGGGCCTGGGCACCCAGGTGCGGGCACACAATGAACGCCGCTTCAGCACCCCCTGGGTCGCCCCGGCGGAGCGCATGGGCGAATACATCGAAAGCCTGCGCGCGATCTTCCGCTGCTGGGAAACCGGGGAAAAGCTGGCCTATGAGGGCAAGCACTACCGCTTCAGCCTGATGAACAAGGAGTTCTCGCCCGGCGCCAACCACATGCCGTTGCCGCCCATCACCATCGCGGCCGTGGGGCCGCTGATGCTGCGCAACGCGGCCCGGCTGTGCGACGGCGTGCGGCTGCATGGCTTCGCCACCCGCGCCTATATCGAACAGCAGGTCCAGCCGGTGCTGGACAAGCACCTGGCCGAGGTCGGCCGCGCCCGGGCCAACTACGAGGTCAGCGGCGGTGGCTTCATCGCCACCGGCGGCACGCCGGAGGAAGTGCGCGAGGCGGCCGAGAAGATCCGCTACCGCGTCGCCTGGTACGCCTCCACCCCCGCCTACCGGACGGTGCTGGAGCCGCATGGCCTGGTGCCGCTGGGCGTCCAGCTTTCGGAGCTGGCGCGCAAGGGGGAGTTCGAGGGCATCGCCAAGCTGATCCCCGACGAGGTGCTGAACCTGTTCGCCGCCATCGGGAATTACGACCAGATCGGCGAGCGCATCGCCGCCCGCTTCGGCGGGCTGGTGGATACCGTGACCATCCCTTTCCCGGCCGGCGCGCCCGCCGGCGCCATGGCCCAGGTGGTGCGGGATGTGCAGTCGATCCCCAGCCACTTTACCGGCTTCGCCACCGAAAGCTTCGGCTGACATGCCCGACCTGCTGCTGGAACGCGCGCCGGAAGGCTACGCGGTCCTGACGCTGAACCGCCCGGCGGCGATGAACGCGCTGTCGCTCAGCCTGCGGCGGGAGTTGGCCGAGGCGGTGGACGCGCTGGCCGCCGACTGCGGCGTGCGGGTGCTGGTGCTGACCGGCGCCGGCCGCGCCTTCTGCGCCGGGCTGGACCTGAAGGAGCTGGCCGGCGGCGGCGCGCCCTTGACCGGGGAACGTGCCGACCCGGTCGCGGCACTCGGCCGCTTCACTGGCCCGATCATCGCGGCGGTGAACGGGGCCGCCATCACCGGCGGCTTCGAACTCGCCCTGGCCGCCGACCTGATGCTGGCCGGCGAGAGCGCGCGCTTCGCCGACACCCATCCCCGGGTCGGCATCCTGCCGGGCTGGGGGCTCTCCCAAAAACTGCCGCGGATCATCGGCATGGGCAGGGCGAAGGAGCTTTCGCTGACCGGCAACTTCCTCTCCGCCACGCAGGCGGAACGCTGGGGCTTGGTCAACCGCGTGCTGCCGGATGCGGAGTTGCTGCCCGCCGCCCGCGCCCTGGCCTGCGACATGCTGAGCGCGCTGCCCAGCATGCTGCCGGCGATGAAGCGGGTGATGGATGACGGCTATGCCCTGCCCTTCGGCGAGGCGATGGCGTTGGAGCAGGCGCGCAGCGAGGCGCATCGCGCCGGGCTGACCGGCGCCGCGGTTGGTGCCACCCTGGGCGCCCTGTTCGCACGCGGGCAGCAACAGAAGAATGGCTGACATGCTCGACAGGACCAGCCCGCAGCTCGCCAGGATGCTGGCAAAGCGAGAGATTTCCGCGGTTGAATTGATGCGCGCCAGCCTGGCCCGCATCGCTGCGCTGAACCCGCGCCACAACGCGCTGGTCAACCTGCGGGACGAAGCCGCGCTGCTGGCCGAGGCCCGCGCCAGCGACCGCCGCCTGCGTGCCGGCAAGGCTCGCGGCGCGCTGGAAGGGCTGCCGACGGCGCTGAAGGACACGGCGCCGGCCAAGGGCCTGACCAGCACCTTCGGCTCCCCACTGTTCCGCGACTGCGTGCCGGATTTCGACGCGCTTTCGGTCGGCCGCATCCGCGCCGCCGGGGCCATCGTGGTCGGGCGCAGCAACGTGCCGGAATTCGGCTTCGGTTCGCACAGCTACAACACGGTGTTCGGGGTTACCCGCAACGCCTGGGACCCCGCGCTTTCGGCCGGCGGCTCCTCCGGCGGCGCGGCGGTGGCGGTGGCGCTTGGCATGGTGTCGTTGGCGGATGGCTCGGACGTGCTCGGCTCGCTGCGCAACCCGGCGGCGTGGAACAACCTGTTCGGCTTCCGACCCTCGGCCAGGCGAGTGCCGGTGGTGCCGCATGTCGATGGCTTCTGGGGCCAGTTCTACACCGAGGGGCCAATGGGCCGCACGGTGGAGGAGCTGCGCTTCCTGCTGGCGGTGCAGGCCGGGCCTGACCCGCGCGCGCCGCTGGCGCTGCCGGCCGACCCGGCGCTGGGCAAGGCTTCGCTGAAGGTGCCGGTTAAGGGCCGCCGCATCCTCTGGCTCGGCGACCTTGGCGGGCACCTGCCGTTCGAGCCCGGCATCCTGCCGCTGTGCGAGACGGCGCTGGCAGCGTTGCGGGTCCAGGGGTGTAAGGTCTCGGCCGGCGCCCCGGCGCTGGACTGGGAAGCGGTGTGGCAGGGCTTCCTGGCGCTGCGCCACTATGAGATCGGCCTGCGGTATGAGGCGATCTACGCCGATCCGGCCAAGCGGGCGCAGATGAAGCCGGAGGCGCAGTGGGAGTGCGAGGGCTTCCTGCGGCTCACCGGCGCCCATCTGGCCGCCGCCGCCAAGCAGCGCCACGCGCTGTTCCAGGCCTTCGCCACGCTGTTCGAGACCTATGACGCCGTGGCAATGCCGACCGCGCAGTGCTTCGCCTTCCCGGCGGAATGGGACTGGCCGAAGCAGGTCGGCGGCCGCGCGATGGACAGCTATCACCGCTGGATGGAGGTGACCGCGCTGGCCACCATGCTGGGCTGCCCGGCGGCCAACGTGCCGGTGGGCTTCGATCAGGGCCGGCCGATGGGCATGCAACTGATCGGCCGGCCCGGCGCCGATTTGGCCACGCTGCAACTGGCCCGCGCCTACCAGGAAGCCACGCCCTGGGCGGGCATGAGGCCACCCGCATGACCTGGATCGCGGCCTTCATCAAGAATGGCGAGAATCCGAACTACCAGGCCTTTCTGCATGGCGTGGACCGCGTTTGCGCCGAGGCCGGCGCCCGCGCCACGCGGCACTTCCCCGCCAAGCCGGACGACCCGGTGGAGCAGACCGCGCTGCTGCGCGCGGTGGTGGCGCAACGCCCCAGCGCCATCCTGTTCGCCCCCGCCGATGACGAGGCCATGGCCGGCCCGGTGGCGGCAGCCAATGCGGCGGGCATTCCGCTCATCGGCTTCGTCAACCGCATGGCCGGTGACTTCGTCAGCTTCGTCGGCGCCGATGACGAGGCGATGGCCTTCGCCGAGGCGTCCTACCTGATCGCGGCGCTGCAGGGTGCCGGCAAGGTGGTGCTGGTGGAAGGGCCGGAGACGGCACCGACCAGCCGCGACCGGGGGCGGGGGTTTCGTCGGGCGCTGGCGGCGGCGCCCGGCGTGCAGGTGCTCGGCACGCGGCCGGGCCTGTACCAGCAGGCGGCCGGGCGCCAGGCCATGGCGGCGCACCTGGCCGAGCATCCCGTTATCGACGGCGTGATCTGCACCAATGACAGCATGGCACTCGGCGCCATCGAGGCCTTGCAGGCCGCCGGCCGCCGCGCGCTGGTGGTGGGCAACAACGGCACCATCCCGGCCGCCCAGGCCATCGGCGACGGCACGCTGCTGGCCACCATGGACTATTGCGGCTTCCGCATGGGCGCACTGGCCGCCATGGCGGCGTTGCGGCACCTGGCCGGCCAACCGGTGCCGCGGGAGGTCATCCTGCCGGCGCAGGTCATCCACGCCGGCAACCACGCCGGCTGGCTGGTGCCGGTGGAACGGCGCCCGCTGCCAGCCTGGCCCTACGCCTGAGCCTGCTCAGGCGAAGAGGATATCCGCGCCCGAGAGCGACCAGACATTGGCCAGGAACACGCTGTCCCCCGCCGTGCCGTAGTGCACATCGGTGCCCGAGGTGCCGAAATAGGTCACCATCGCCGTGCTGACCGTGGCGGCGGCGATGCCCTTCAGCACCAGATGGTCGCTGCCCCGGCTGAAGTCGTTCAGCCAGTCATGACCGTCACCCTGGGCAAAGACGAAGTTGTCGTTCCCCGCCCCGCCGGTCAGGCCATCATTGCCCGCGCCGGCGATCAGCACGTCGTTGCCGGCGGTGCCGACCAACTGGTCCGCGCCGGTGCCGCCCTGCTTCACCTGGCCGTTATTGCCGGCCGGCAGCGCCGAAGGGTTGCCGGCCAGGAACCATGTCGTGCCATTCGACATCATGTTCGCCGAGGCAGCGCTGCTGGTACCGGCATAGGACATGCCCTCGACATAGAGGTTGCGGTCGGCCCCGGCGCCGGTGCCCCAGGCGTCGTTGCTGAAGGTCACCGCCACCACATGGCTGCCGCTGCCCCAGGTGCCGTGCAGGGTGACGCTGTCGCTGCCGCTGCCATGCAGCGCCGTGGCGGTCAGGGTGCCGCCGACCTGCACGCCATCCACCGAGACGGTGTACTGCGC
Organism: Acetobacteraceae bacterium; assembly: GCA_947371015.1. Lineage (GTDB taxonomy): Bacteria > Pseudomonadota > Alphaproteobacteria > Acetobacterales > Acetobacteraceae > CAIMOR01. Next base: position 54,064 of record CANBNK010000008.1, on the reverse strand, counting down.
ACTGCCATGCCAGGCGTCCTGCGAGACGCGGAGCAGCAGGGAAGCCGCGCCGCTGCCCACGCTGAGGCTGGCCGGGGTGGGGGCGCCGCCGGCCACTGCCAGCGTCACTGAGCCTGTGCTCATCAGGTCGACGCTGCCATTGGCCTGGGCCACGCCGTCATAGCTGACGCCCGAGAGGTGCAAGTTGCGGTCCTGCCCGGCCTGGCCGCCCCAGGCGTCGTTCAGGAAGCTCAGGGCAATGTTGTGCTGGCCGCCGCCCCAGGTGCCCAGCAGCGTCACCACGTCATGCGCGCCATTGCCGGCGCTGGCATGGGCGGTGAGGGTGCCGCCGACCTGCACGCCATCCACGCTGACGGTGTAGAGCGCGTTGCCCTGCCAGGCATCCTGGCTGATGAACAGCACCAGCTGGTCGGCGCCGCTGCCGACGGTGCTGTTGACCGCGGCGATGGCGCCGCCCGCCACCGCGACCCCGATCGAGCCGTTACCCAGCAGGGCGCCGCCCGCCACCCAATTGCCGTCATACTGCACGCCGGCGATGTAGAGGTTACGGTCCTGCGCGGGGGTGCCGCCGTAGGCGTCGTTCAGGAAGGTCAGCGTGACCACGTGGCCGCCGCCGCCCCAGTTGCCGTGCACCGTCACCTGGTCGGCGCCCATGCCGGCACCATCCCAGGCGATGGCGGTCTGGATGCCGCCGACCTGCACGCCATCCACCTTGATGGTGTATTGCGCGTCGCCGTTATAGGCGTTCTCGGTGGTCCACAGGACAAGGGTGTCCGCGCCCACGCCGAACTCCACCCGGGCCGGCATGGGTGCCACCGGCGGGGCCGGCACGGCGACGCCGGCATTCAGGTGGCTGTAGCTGATGTCGTAGAGCTTCAGGCTGACGCTCTGGCTGGCGGGGGCGCTGCCGGCATTGGTGACCTGAGCGGCGAAGGCCTCGTTCACCCCGCCATGGGCGTAGTCCAGCGGTACGTGGTTGGTGGTGGTGTAGGCGATCTGGCCGTCGATGTAGTAGGTCAGCCGGCCGGCTTCCCAGTCCAGCGAATAGGTGTGGATCTTGGTCAGGTCGGTGGCCAGGGTGTAGCTGTCATAGGCGTCGCCGCCATTCGCCGCCCTGGAATGGATGGCGGAATAGCCCGAGCTGCGGGTCGCATCGAAGCTTTCCAGCATGTCCAGCTCGGCGCCCGGCCAGACATTGTCCGCCGGCCATAGGCCGAAGCAGGCGCCGATGCCCTCGCCAGCGCTCAGCGCGGCGGTGACGCTGTACAGCCCATAGCCCTGGCCGCCGGCCACGCCGGTCGGCGCCTGGATGAAGCCGGCATTGGTCCAGCCTTCCGACGCGCGAGAGGTGATGGTCAGCGCGCCGTTGCCGGAGACGATGTCGGTGGCATTGCCCCAGATGATCGGGAAGATCGCCTGGTCCAGGCCACTGTTGTCGGCGAAGTTGTCCCGCCAAACCAGGGAGTAGGAGGTGGGATCAAGGGTTCCGAAGGTCGCCATGGCCGATGGTCCTCGCATGTCCGGCGGCCGCGGGGGTGCAGGCGCCTGAAGCGAGTGGAACTTCGTGGAATCAACCCAGGGTTTCAAACACTCTTTTGTGTTCAATCTATCCAGTAATGTATATTGGCTACGATTAAGTTGCCACAGTGGTTGAGCATTTTGCCTCAGCCCACTGGGAAACCGACGTTCCTGCTCAGATGAACCAATGTCCGGTGGCAGCAAAATTCGCCTCGGCTGTCGCCGCCAGGGCGGCCCAATCGGTCGGCGCGGCGGGTGCTGCAAGGGCCGATGCCGCGACCAGGGTCGCTGCGGCCGTCGTGCCGAAGGCAAAGTCGTGCGCGCCGGTCGAAAGCAGGTCGGCACTGCCGCCCGCAACTGCCGCACCGTTCCACATGATGCCATCGACGTGCAGGTTGCGGTCGGTCGCGGCCGAACCGGCATAGGCGTCGTTCAGGAACGCCACCGCCACATGATGTGCGCCGGCCCCCCAGCTGCCGTGCAGGGTCACCACGTCATCCTGGCCCGCGGCATGCAGCGCACTGGCGGTCTGGGTGCCGCCGAGCTGCACGCCATCCACGCTGACGGTGTACTGCGCATTCCCTTGCCAGGCGTCCTGGCTGACCTTCAGCCCCAGCGTATCGGCGCCGGTCCCCAGCGTGATCGCCAGCGACCCGGCGACCCCAGGCACGGTGAAGTCATGCGGCCCCTGCGAGAGCAGCGTGGCGGTGCCGTTCGGCAAAGCGGTGCCGTCATAGCTTGCGCCATCCACGTACAGGTTGCGGTCGGTTGCCGCCGTGCCGCCCCAGGCGTCGTTCAGGAAGTTGACCTGCACCGCGTGGGTGCCGGCGTTCCAGTCGCCCTTGAAGGTGAAGGCCTCGGTGCCGCCGGCGGCATGGCCGGCATGGCTGGTGAAGCTGCCGCCCTGCTGCACGCCATCCACCCGGACGGTGAACTGCGCGTCGCCCTGCCAGGCATCCTCCGACACGCGGAGCACCAGCGCATGCGCACCGCTGCCCGTGGTGGCGCCGCCGGCCGGCGCAACGCTGCCATCCAGCCCGGCGATGACCTGGGCGGGGGCGCCGAGCTGCACGCCCGTCGCCACCGTCCATACCGGCATGCCGTGGTCGTCATAGATGCCATGGCCGAGGCCGCTGCCGTCCGCCGGGGACCAGACCTTGCCGTAGCCATAGCCGTAGAACACCAGGCCATTGGCCGGCACGGCAGTGCCGAAGGTCAGCTTCAGGTGGCTGGCATCGACGAGTTCGGCGCCGGTGGCCCATTGGCCGCCGCTGCCGGAGACCGTGCTGTTGATGAACCAGTCCGCACCACCGGCGGCGACGCTGTCCAGCGCCTGCAAGGAGGTGGCGTGGTCGAAGCCTATGGTCAGCAGCACCTGGTTGGCATGGCCGGCGACGGCCGCGGCCTGGGTCACCTGCGGGCCGTTGCTGTCCAGCTGCCCATGGGCCAGCGCCACCGGAGAGCCGGCCACGGCGTAGGCGGCGAATTCCTCGGCGATGCTCTGGGCCAGCCGATAGGCCAGCGCCGACGTATCCTCCGCGCCCAGATGCGGCCCGCCCATGGCGGAGGCCCAGGCGTCCATGTTGGCATCCTGGAATTGCGCGGCGACCTGGCCATTGAAGCTGGCGTCGTTGGCTAGGTTCTGCATGCCGATCTTGATCTGCTGGTTGCTGTCCCAGTTGGCCGAGGAATAGGGAATGGCGTTGACGAAGAAATAGGGTGTGGTGGCGGCTGATTGACCGAGGGCGGCGCGCACCAGGCCGGCGTCAAAGGTGACGGCGCTCTGCCATTCAGCGGCGGTCAGGCCGACCTGCTGGCTGTCATATTCATTGTGCAGCCAGACCACGGCGGTGGGAGAGGCCTTCACCGCCGCGGACTGCCCGGCGACGTCATTCAGCAGGCCCTGCTCCAGGGTGTTCACCTGCCAGCCCTGGTGCCAGTCGCCATTCTTCGGCGCCAGCCAGTCCGACAGGAAGGCGGTGCCGGAGTTCATCGTGTTGACGCCGGACGGATTGGCGTAATCGGCGATCAGGCTGACGGTGCTGGCCTTGCCGTCGAAGCCGAGCAGCTTCTGGACCTGGTTCTGCAGCGATGACAGGCCGCCGAAGGCGTCGAACAGCACGGCATTGGATTGCCCGCGGAGCATGATGTTGAGGTTCATGGCAGCCTCTCAGCGTTGGGGGTGCAGCGCTGCCGAGCTCACCATGTCGTGAAGTCCGGCAATGGCCGGAGCTATGCCTGATCGCGGGCGCGTGATCAATCGTAGATAGCATACTAAGTGGAAATTCTTGCCATTCAGGTCGGAATCCATAAATAACTAACTCATTAACTGATATTTCCTTTGCCAAACCTGCGCCGCCACCAGCCCCCACAAAGGTATCGGCAGAACCTGAAACGCTCGATTCGGACCTAATTCCGCACGCTGATGTGACGTCGGGCAGTGCCTCCGCCTTGCCGCTCCCCGGCCTGGCTGGCAGCCTTCCGCGCGACCACCCGAGGAGACCCGCGATGCAGCATTTGCCGACGGAATTGTGGAAGTGGGACGCGGTCGATCTGGCCCAGGGCATCCGCGCCGGCGCCATCAGCGCCCGGGAGACCGCCGCGGCCTGCCTGGCCCGGCTGGATGCGGTGAACCCGCGATTGAATGCGGTGGTGCAGGTGACGGCAGCCACCGCCCTGGCTGAAGCCGATGCCGCCGACGCCGCCGTGCGCCGGGGTGACGCGCTGGGCCCGCTGCACGGCGTGCCGGTGACCACCAAGATCAACGTCGATTTCGCCGGCCTGCCGAACACCAACGGCTGCGAACCGCTGGCCAACAACCTGGCCCCGGCCGACAGCCCAGTGGTGGCCAACCTGCGCCGCGCCGGGGCGGTCTTCCTCGGGCGCACCAACACGCCGGCGCTGTCGATGCGCTGGTTCACCGAAAACGCGCTGCACGGTCGCACGCTGAACCCGTTCAGTGCCGGCCATACCCCGGGCGGCTCCTCCGGTGGGGCGGCGGCGGCGCTGGCGGCGGGCATCGGGCCCATCGCGCATGGCAACGACCTCGGCGGCTCCATCCGCTACCCGGCCTATGCCTGCGGCGTTGCCGGCATTCGCCCGAGCTTCGGCCGGGTGCCGGCCTACAACCCCTCGGCCACGGCGGAACGGCCGCTCTCCGGGCAGTTGATGTCCACGCAAGGCCCGCTGGCGCGGCGGGTGCGCGACCTGCGCCTGGCGCTGCTGGCGATGTCCCAGCCCGATGCGCGCGACCCCTGGCACATGCCGGTGCCGCTGCAAGGCCCTGACCTGCCGGGGCCGATCAAGGTGGCGTTCTGCGTCGATCCCATGGGCACCGGCGTGCATCCGGCGGTGCGGGCGGCGGTAATCCAGGCCGCCGCCTGGCTGGAACAGGCCGGCTATCGGCTGGAGGAAGCCGCCCCGCCCGCCTTCGCCGAGGTGGCCCGCGACTGGGACGCCTTCAGCCATGGCGAGGCGCAGTTGTTCATGGCCGAGAGCTTCGAGCGCCTGGCCGACGCAGGCGCGCGGGCAACCTATGGCTACATGGTCAAGCACACGCCGCCGGCCGACCTGCGCGGCCACCTGCAACTGATGGCCCGCCGCACCACGCACCAGCGCGCCTGGGCCGCCTTCATGCAGGACTACCCGCTGGTGCTCTGCCCGGTTTCCGCCGAGCCGCCCTTCCCGCAGGGCCTGGACCTGGATGGCCAGCAGGGCTTCGACCGGGTCTATGCGGCGCAGCAGCCGTTGCTGGCCACGCCCTTGCTCGGCCTGCCCAGCGTCAGCGTACCCAGCGGCCTGACGGCGGAGGGCCTGCCCATGGGCGTGCAGATCATCGCGCCGCGCTGGCGCGAGGATCTCTGCCTGGCCGCTGCCGAGGTGATCGAGGCGCGGGCGCCGATGCCCACGCCGATCGACCCGCGGGGCTGAGCGGGCGCCGGACCCATCCGGCGCAACCCAGGCCGGGGTGTCGCGGGGGCCGGGGCCATGGTATGCGCCCCGCCCATGCAGTCCCGGCAGCAGAACAGCCCCGCGCTTCCCAACCTGGCCCAGGCCAAGCGTGTGGTGGTCAAGATCGGCTCCGCCCTGGTGGTGGATGAGCGCAGCGCCGCGCCACGCGAGGCCTGGCTGGCCGGCGTCGCCGCCGATGTCGCCGCCATGCGCGCGCGCGGCACCGAGGTGGTGCTGGTCAGCAGCGGTGCCATTGCGCTGGCGCGCCGCTCGCTCGGCCTGACCCGCAAGAAGCTGCGACTGGAGGAAAAGCAGGCCGCCGCCGCGGTCGGGCAGATCCGCCTGGCCGGTGCCTGGGACGCGGCGCTCTCGGCGCAGCAACTGGTCGCCGCGCAACTGCTGCTGACGCTGGAGGACAGCGAGGACCGCCGCCGCTACCTGAATGCGCGGGAGACGCTGGGCACGCTGCTCGGCCTCGGCTGCATTCCCGTCATCAATGAGAACGACACGGTGGCCACGGCGGAAATCCGCTTCGGTGACAATGACCGGCTGGCGGCGCGCGTGGCCGAGATGATCCAGGCCGATGCGCTGGTGCTGCTGAGCGATATCGACGGCCTGTACACCGCCGACCCGCGCAGCAACCCCGAAGCGGCGCATCTGCCGGTGGTGGAGCGCCTTTCGGATGAGATCATGGCCATGGGGGGCGAGCCGCCGCCCGGCTATTCCTCGGGCGGCATGCGGACGAAGCTGATCGCGGCGAAGATCGCCACCGGTGCCGGCTGTGCCATGGCGATTGCGTTGGGCAAGCAGGACCGGCCGTTGCAGGCGCTGGAACAGGGCGCGCGCTGCACCTGGTTTTTGCCCTCGCCGGAAGGGCGGACCTCCCGCAAGCGCTGGATCGCCGGCTCGCTGCAACCGCTGGGTTGGCTGGTGGTGGATGAGGGCGCCGCGCGGGCGCTGGCGCGCGGCTCCTCGCTGCTGCCGGCCGGGGTGCGCCGGGTGGAGGGCCAGTTCACCCGCGGCGACCCGGTGAGCGTGAAGGACCTGGACGGCCACGAGCTGGCGCGCGGGCTATGCGCCTATGACGCCGAGGCGGTGCGGCTGATCGCGGGCCGCAAGTCGGCGGAGATCGAGGCGATCCTGGGCTGGCGCGGCCGGGATGAGGTGGTACACCGCGACGACCTGGTTGTGCTGTAGCTATTTGATCGCCACCCGCAGCGTGTAACTCGTGCCGCCGCGCGTGCTGCCGGCCACGATCAGGTAGCTGCCATTCGCCGGCAACACGCCGGTAAAGCGCATCGCATCGGTGCCCGGCTCCACGCCTGGCAGCGCCTTGCCGTCGGGGCCTGCGCCCGGCTTGTCGGTCCAGCCCGGTGCGTAGATCTGGAATACGCCGTTGTTCTCGATGCTGGAGATCGTCACCTCCATGCGCTGCCCGGCGCGGGCCGTGATGGTGTAGCAGCTGATCTCGCCGCGCGGGGCGCCGCCCTCCACCGTCGCGGCGCTGGTGCCCGGCGCGAACTGGATGGCGGCGGGCCGGCCGCAACCGGCCTGGGCGAAGGCCGGGACGCTGCCCAGCAGCAGGGCGCAAACAGCGAAACGCAGCATCGGGTGCCTCCTCAATTGGCCTGGGTCAGCCCGCCCAGCCCGGCACCGACGAAGCCGCCGAGCACGAAGCCGACCAGGGATTGCAGCGCGAAAAACGCCACCTGCCAACCGGCCAGGCGCTCTCGCCGGGGGTCGTCGAAGAAGGGGGCGAATTCGGGGGACAGGGTGGCAAAAGGTATCAGCTGGTCCAGGCTGGCGCCGAAGCACCACAGCACCCCCTTGGCGCGGCCGGCGCGGCAGCACAGCAGCACCAGCGTGCCCAGCACGCAGAAGCCCAGCACCCACCACAGCACGCGGAAGAACTTGTAGCCCAGCCCGTAGCCGATGGTGATGCGCAGCGCCGCCAGCCCGCCGGCGTCCCACCAGTCGCCGGCTTCCCAGCCCAGCCGTTCCTCGCGGTAGCGGGCAGCAAACAAAATATCGGTGGCGCGATTGGGGTCGCCGGCGGCGGTGAACACGCCGGCCAACTGCTGGTAGGGCTGGCGGGTAAAGCTGCGGTCGCGCCCCAGCCAGCCGACCAGCTCGGCGGTCGGCCGCGCCATCATCGGGTCCAGCGTGTCCAGGCTGCCGCCGCCCAGCCGGTCATAGACGAAGCCCTGCAACTCCAGCACTGCCGGCCAGGCGTGGCGGTCCGGCTCCAGCCCGCCCTGCACCGCGGCGGCGTGGGCATTGCGCAGGCTCAGCTGCGCGTCGGGTGTCCAGCGCGGCGGCGGGCGCTGGTCGGTGGAGAGTTGGAGGTCGCCGCCGATCACCGCATTGGCCAGCGTCACCTGCTGCAAGGCGGCATTGGTCAGGTCCAGGTCGCCGTCGATCCGCGCATTGGCCAGGTTCACCCGGGTGCCGGCGGCATGCGCCATGACGGTGTCGCGCAGTTGCAGGTGGTTGCGGACCTTGATGCTGTTGGCTTGCAGGTTGCCGCGCAGGGTGACGCCGGTGATGGCGAGTTGGCCTTCGATGGTGGCGTTGCGCAGCACCAGCGCGTCGCAGCCCTGGCCGGGTTCGGCCGGGGTGCAGCCCAGTTCGGCGCTGCGGTCGAGGAACATGCTGCGGGCAACACGCAGCCCGGCGCCGACCAGGCCGCCTTCGATATGCGTCCCCGAGAGCATGAGGCTGCCATTCACCGTCAGGTCGTCCATCGCCAGGCTGGTGGCGATGGTGGCGCCTTCCAGCCGCAGGTCGCCGCTGACGGTGGCGGCGTTCAGCACCATGGCGCCGCAGGGGGCACCGGCCTCGACCAGGCAGCCGATGCGCGCCGTGCCGGACAGTTGCAGGTTGCCGCCCACCTGCAATTGGTCGGCGGAAAAGCCGGCCTCGAGCGACGAATTGTCGAAGGTCAGCGTCTTTTCGAACCGCGCGCCGGTCAGGATGACCGCGTCGGTGAAGCGGGAACTGTCCAGCCAGACCTCGACGCCGACCTGAAGCGCCGAAAGGTCCAGCGTGCCGCGCACCAGCATGTTCTGCAGCCGCAGGCCCCGGCGCGGCAATTGCCCGCGCCAGGGGTCCTGGCTGAGGATCGTCTCGATGAAGCCGGCGGACACCTCGCGGCAGGGCTCGGCCCAGCCGGGGTCTTCCGCGCTGGTCGGGTCGGCTGGCCGGCCTTCGCAGTTCTCCGCCATCGTCACGGCGAATTCCGGTCGGCTCAGGGGTGCTCGCAGGCGGTCCCACAGCCAGCGCTCCGCCGCCGAGGTGCCGGGGTTGGCCGCGGGCGCCTGTGCCAACGCCGGCGCCGGTATCGCCAGGCCAAGCAGCATCGCCGCCTGGATGATCCATTCCCGCATCGATCTGAACTCGACCCGTTCCGGTCACGATGATAGGCACAGCGCGCGGGTGGCGAAAGCGCTGGCGGCACGCTACCTGTGCCAGCAGGAGCCAAACCGATGAACGCCATTGTGCAAGACGCCGCCAGCCAACTCGAAGCCGCCGCCCGCGCTGCCCGCGCCGCTGCCGGCCAGGTGGCCCGTGCGCCGCGACCGGTGAAGGACCTGGCGCTGCGCACCGCCGCCGCCGCATTGCGCGCCCGCCAGGCCACGCTGCTGGCCGCCAATGCCGAGGACTTGGCCGCCGCCACCGGCCTGACGGCCGCCTATGTGGACCGGCTGACGCTGACCCCGGCCCGGGTGGAAGCCATGGCGCAGGGGCTGGAGGAAGTGGCGGCGCTGGAAGACCCGGTGGGCCGCGTGCTGGCGGAATGGCAGCGCCCGAACGGCCTGGTGATCCGTCGCGTGGCGCAGCCGCTCGGCGTCATCGGCATGATCTTCGAGAGTCGGCCGAACGTGACCGCCGATGCCGCTGCGCTGTGCCTGAAATCCGGCAACGCCGTCATCCTGCGCGGCGGGCGGGAGAGCCTGCACAGTGCCGGCGCGATCCATGCCTGCATCGCCGAGGGCCTGAGTGCCGCTGGCCTGCCGGCCGCCGCGGTGCAGGTGGCCGCCACGGCGGACCGCGCCTTCGTCGGCGCCATGTTGCAGGCGGCGGGGCTGATCGACCTGATCATCCCGCGCGGCGGCAAGGGCCTGGTGACACGGGTGCAGCAGGAAAGCCGCGTGCCGGTGCTGGCGCATGCCGAGGGGCTTTGCCACACCTATGTGCACGCGGCGGCAAACCCGCAGATGGCCCGCACGGTGCTGGCCAACGCCAAGATGCGCCGCACCGGCGTCTGCGGTGCGACCGAGACGCTATTGATCGACGCCGCCATCGCCCCCGCCCTGCTGCCGCTGCTGGTCGCCGACCTGGCGGCGTTGGGCTGCGGCTTTCGCGGCGACGCGCGCGCGCAGGCGATCTGCCCCGGCTTGCCGGCGGCGAGCGACGCCGATTTCGGCACCGAATGGCTGGACAGCATGCTCTCGGTCGCCGTTGTGGAGGGCGTGGACAGCGCGCTGGACCACATCCGCCGCTTCGGCAGCGAGCATACCGAGGCGATCCTCACCGAGGATGCCGAGGCCGCCGCCAGCTTCCTGAACGGATTGGACAGCGCGGTGGGCATGTGGAACGCCAGCACCCAGTTCTGCGATGGTGGCGAATTCGGCTTCGGCGCCGAGATCGGCATCGCCACCGGCCGGCTGCATGCGCGTGGGCCGGTAGGCTTGGAGCAGCTGTGTACTTATCGCTACCATGTGATCGGCACCGGGCAGACCCGGCCCTGAGCCACCCAGGCCCGCGCGAGAAGAAGACAAGAGACGTTCCATGCGCCGCTTCCCATTCGCCGGTGTCGCCTGCCCGGCGCTGCCACGGCCATCATCCGCGCGACTGATCCACTGCTTTGGCACCTCCGCCTGCGCGGATCGGGCCGTGGCCCGCCGGCGCTGAGGCGAGCAGTCTGCCCCCCTTGACCCACACCTGGCCGAGCAGCGCCGTACCCGAACCGGGAAAGTGGGGCGACCGGCGACGCCGGCGCATCGGGCTGCTGGGCGGCAGCTTCAACCCGGCCCATGCCGGGCATCGGCACGTCGCGGACCATGCGCTGCGGGCGTTGCGGCTGGATGCGGTCTGGCTGATGGTCTCCCCGGGCAACCCACTGAAGCCCGCACGCGGCATGGCGCCATTGGCCGAACGCCTGGCCAGCACCAGGCGAATCGCCGGTGGGCGGGTGCTGGCGACGGATATCGAAGCCCGGCTGGGCACCCGCTTCACCGTGGATACGCTGGCGCTGCTGCGCCGGCGCTTCCCGCTGGCGCGCTTCGTGCTGCTGGTCGGCGCCGATATTCCTACCCAACTGCCGCGCTGGAAGAAGTGGCGGTACCTAGTGCGGCAGACCGCTCTGGCGGTGCTGCCGCGCCCCGGCGAGACCCGTCGGGCGCTGGCCGGGAAGGCGATGCATCGACTGGCTGCTTGGCGTACGCGCCCAGCGGGGCTATTGGCGGGGCCAGAGATGCCACATGCACGCTGGTGCCTGATCCCGGCGCGAGAGCATCCTGCTTCCGCCACCGCGATCCGCGCGGCGTTGGAACGGCAGAACAGCATGCCCAGGAGGCAGCCATAGCCCGCACACCCAAGGCCCCGATCAAGGCCGACGCACCCAAGCGCCGCACCACCGCCGGCGCGGCCAAGCCAGCAACCCGCAAGGCGAGCGCCGCCAAGGAGGCGCCGGCAGAGGCGCCGCCGAAGCCGAAGCGTGCCCCCGCCAAGGTGGCGGCTGCGCCGAAGCCAGCGGTGAAGGCCGCGGCCAAGGCCAGCGCCAAGCAGGCAGCTAAGGCGGCGAAGCCCGCAGCGAAGGCGCCGGCTAAGGCTGCGCCGAAGCCGGTGGCCAAGGCTGCAGCGAAAGCCGCAGCCAAGCCTGCGCCCAAAGCTGCCGCGAAGACCGCACCAAAGGTGAAGGCGTCGGCCGCCAAGGCCGCGCCGAAGGCCAAGCCGAAGGCTCCGGCCAAGGCCGCGCCAAAGTCGGCCGCCAAGGCCGCACCAAAGGCCAAGGCGAAGGCTCCGGCCAAGGCTGCGCCGAAGGCGGCTGCGAAGGCCGCGACGAAGCCAGCAGCGAAAGCCGCGGCCAAGCCCGCGCCCAAAGCCGCTGCGAAGGCCGCACCGAAGGCCAAGGCGAAAGCCCCGGCGAAGACGGCGGCCGCCAAGGCTGCGCCGAAGCCGGCTGCCAAGGTTGCCGCCAAGCCAGCCGCGAAAGGCGCAGCCAAGACCGCGCCGAAGGCGGCTGCGAAGGCCGCACCCAAGGCCAAGGTGAAAGCCCCGGCGAAGGCGCCTGCCAAAGCGGCACCGAAGCCGGCCGCCAAGGCCGCTGCCAAGCCAGCCGCGAAAGCCGCAGCCAAGCCCGCGCCGAAGACGGCTGCGAAGGCCTCACTCAAGGCCAAGGCAAAGGCGCCGGCCGCGAAGGCTGCGCCGAAGCTGGCCGCCAAGGTTGCCGCCAAGGCCGCCGCCAAGCCCGCGCCTAAAGCGAAGGCCACCGAGACACCCCCAGCAGAGGCACCTGCCAAGGCTGCTCCCAAGGCGAAGAAAGCCCCGGCCAAGCCGCCGGCCACCGAAGCCCAGGCGGAGCCGGTCACCAAGGAAGACTTCGTCGAAGGCCCGACCGCCAAGCCGAAGCGGGCCGCCAAGCCGCGCGAGAAGGTGACGCCGGACCGGCTGGAGCAACTGGTTGAGGCCGCGCGCAAAAGCCTGGACGATGATGGCGCCGAGGACCTGGTGGTGCTGGACGTCACCGGCCGCGCCAGCTTCGCCGACCGCCTGATCATCGCCACCGGCCAGGTGGAACGGCAGATCCAGGCGATGGCGACGCATCTGGAGGACGCGCTGGAGAAGGTTGGCCTCAAGCTGCGGCGGGACAACATCCAGGCCAGCCCAGACTGGGTGCTGATCGATTGCGGTGACCTGATCGTCCACCTGTTCAAGCCCGAGGCGCGCGAGATGTACGCGCTGGAGCGCATGTGGGGCCCGGGCAGCCCGGCCGGCTCGGAAAGCTGAGCGTCCTGCGTCGGCCATCCTGCCGCCGGCGAACCGGGCCACCCGCCGGCGAGGCGCGGTGGGCCGGCTGCCCATGGCCCACGCCGCGGGCAGGACACTGAAGTGGGGCCGAAGCGGCTGCTGGCGGTCGGGCGGCTGAAGCCGGGGCCGGAGGCGGACCTCTTCGCGCTGTACAACACCCGGCTGCGCCCGGCCCTGTTGGTAACGGAGGTGCCGGAAGCCCGCGGCAGCGCTGCCGAGGTGCGTCGCCGCGAAGGCGCCGCCCTGCTGGCCGCGCTGCCCGACAATGCGCTGCTTGTGGCCATGGACCTGGGCGGCCTGGCACCAACCAGCGAGGCCCTGGCCGCCCTGGTCGGCCGCTGGGAAGAAGCCGGCCGGCCCGTCGCTTTCGTGATCGGCGGCGCCGAGGGGCTGGACCCCGCGGTGCTCGATCGCGCGACGCAGCGGCTTTCGCTCGGGCCGATGACCTGGCCGCATTTCCTGGTGCGCGGCCTGCTGGCAGAACAGCTTTATCGCGCGCAGGCCATTCGGGCTGGCCACCCCTATCATCGGGCTTGGCGGCCCTAGCCGGCTGGCGCCATGCTGGCCTTCTGCAGTGGGGGCGACCGTGGAACAACTGGTGATCGCGGCGCTGGCATGGGTCGGCATCCATGTCGGCCTGGCCGGCACCGGCCTGCGCGGCGCGGCCGTGCGGGCGCTGGGCGCGCGCGGCTTCATGGCCGGCTTCTCGCTGCTGTCGGTGGCTAGCATCGTCTGGCTGGTGCGGGCCTACGGCGCGGCCGGCACCACGTCCTGGTGGATGGCACCGGGCTGGCTGCGCTGGGGCCTGGTGGTGCTGATGCTGCCGGCCTTCATGCTGGTGGTGGCCGCCTATACCCAGCCCAACCCAACCGCCATCGGCCAGAAGCTGCCCGCTGATGGCGAGCCGCGCGGCATCCAGCGCATCACCCGTCACCCGATGATGTGCGGCATCGCCCTTTGGGCGCTGATCCACATCGCCGGCAATGGCGACAGCGCCAGCACTGTCTTCTTCGGGGCCTTCCTGGCCACCGCCGTGCTGGGCATGCCCAGCATCGACGCCAAGCTGGCGAAGCGCGACCCCGCGGGCTGGCAGGCCTTGGCGGCGCGGAGCTCCGTGCTGCCCTTCGGCACCATCCTGGCCGGGCGCAATCACCTGGCGCTGCGCGAGATAGGCTGGTTGGCGCCGCTGCTGGGGCTGCTACTCTGGGCCGCAGTGATGCATTTTCACCAAAGGCTGTTCGGCGTCGCGCCGGTGGCTATGGGCTGAGACCCGAGGGAGTTAGACGCTTGGCCTTCAAGAGCACTGCCAGCTACATCGCCACCCGCGACCTGGAGGTGGCGGTCAACGCCGCCGTTGCGCTGCAACGCCCGCTGCTGGTGAAGGGCGAACCCGGCACCGGCAAGACCGTGCTGGCGCATGAGGTTTCTCGCGCGCTGGGCATGCCGCTGATCGAATGGCACATCAAGTCCACCACCAAGGCGCAGCAGGGGCTGTACGAGTACGACGCCGTCTCCCGCCTGCGTGACGGCCAGCTGGGCGACGAGCGCGTCCACGACATCGGCAACTACATCGTCCGCGGCAAGCTGTGGGAAGCCTTCGAGGCCGACCAGCAATCCGTGCTGCTGATCGACGAGATCGACAAGGCCGATATCGAGTTCCCCAACGACCTGCTGCTCGAACTCGACCGCATGCAGTTCTATGTTTACGAAACCCGCAAGACTGTGGTGGCGAAACAGCGCCCCATCGTCATCATCACCAGCAACAACGAGAAGGAACTGCCGGACGCCTTCCTGCGCCGCTGCTTCTTCCACTACATCCGCTTCCCGGACCGCGAGACGATGGAGCAGATCGTCCAGTCCCACTTCCCTGATGTGAAGCAGGAGCTGGCGCGCGAGGCGCTGAACGTCTTCTTCCAGATCCGCGGCGTGAACGAGCTGAAGAAGAAGCCGGCGACCAGCGAATTGCTGGACTGGCTGAAGCTGCTGATGATCGAGGACCTGCCGCCCGAGGTTCTGCGCAGCGCCGATTCCAAGGTGGTGCTGCCGCCATTGCATGGCGCGCTGCTGAAGAACGAGCAGGACGTCCACCTGTTCGAGCGCTTGGCCTTCCTCTCCCGCCGTCAGCCGCAGCGCTAAGGCGATGTTCGCCACCTTCATCCTGGCGTTGCGGTCGGCGGGCCTGCCCACTTCCGTCACCGAGCACCTGGCGCTGCTGAACGCCATGCGCTCCGGCGTCTGCGACTACAGCGTGGAGGACTTTTATTTTCTCTCCCGCGCCACGTTGGTGAAGGATGAGCGGCACCTGGACCGCTTCGACCGCGTCTTCGCCGAGGTGTTCAAGGGGCTGGAACGCCCCGAGGGCGAAGACCACGAGTTGATGCAGCAGCTACCAGAAGAATGGCTGCGCAAGCTCTCGGAAAAGATCCTGACCGATGAGGAAAAGCAGCTGATCGAGGCTGCCGGCGGCTTCGACAAACTCATGGAAATGCTGCGCCAGCGCCTGGCGGAGCAGAAGGGCCGTCACCAGGGCGGCAGCAAGTGGATCGGCACCGCCGGCACCAGCCCCTTCGGCGCCAATGGCTACAACCCCGAGGGCGTGCGGATCGGCCAGGACAAGTCGCGCAACCGCAGCGCCGTAAAAGTCTGGGACAAGCGCGAGTTCAAGGACCTGGACGGCGATGTGGAACTGGGCACCCGCACCATGAAGCTGGCGCTGCGCCGGCTCAGGCGCTTTGCCCGCCAGGGTGCGGCGACTGAGCTGGACATCGGCGGCACCATCAAGGCCACCGCCAACAACGCCGGCAGCCTGGACCTGAAGATGGTGGCGGAGCGCCACAACGCGGTGAAGGTGCTGCTGCTGCTGGATATCGGCGGCAGCATGGACGACCACGTCCGTGCCTGCGAGGAGCTGTTCAGCGCCATCCGCACCGAGTTCAAGCACCTGGAGCACTACTACTTCCACAACTGCATCTACGAGAAGCTGTGGAAGAACAACCGCCGCCGCAAGGATACCGAGACCACCACCTGGGACCTGCTGCGCACCTACGGCCCCGACTACAAGGTTATCATCGTGGGTGACGGCGCCATGGCGCCCTACGAGATCGTGAATCCCGGCGGCAGCGTGGAGCATTGGAACGAGGAGTCGGGCAAGGTCTGGATGCAGCGCATCACCCGCCACTTCCGCCGCACCGCCTGGCTCAACCCGGTGCCGCAGGACCAGTGGCGCTACAGCGCCTCCACCGGCATGCTCAGCGAGATCATGGAAGCCCGGATGTTCCCGCTGACGCTGGAAGGGCTGGACGGGCTGACGCGGGAACTAGCCCGCTGACGGCACCACGAAGGGCGGCTGCAGCCAAAGCGGCTCCTTCAGCTTCTTCATGAAGGCCGCGTGCGCTGCCACCTCGGCCTCGCTGGCCTCGATCAGCCGCACCGTGCGCGCGCCCTGCAGTCCCGCGATCTCGGCAATCGGCGCGGCGCCCGCGGTCGCGGTCAGCGCCAGGCCGGTCTGCCGCCCGCCCATCAGTTCCAGATAGACCTGCGCCAGCAGCTTCACGTCCAGCAGCGCGTTGTGGGTGGTGCGCTGGGACAGGTCGATGTCGAAGCGCCGGCACAGCGCATCCAGACTGTTCGGCATGCCCGGGAAGCGCTTCTTGGCCAGCATCAGGCTGTCCACCATGCGGCTGCGCGGCAGTGGCGGCAGGCCACAGCGGAACAGTTCGGCATCCAGGAAGCCGTAGTCGAAGGGCGCGTTATGCGCGACGACCTCGGCATCGCCGAGGAATGCCAGCATCGGCTTGGCGATATCGGCGAATTTCGGCGCGCCGACCACGTCGCTATTGGTGAAGCCGTGGATGCGGCTGCTGTCGGCGGGAATATCGCGCTCGGGGTCCACCAGCCAGCGCACCTCGCGCCCGGTTGGCATCAGGTTGATCAGCTCGACCGCGGCCACCTCGATCACGCGGTCGCCGGTCAGCGGGTCCAGGCCGGTGGTCTCGGTGTCCAGCACCACGGCGCGCTGGCCCTGGTAGGTGGTGGTCTGGCTCATGCGGTCTTCCGGGGCGGGGCGATTCGGCCCGCACTATAGCCCGGCTGGCGCGGCGCGGCTGCACGGGGCAACCGCGCCACCCGGCTTCAGGCGAAGACCAGGTCGCTGGCGCCCAGCTGCCACACCCCCTGCAGGAACACCGCGTCGCCGGCGGTGCCGTAGTGCACGTCCAGCCCGCCAGTGCCGTAGTAGCTGGTCAGGTTGGTCGTCACCGAGGACCTGGCGATGCCCTGCAGCACCAGGTGGTCGGTGCCGGCGGCGAAGTCGTTGATCCAGTCGGGGCCATCGCCCTGGGCCAGCACGAAGCTGTCCGCCCCGCCGCCGCCGGTCATGCCGTCGTTGCCGCGGCCGCCGATGATGACGTCGTCGCCGCTGGTGCCGGAGAGCTTGTCGGCGCTGCTGGTGCCCTGGATCAGCTTGCCGCCATTGGCCGGGCTGGGCAGCGTGCCGGTGGTGGTGGTGGTGCCACCGCTGGCGGCGATGCCGAAGTTGACCGGGCCGGCGCTCAACAGGTTGCCGCCGGCAGCGGCCTGGCCGTTGTAGGTTATGCCATCGACATACAGGTTGCGGTCGGTGGAAGCCGTGCCGCCCCAGGCGTCGTTCAGGAAGTTCACCTGCACGGTATGGGCGCCGGTGCCCCAACTGCCGGAAAGCGTCAACGTGTCTGCACCGGCGCCATGCAAGGCACTGGCGGTGAAGGTGCCACCGACCTGGATGCCATCCACCTTCACGGTGTACTGCGCGTCGCCGTTGCAGGCGTCCTCGCTCAGCTTGATGACCAGTTGGTCGCTGCCGCTGCCGGCCGCCAGCGCCACCGGGTTGTGGGTGACCGCGGCGGGGGTGCTGAAGCTGGCCGGGCCGGCGCTCATCAGGCTGGCGGTGCTGTTGGGCAGGGCGGTGCCATTATAGCTGATACCGTCCACATACAGGTTGCGGTCGGCGCCGGTCGTGCCGCCCCAGGCGTCGTTCAGGAAGTTCACCACCACGCTGTGCGCGCTGCCACCCCAGCCACCGGAAAGCGTCAACACGTCATCGCCGCTGCCATGCAGCGCGGAGGCGGTGAAGGTGCCGCCGACCTGGGACCCGTCCACCTTCACGGTGTACTGGGCGTCGCCATTATAGGCGTCCTGGCTCAGTTTCAGCACCAGCTTGTCGCCGCCGCTGCCGGCCGCGATCGCCGCCGGGGTATGGGTGGGGGCAGCCGGGGTGGTGGTGCCGAGCGGCGTATAGTCCACCTGGTACACGGTGATGGACGTATTGCTGTTGTTGTTCAGGAAGCCGATCGTGTCGTTCATGCCGCCATGGGCGTAGTCCACCGGCACATGCTGGTTGACGGCCGCCGTGGTCGCGCCATCCACCTTGAAGGTGATGAGCCCGGGCTCCCAGACCATCTGGTAGGTATGCGGCGTCCAGGCGGTGACGCCGTAGTAGATCTGCGCGGTATAGCCATCCGAGCCGCCGGCATTCCAATGCACCGTGCCGTATTGCTGGCCGGAGCCGTTGGGCGTGATCTCCACGATGTCGATTTCCTGGCCGGGCCAGTTGTTGTCGCCGGGCCAGAGGATGATGGCCGGGCCAGGCTGGTTGCCGTTGACCTGGGCCTGGATGGTGTAGGTGCCATAGCCATGGCCGGAGGACGCGCCATTGGCCCATTCCATCAGCGCCGAGTTGCCGGCCAGCGTGACCTGGCCATAGATCGACTGGTCCACGTTGTAGGCGTTGCCAAGGGAGCCGAGGCCGTTGTCGAAGCTGATGCTCATGGCGGTGGTACCGGACATGCAGATCGTTCCTTGATTCAGTGGGAATGCAGGCGTGAGGCGGCTGTCCCAGGCGGCGCATGGCTGCGCTGGGCGAAAGTCGGGGTTTGTCCTGGGCACGGCTTTCCCATCGGCGGCGGCAGGGCGCAGCCGTCAGGCGCAAGGCGCGGCAATCCAGCGGCCGTCAGAGCGGGGTGCGTTGAGGCGGAACCGCCGAAAACGCTGAATCCCGCGATCTCTCTAGGGCCGCTTTTCCGGTCAGGCCGGAGTTGGGGGGTTACGGGTCGTCCCGGTCCGGGGCGCTCGTGGTGCTACCGGGGGCAGCAGCCCTGCCGGTGCGGCAGCAGCACCCGCCGCGTTTGGCGGCGGAAGCAGACACCGTTGCGTCGGCCATGGGTGGTGGCGACGCCGAAGGCGATGGACGAGCAGGTCGAGGCCATCAGCCTTCTCCCTTGAAGTTCAACACAGTCCCGTTGGTGCGTGATCACGTTCCAGCGAGTTTCTGCAACCTAGGGAAACACAGCACCCAATGCAATACAGAATACAATACCCTGTGGCGAATCATTGAGGCCAGCCACGCCCCTGGGTTGTGTCCCGCGGGCGGGCTTGCCGCTGGCGTTGCCGCTGCCGCTCACCGGGGCGGTGGGGTCGTCCGCAACTCCCGCGCCAATTGGCGAATCGCGCGGTCGGCGGCGTGGCGCGACATGTTGGTGTGCACCAGGTAGTCGGCGCGGCGGCGCTTCTCGGCGTCCGGCATCTGGCGGGACAGGATGTAGGTCAGGCGCTCCGGCGTCATGCCTGGTCGGCGCAACACCCGCCAGCGCTGCACCGCGGCCGGCGCCGTCACCACCACCACCTTGTCGCAGCGTTTCTCGCCACCGCCCTCGAACAGCAGCGGCACGTCCAACACCACCAGGCGTTGCCCGGCACGGCGGGCGCGGGCCAGGAAGCGCCGCTCAGCGTCCCGCACCAGCGGGTGGACGATGCGTTCCAACTGCTTCATCGCCGGCGCATTGCCCAGCACGGCGCGGCGCAGCGCCTCGCGCTCCACCCGGCCGGCCTGCACCACGCCCGGAAATGCGGCGCCGATGGGGCCGACGGCGCGGCCGCCGCGTGCCTGCAACTGGTGTACGGCGGCATCGGCGTCGAACACCGGCACGCGCAGGCGGCGGAAGCTGGCTGTCGCGGTGGACTTGCCCATGCCGATGCTGCCGGTCAGGCCCAGCACGATCATGATTGCGGTATGTCCCCGCCGACGAAGGCTTCCAGCTCAGCATCCACCACGGGGTCCACGCCGAACCAATGGGAAAAGCCCGGCCGCGCCTGGTGCAGCAGCATGCCGAGGCCACCCACGGCCCGCAGGCCACGGGCACGGGCGGCAGCCAGCAGCGGGGTTTCCAACGGCACATAGACGATATCCGCCACCACCGCCTGGGCTGGCAGCGGCGCCAGGTCAACTTCCAGCGGCGGCTGGCCCTGCATGCCGAGCGAGGTGGTGTTGACCAGCAGGGCGGCGCCCGCCAATGGCGGCGTCGTCGCCACGGTCACCGGCCCGCCGACCGCGCGCGCCAATGCCTCCGCCCGGGCCGGCGTGCGGTTGACCAGCACCACCTGCGGGCAGCCGGCCTCCAGCAGTGCCACGGTGATGGCTCGCGCCGATCCCCCGGCGCCGAGCAGCACGGCGGGGCCAGCTGCCGCCTGCCAGCCCGGCACCTGCTGGCGGATGTTCTCCAGGAAGCCGAAGCCATCCGTATTGCTGCCGAGGATGCGGCCCTCCCGGAACACCAGCGTGTTCACCGCGCCCATGCGCCGCGCCGTGGCGTCCACCTCGTCGCAAACAGCGAAGGCGGCTTCCTTGTGCGGGATGGTGACGTTGGCGCCGCGGAACCCCAGCGCTGCCAGCCCGCGCACCGCATCCGCGAAGGCCTCCGGCGCCACCGGCAGGGGCACATAGGCGCCATCGATGCCGTGGCGTTGCAGCCACAGCCCATGCAGCCGCGGGGAGCGCGAATGCGCCACCGGCCAGCCAAGGATACCGGCCAGCCTGGCCTTGCCCGAGAGGATCATCCGCTTCGATTAGCCGTGCGCCAGAATCTCGTCCAGCGCCGGCACCAGGTAGTGCTTCAACGTGGCGAAATCCTCGGACATCGGGAAATGGCCGAGGCCGTGCATCACCTGCGCCCGGCTGCCGGGGATAGCGGCGGCGGTGGCCTGGGTGTCCTCGGCGGTGCAGGAATAGTCGTAGTCCCCGGTCAGCAGCACCACCGGGCAGTCCCGCGTGTCGATGCGGCCGAGCTTGGGGCGCAGGTCGCCATCGGTCTTGTAGAAATGCAGGTCGCCTTTGAACACGCCGGGGCCGCCCTGCATGTAGTGCCAAAGCGTCTCCCACCGCCCGCCGCTTGGTGACTTCGGGCTGACCAGGCCGGAGACGACGCTGGCACACACCTCCCCGCCATGGATGCGCGGGTGATGCAGGTAGCCGATATCGTAGTAGGGGCTGAGGAACGCGCCGCTCTGCAACCCCACCACGCCGCGCAGCTCGCGGCCGTGCTCGGCGGCCAGGTCCAGCACGATGCGCCCGCCGATGGAGCAGCCGATGACGATGGGCTTCTCCAACCCCAGCGCGCGGGAGACGGCCATGATCATGCCGGTATAGCCGGCGGTGGTCAGGCGGTACTCCTCGTCCTGCCAGCCCTCGGGCGGGCTGGATTTGCCGTGCCAGGGCATGTCGAAGGTGATGCAGCGGAAGCGGCTGGTCAGGTCGCTGTCGTTCAGCAGGTCGCGCCATTGCCGGCCGTCGCTGCCGGCGGTGTGCAGCAGCAGCAGCGGCTGGGCATCCTCACCCCTTGGCCCCGCCTGCTCGACATAGACGCGATGCGGCCGGCCGCCGATCTCCAGTCGCAGGTAGCCGCCCTGGATCGGCTCCCAGCCCATCGCGCGGGCGGGGGTGGCGCGGGGCGCGCTGGGCGCGGCCTCCCGCAGCAGCGCCAGGCACTCCTTGAACCATTGCAGATGGGCGAAGAACAGCGCCAGCTGGCCTTCCACCACGAAGGCGCCCTTGCGCCGCAGGCCCATCAGATCGTGCCAGCCGGGTTCCGGCTCCGGCGCCATGAACCTGGCCCAGGCGGCGGGGTCGCAGCGCAGCGCCACGTCATAGGCGCGCATCACGAAGGGGCCTGGGCGGACGGCGCTGACCACCCCGGCGCGGACCGAAAGCAGCCAGGCCTCGGTGCCCAGTTCCAGCAGCACCTCGGCCTCCAGCCCCCGGCCCCAGCGGGGCAGATGGGTGGCGGCGGCGGTCAGGGCCGGCAGGTCGGTGATCGGGCGCATCATGGTTTCCTCGATTTTGTCCAAAGGCTAACCCTGGCGCGCTGGCCGCGCTACATTGGAGCCGACAGGAGAATTCGCGCCGTGCAGACCGTCCATTCGCCCGACTTCAAGCGCAATGCCGCCCGCGCCCTGGCCGATACCGGCCTGCAAAAGGCGCTGGGTACCGCCAAGGGAGCTTTCCTGATGCGCCGGGCCAGCGCCGTGGCGGCGCTGCCGGAATTCGAGCAGCTGCGCGACATCGGCCGCGACATCAAGAACCACACCCTGGCCAACCTGGATTTCTACCTGGAGACCTTCGCCGCCAACGTGGAGAAGGCCGGCGGCAAGGTGCATTGGTGCAGCACGGCCGAGGAAGCCCGCGAAACGGTGCTGGCGATCTGCCGCTCGGTCGGCGCCAAGACCGTGACCAAGGGCAAGTCGATGATCTCCGAGGAACTCGGCATCAACGACCACCTGGAACACCACGGCATCACCCCGGTCGAGACCGACCTGGGCGAGTACATCCTGCAACTGCGCCAGGAAACGCCCAGCCACATCATCGCCCCGGCCTTCCACCTGAACCGGGAGGACTGGGAAGCCGATTTCCGCCGGCTGCACACCCACCTGCCGAAGGACCGGGTGTTCCATGAGCGCGCCGATATCGTCGCCGAGGCCCGCAGCACGCTGCGCGACAAGTTCCTGGCCGCCGATGTCGGTATCACCGGCGCAAATTTCCTGATCGCCGAGACCGGTTCCAGCGTCATCGTCACCAATGAAGGCAATGGCGACCTGACGCAGACACTCCCAAAGGTTCACATCGCGCTGGCGAGCATCGAGAAGGTGGTGCCGACGCTGGAGGACGCCTGCAACATGCTGCGCCTGCTGGCGCGTTCCGCCACCGGGCAGGATTTTTCCGTGTACACCACCTTCTCCACTGGCGTGCGCCGGCAGGAGGATCTGGACGGGCCGGAGCAGTACCACGTGGTGCTGGTGGATAACGGCCGTACCAACATGCTGGGCACCGAGTTCCAGGAGATGCTGCGCTGCATCCGCTGCGCCGCCTGCATGAACCATTGCCCGGTCTATGGCGCCGTCGGTGGGCATGCCTATGGCTGGGTCTATCCCGGGCCGATGGGGTCCGTGCTGACGCCCTCCCTCGTCGGCATCGACAAGACCGGCCTGCTGCCCAATGCCAGCACCTTCTGCGGCAAGTGCGAAAGCGTCTGCCCGGTGAAGATCCCCCTGCCAAAAATGATGCGGCATTGGCGGGAACGCGAGTTCGAGCGGCACCTGACGCCGGCGACCCAGCGCAGCAACCTGGCGCTCTGGGCGTATTTCGCCAAGCGGCCGGGGCTGTACCGGCTGGCGACGCGGCTCGGCATTGGTGCGCTGCACCTGCTGGCGCGCGGCAAGGGCGCCTTCGCCAGCCTGCCCTTGGCCGGCGGCTGGACCGCGGGGCGCGACCTGCCGGTGCCGCAGGGCGAGACCTTCATGACCGCCTACGCCAAGTCGCAGCGGGCCAAGGGCAAGCGGTGAGCGACCGGCCGCAACCCCCGGCGACCACGCTGCGGCTGATCCTGCGAGGGCTGCCGTCCAGCAACCACCCGCTGGACCAGGCGGTCTGGCGCATCGAACAGAGCCTCGACCGGCTGGAACAGGTGCTGCGCCCGCGCGCGGCGGAGACGAGCGACAAATGAGCAAGGAAGCCATCCTCAACGGCATCCGCCGCGGCCTGAAGCGCGGCCCGTTGCCGGCCGACCAGCAGGCCATGCTGGCCGGGCGCCTGGCCAGCCACCCGCGCCACCTGCAACCCGCCCGCGCGCAACTGCCCCGGCCGCAGCAGGTGGCGCTGTTTCTGCGCAACGTGGAAAAGGAGTTCGGCACCGTGGAGCGCGTGCCGCATGCCGGCGCGGTGCCCGGCGCCGTCGCGGACTATCTGGCCGCGCAGAATCTAGCGCCGAAATTTGTCCTGGCGCCGAACCCCGAGCTTTGGGCCATGCCCTGGAGCGAGCGGCCAATGCTGGAGTTCCACTCCGGCCGGGCGG
Source organism: Acetobacteraceae bacterium (assembly GCA_947371015.1). Classification (GTDB taxonomy): domain Bacteria; phylum Pseudomonadota; class Alphaproteobacteria; order Acetobacterales; family Acetobacteraceae; genus CAIMOR01. The sequence goes on along the minus strand of CANBNK010000008.1, from coordinate 30,407 downwards.
AGGCGACCGATCTGGTCTCCGTGCAGCACGGCTTCGTGGGTGTGGCCGAGACCGGCACGCTGATGCTGCCGGCGGCGCCGACCCGCCCGACCACGCTGAACCTGCTGCCGGATACCGAGATCGTGGTGCTGAAGGCCAGCGGCATCGTGGCGGGGTATGAGGACGCCTTCGACCGCCTGCGCGCCGAGAACCAGGACGCGCTGACCGGCGGCTTCATGCCGCGCAACGTGATGTTCGTGACCGGGCCGAGCCGCAGCGCCGATATCGAGCAGACGCTGGAACTCGGCGCGCATGGCCCGCGCCGGCTGCACATCATCCTGATCGATGACGACCCCGCTGCCCTCCCGACGGACGACCAGGCCTGAGCCATGGCGCTGCGCCCGGCGCGACGCCTGACCGAGGAGGATCGCGCCTTCTGGCATGCCTGGGCGGCGCGTACCCAGGTGCAGCCGCTGAAGGGCCGCGCGCCCTTTCCGCTGCCGCCCGCGCCCCCGGTGGCGCCGGCCGCCGCGCCGGCGCCCGGCCTGGTGCCAGCCGTGCCCGCCCGTGGCCGCCCGGCACCGCCGCCGGAGCTGCATATCGGCCACGTTGCCGGCGGGCTGGATGCGCGGCGCCTGCGCGACCTGAAGCGCGGCAAGCAGCGCCCGGAACGCCGGCTGGACCTGCACGGCAAGCGCGCGCAGGAGGCACACCATGCGGTGCGCGCCTTCCTGCACAGCGCCTTCCTGGACGGCCTGCGCTGCGTCGAGGTGGTCACCGGCAAGGGACCGGCGCCGGAAGGCGGCGTGCTGCGGCGGGAGCTGCCGCACTGGATCAACGCGCCAGATCTGCGCCCGCTGCTGCTAGGCGCCATCCATGCGCCCACAGCCAATACCGGCGCGGTCTATCTGCTGCTGCGGCGGCGGAAGTGACTCCCTTTGGCGCGCGCCTCAGGGCGCTGCGGGAGGCGAAGGGCATCAGCCTGACCGAGCTGGCCATCGCGCTGCATGTCTCGCCGGCCTATCTCTCGGCGCTGGAACACGGCCGGCGCGGGCGGCCGACGGCCGGGCTGATCCACCAGGTCAACGAGCATTTCGGACTGATCTGGGACGAGGCGGATGAGCTGGTCGAACTCGCCCGGCTGTCTCACCCGCGCGTGGTGGTGGACACCGCCGGGCTCTCCCCGGCGGCGACAGAGTTCGCCAACCGGCTGGCGCGGGAGATCAAGCGATTGCCGCCGGAGAGTGTCGCCGCGCTGAACGAGGTGCTGGACCAGGCGGCGCCGGAGGGGTGAGCCTCGGCGCCGATGTTGGTCCCCGGCGCGAGGCTGAGCCTCGCGCCGAGCCGCCGAATGGCGGCCGCGCCCAGTGGCGCGTAAGCCAAGGCCGCGGATGCGGCCGCCCTGCGTTTGCGGGTGAAAAGGAAGCTTGATTTAAGCGGCCAGCTGGCCGCTCACATCAAGCGAAGCGGCAGGCTTCGTCAAAGCTGAGGCGGGGCAGCTTGCCGAAGACGCCGGCCGCATCGCCATACCCCAGGTTGACCAGGAAGTTGGACTTCCAGCCGGTGTCGGCGAAGAACAGCTCGTCGATCTTGTCGTTGTTGAAGCCGCTCATCGCGCCGCTGTCGATGCCCATGGCCCGGGCCGCCAGCATCAGGTAGGCGCCCTGCAGCGTGCCGTTGCGGAACGCGGTGGCCTGGGCCAGCGCCTCGCTGGAGACGAACCAGCTGCGCGCATCGGCATGCGGGAACAACTGCGGCAGCTTGTCGTAGAACTTCGGGTCGTGGGCGACGATGACGGTGACCGGCGCGGTCATCGTCTTCTCGATGTTGCCGCTGGAAATCGCCTCCTTCAGCTTGGCCTTGCCCTCGGCGGTGCGGACGAAGACGAAGCGCGCCGGCGAGCAATTGGCGCTGGTCGGGCCGTGCTTCAGCGTGTCGTAGAGTTCTTCCAGCTTGGCATCGGCAATCGGCCGGTCCTGCCACTTGTTCTGGGTCCGGGCGGTACGGAACAGCTGGTCCAGGGCGGCGCTGTCCAGCGGGGTGTTCTCAGTCATCGGGCTCTCCTGCCTGTCTGGCAGCGATATGGCCGCAACCCTGGCCCTTGGCCAATCCCTTAGGCGAATTGTCACCATCAGCGGGACCAATGGCAGTCGCGTCTCAGTAGGCGGGACAGTTTTTCCGCCGCCATTAACCGTTCGCTCAACTTCCCCGGACATAGTCTCACCAACAGAGACATATCCCGGTTAGTCGAGAAAGCGTCCCGCGCTGTCTCACGGCCGGCAAGGGGTCGAACATGAGCAGCACCACCGCGAACCTGTGGGACGAGGTCTGGGCCGAGTATGACGCCCGCGTGATCCCGACGCCGGTGGCCGTGGCCCGGCGGGAAACGCCAGCCATGGCGGCGCGGTCGCGCATCCGGGCCCGGGCCGGGTGGTGCCTGGCCGGGGTGCTGGCGCTGGCCGGAGTGGGCTACGCCGCCGCGCCGGTGCTGGCGGCGCAGAACGTCACCGCCGCGCTCTCGGGCGCCGATCCGGGCGGCATGGCGGCGCTGGTGGACTGGCCCTCGGTGCAGGCCGGGTTGAGCGGCGAACTCGCCGCCGCGGCCCATGCGCTGCCGCCGGGCCGCACGGCTGGCCTCAGCGGCGCCGGGCTGGACTTCCTGCAGGGCATGGCGCGCGAGGTTTCCGCCGGCATGAGCACCGCGGATGGCCTGGCCGAACTGATGCGCCGGCGGCTGGGGGTGGAGGGTCAGGCCGCCCTGGCCCCGGCCCATGTGGAGCCGCAGGGCTGGAACCGGGCACGCATGGTGCTGGCCTCGGCCGATGGCGGCGACGGCCGCGTGACCATGACCCTGGCGCTGACCGACCCGTTGCGGCTGCGCTGGCAGGTGGTGGCGGTGGAACTGGCGGACTGAACCAACCCACGCCTCAGCCGAGGACCTGGTAGCCCTCGGCAGTTACGGCAGCAGCGACCTGGTCGCTCGGCAGGCGGGTTTCCACCGCGACGGTACCGGCAGGCAGGTCAACAGTCACCTGGGCCTGCGGGTCCAGGGCCTGGATCGCCCCGGTCACCGCGCGGACGCAATGCTGGCAGGTCATGCCCGCCACCTTCAACGCAACCTTCATCCCGCCGATTCCTTGCTGGGCCCTGATAATGGGGTCCGCGCCAGCGGCGGAAAAGTGGCTGCCGCGACCAAGGTCTCCCCCGGCTCCGCCCCGGCTTCCAACTGGTCCAAAATCGGGCAATCCGGCCGGCCATCGCCCTGGCAGTGCCGCGCCAGGTGCCGCAGGCTGCCCGCCATGGCCTGCAACGAATGCGCCTTCTCCTCCAGCGCGGCCACGTGGTCGAGCGCAATGCGGCGCACCTCGGCGCTGGCGCGGCCACGGTCCCGCCACAGCGCCAGCAGCCGGCGGACATCCTCCAGCGGGAAGGCCAGGTCGCGGGCGTGGCGGATGAAGCTCAACTCGGCCACGTCATGGGCCGAGAAGTCGCGGTAGTTGTTGCCGCGTCGCTGCGGTTGCAGCAGGTCGATGGCCTCGTAGTGCCGGATCATCTTGGCCGAAAGCCCGCTGGCTTCGGCCGCTTCGCCAATGTTCATGTCCGCCCCTTCCAGCGCGCCAACAGCAGCGCGTTCGCCAGTACCGAAACCGAGGACAGCGCCATCGCTGCCCCCGCCACCATGGGGGACAGCAGGCCAAAGGCGGCCAGCGGCACCCCGACGAGGTTGTAGGCAAAGGCCCAACCCAAATTTTGCCTGATCTTTGCAAGTGTCCGGCGCGTGACCTCGATGGCTGCCGGCACCAGGGCCGGGTCGCCGCGCAGCAGGGTGATGGCGGCGGCCTGGATGGCGATGTCGGTGCCGGTGCCCATGGCGATGCCGAGATCGGCGGCGGCCAGGGCCGGGGCGTCGTTGACGCCGTCGCCCACCATGGCCACGCGCTCACCCCGGGCCTGCCAGGCGCGGACCTGGGCGGCCTTGTCGGCGGGCAGCACCTCGGCGGCGACGTCCTCGATGCCCAGCCCCGCGGCGACGGCGCCCGCGGCGGCGCGGCTGTCGCCCGACAGCATCGCCACCTTCAGCCCCATGCCGCGCAGCGCGGCGACGGCGGCGGCGGCGCCAGGCTTCGGCGCATCCTCGAAGGCCAGCAGCGCCAGCACGCGCTGGCCTTCCAGCAGCCAGGCCAAGGTACGTCCTTGGGCGGATTCGGCGCTGGCCGCGGCGGCCAGCGTGCCGGGATCAGCGCCGGATTCGGCCAGCGCGCGCGGGCTGCCCAGCAACAGGGCGCGGCCCGCGACGGTGCCGGAAACGCCCCGGCCCGGCAGTGCGCGGAAGCCCTCGACCGGCCCGGCCGGCGCGGCGGCGGCCAGTACGGCCTTGGCCAGCGGATGTTCGCTGCCGGCCTGCAAGGCGGCGGCCAGGCCCAGCGCCTGCGGGAGGGTGGTGCCCTCGGCCAGGTGGGTGGCGGCCAGTCGGGGATGCCCCTCGGTCAGCGTGCCGGTCTTGTCGAAGGCGACCAGCGTCACCGCCTGCGCGCGCTCGATCGCGGCGGCGTCGCGCACCAATATGCCGGCGCGGGCGGCGGCGCCGGTGCCGGCCATGATCGCCGCTGGCGTCGCCAGCCCCAGCGCGCAGGGGCAGGCAATGACCAGTACCGCGACGGCGCGCAGCACCGCCGCCTCAACCCCGGCGCTGGCGAGCAGCCAGCCCAGCAGCGTCAGTACGGCCAGACCGATGATGGTGGGTACGAAGACCGCGCTGACCCGATCGACCAGTTGCTGAACTGGGGCGCGGCTGGCCTGGGCGGCGGCGACCAGTTGCGCCACGCGGGCCAGCACCGTCTCGCCACCAACGGCGCGGGCCTGCACCACCAGCCGGCCGTCCAGCGCGATGGTGCCGGTGGAAACGCTGTCGCCGACATCCTTCTCCACCGCGTGGCTTTCGCCGGTCAGCGCGCTTTCATCGACGCCGCTGCGGCCTTCCAGCACCTCGCCATCGGCCGGAATGCGCTCGCCGGGGCGGACCACCAGGCGGTCGCCGGCGGCCAGCGCGGCCGTTGGCACTTGTTGTTCCAGGCCGGCGGCGTCCAGCCGGCGCGCGGTGCGCGGCGCCAGTTCCAGCAGGGCGCGAATGGCGGAGCCGGTGGCGCGGCGGGCGCGGGCTTCCAGGTACTTGCCCAGCCGGATAAAGGCGATGATGACGGCGCCGCTCTCGAAATAGAGGTGCCCCGCTTCACCGTGGCCCTGGCCGTGGCCCAGCAGCATCCACAGCGAAAGCCCCCAGGCGGCCGAGGTGCCGAGCGCCACCAGCAGGTCCATGTTGCCGGTGCCGGCGCGCAGGGCGGCCCAGCCGGCACGGTAGAACCGGGCGCCGAGCCAACCCTGCACCACACTGGCCAGGCCGAGTTGAACCCAGCCATTCGGCATCCAGCCCCGCCCCAGCGCCATGCCGAGCATGCCCACCAGGAACGGCGCTACCAGCACGCCGGCAGCGGCGAGTTCCCAGGCCTCGCGCCGCGCCTGCCGGGCGGTGGCGTCCTCACCCTCGGGGGTGCTGGCGCGCAGGCCGTAGCCCGCCTGGCGCAGCGCGGCGCCCAGGGCATCCTCGCTGACATTGGCCAGGGCGCGCAGGGTCGCGGTCTCGGTGGCCAGGTTGACCTGCACCTCCAGCACGCCGGGCACCGCGGTCAGGGCACGCTGCACCCGTTGCACGCAGCTGGCGCAGGTCATGCCGGAGACCCCGAGCGAAAGCTGCCGTTCCGCCACCTGGTAGCCGGCGCGGCCGATGGCGGCCGTCAGCGCGGCGGGCGTGGCGGTGCCGGAAACCTCGGCGGATTCGCTGGCCAGGTTGACGCTGGCGGCGGTGACGCCCGGGGTTTTCTCCAGCGCGCGCTGGACCCGGCCGGCGCAGGCGGCGCAGGTCATCCCTTGAATGGGCAGCGAGAGCGAGACGTTGAAGGCGGGGTTGTCGAGCATGATGGGGCTGATGTGGTGCTTCCCACGGTGGCAGGGTCAAGCCCAGCCTGCCTTGCGCCAGCGCAAACTGGCGCCGATATTGTCGGCAAGGCATGACCCACCCCGCATGACGCGATCCTGGCTGACCCCGCCCCGGCCGAAACGGCCTTGGCTTGCCGTGCCGTGGCGCCCGGCGTCGCTCGCCGCCGTGCTGCTTGCCCCTCTGGTGCTTGCCCCCCTGTTGCTTGCGCTGGCCCCACCGGCAGCGGCCGAAGCACCGACCTTCCGCGTGCTGAACCGCACCGGGCTGACGGCAACGGCGCTCTATGCCGTCCGCTCGCCCCGCGGCAGCGCCGAGGATTGGGGCAGCAGCCAGCTGCGCCGGCCCCTGCCGCCGGAGGAAAGCTTCGCGCTGCGGGCGACGGAGAGTGCTGGCTGCCGCTTCGACCTGCGCCTGGTGCTGACCGATGGGCGGGAATCCCGCCTGACCGGCCAGGATATCTGCGCCCAGAGCATGGTGGTGCTGCAAGCGGCGATGCCCGGCACCGGCGTTGTCACCGGACTGGCCAAGCCTCCCGCCATCACCGGCCCTGGCGCCGTGGCCCCCCGCCCGGGCGCACCGGCCGGCCCGGCGACCGGGCGCGGCAGTTCCGGCACCGGCTTCGTCGTGGCGCGCCAGCGGGTGCTGACCAACCACCATGTGGTGGACGGCTGCCGGCGCCTGACCGTGCGCGGCCCCGAGGGGCGCGAGCTGCCGGCCAGCCTGGCCGCTGCTCCGGATGGCCGGCGCGACCTGGCGCTGCTGGCGGTGGAAGGCGACCCTGGCCCGGCGCTGCGCTTCCGCTCCGCCCCGGTGCGCCGCGGCGAGGAAGTGGTGACCTATGGCTTCCCGCTGTCGGGCATCCTGTCCTCCGGCCCGACGCTGACCACCGGGGAGGTCAATGCGCTCTCGGGCCTGCGCGACAACCCGCTGCAGTTCCAGATCAGCGCGCCGGTGCAGCCCGGCAATTCCGGCGGCCCGCTGCTGGACCGCCAGGGCAATGTGCTGGGCGTGGTGGTCAGCAAGCTGAACGCGGCCGGCATTGCCGCCCGCACCGGCGACATTCCGCAGAACGTCAACTTCGCGGTGAAGGGCAGCGAGGCGCTGGAGTACCTGCGCGGTGCCGGCGTGCAGCCCAGCATGGGCGACAGCACGGGCCGCGACCGCAACGCCACCGATATCGGCGAGCTGGCGCATCGCAGCACGGTGCTGGTGCGCTGCGAGCGGTAGCGCCAAGGCGCCGGGGCCTGCGGACCTGGCTTCGGCCATGATCAGGCCGGCTGATCCGCTACCGTGGTGCCGCTGCCGTGGTGCGCAGGCGCCAGCTATTCCAGCGTGATCCCCGCGGCGCGGATCAGCGCGGCGTAGCGGTCCGCGTCCCGCCGCAGCAGCGCCGCCGCATCGGCCGGGGTACCGCCGCCGCGGAGGAAGCCGGCCTGCTGCACGCGCGGCCCCAGCACCGGGTCGCGCAGCGCTTTGCCCACGGCCGCCGCCAGCCGCGCCGCGATGGGTGCCGGCAGCCCGGGCGGGCCCATCAGCATGTACCAGACATTGCTGTCGAAACCCGGAAAACCGCTTTCGGCGATGGTCGGCACGTCCGGCAACCACTCCACCCGCTGCGGCATGGTGACGGCCAGCGCCCGCACGCCGCCGCTGCGGATGTGCGGCAGGTAGGTCGGCAGCGTATCCAGCGCCAGGTCGATGCGCCCGGCGAGGATCTCGTTCACCGCCTGGCCGGTGCCGCGGAACGGCACGTGCGTCATCTGCACCTTCGCCTCGGCGCAGAGCAACTCGGTCGCCAAATGTTGCTGGGTGGCGACGCCGCTGGAGGAATAGTTCAGTTTGCCAGGATTTTCCCGCGCCCGCTGCAGCACCTGCTGGATGGTCTGCGACGGGGCGTCCTTTGGCACCACGGCAACCAGCGGCACGGTGGCGGCCAGCACGACCGGGGTTTGGTCGCGGTATATATCGAACGGCGGTGGCTTCATCAGTGGCGGCACCACGGCACTGGCGGAAACCGTGGTCATGTAAAGGGTATGGCCGTCCGGCGCCGCGCGGCTGCCGGCCAGCGCGGCGATGGTGCCGCTGGCGCCGGGGCGATTCTCCACCGCGATGGGCTGGCCGAGTTCGGCCTGCAAGGCCGGCGCGAGCAGCCGTGCAATGATGTCCGTGCCGCCGCCAGGGGCAAAGCCGACCAGGACAGTGATGGGGCGGGTGGGCCAATCCTCGGCACGGGCAGCCAGGGGCGCAAGGGCAGCGGTGGCGAGCAGGGCACGACGACGCATTCCCAGGGTTTCCTCTTGGTGGTTGCCCCCAGCATAGGCCGATTGCCCCAGCCGTGCAGCATCAGGTGAATGGGCATGCCGGCGCCTGCGGCCCCGGTTGCGCCAGGGCGGCGCGGCCCATACAGGTGGCGTAGCATGCAAGGGGCACGGCCATGACCAAGGAAGAACTCACCGCCTGGGCGCTGGCGCATGGCTGGCAGGTACTGGGCGGCCACCCGAGCCTGACCAAGCCGAACCGGCCGAAGGAGGCCATTGTCCGCCTGGTGATGCTGGCGACGGTGGTGAACCTGGAAGTGAAGAAGCCGGCGGGAAAATGGGAAAAGGTGGCCGGCGCGGCCTATGCCAAGGTGGTACCCGACGAGGAAACTGGCGTGCCGGCGGGCCTCGGCTTCGAGACCATCCCCAGCTTTTCCATGCTGATGCGGGAAAATAAGGACCGGATGGTCTTCGCCAGCATGACCGGCAAGCATCCGGACTGATCGTCCGGCTGTCCGCGGCTGAAGGCACCCGGCCGAGGCCGGGCGCTACCGCCCCTGGTTACTTGCGGCGGGACTGACGGGCGGCGTAGCGGGCGTCGCGGGCAGCCTTCTGCTCGGCGGCCAGGGCCAGGGCGCGGGCCTTGTGCTCGGCCTCCAACTCAATGGCGCGGGCGGCGGCTTCGACCTGGCGAGCAGCGGCCTCGCGCGCCTGGGCGGCCAGTTCGGCTTCGCGCGCGGCCTTTTCGGCGGCCAGGCGGGCGGCCTCGGCTTCCTTGGCGGCCTTGCGCTCAGCGGCGCGCTGGTCGCGCGCCTCGGCGATGGCCTTCTGCTCGGCCAACCGAGCGATCACAGCGGGGTCATCGGGTCCAGGACGAGCGCGGAAACGCTCCAGCAGCGCCTCCTTGGCTTTGGCGGCGGTCGTCAGTCGGTTGTTGAACGTGTCGTGCTTCGTGGATTGCATGGGCGCCGTTTAAGCCAAATATCGCCCGAGGAAAAGCCATAGCTGGCGGTGTCACTCAACAATCGCTCGGCATTCGCCCGTCGGCGCCGGGGTGTTGCAGTACCGCCCCACCCGCCGACAACAGCCGGGAAGTAAACAGCCCGGGCCAGGCTCAGTCTGTGTTGCTGCGCCGGGCCGGGGCGAAAGCCGGGGCTAGGCCGCCGCCACGGCCGGCGCGGCGGCGCGGACGCGGGGCATCACTTCCTCGGCAAACAGCCGGATGGTCTGGTGCCGCACCGCGCGCGGCACGCCCACGGTGGCGTTGCTGACCAGCAGGTAGTTGAAGCCGAGGTCGGCATATTGCCGCACCCGGCGCGCCACCGTCTCCGGGCTGCCGACCAGGTTCTGCGCCAAATAGGGGCCGAGATTGGCCGGGTCGCTCAGCAGCCGCAGGTTGGCGAACATCTTGTTGAACTGCTGGTAGCCCTCGATGTTGCCCCAGGGCGCGTCGTCCGACTGGTAGTGCCGCACCTGCAGGGCGAAGAACTCCGGCAGGTACTTCAACGCCAGGGCCTGCGCCTCGGCGTCGGTATCCGCCACGAAGCACTTGATGGAGATCGGCAGGTTGGTGGAGGTCGGGTGACCGGCGGCCGCGCTGCGGGTGCGCCAGGTCTCCAGGATGCGCTTGAGGATATGGTCCGGGAAGCTGGACAGGCAGAGAGGCGGCAGGCCGAGGTCGGCCATGATGCCGGCGCTCTCGATGCTGCCGATGGCGCCGTAGAAGTTCGGCTTGCGGGCGCCGAAGGCCGGGCGGATTTCGGTCGGCTCCGGGAAGGCGACGTGCTTGCCGGCATAGGTGAACTTGCCGCCCTGCACCGCGCGCTGGGTGAACTGCCAGGTCTCACGGAAGCGTTCGCGCGCGGTTTCCATGCCGATGCCGAAGGCGTCGTACTCGGATTTCGCCGTGCCGCGGCCCATGCCGATATGCAACGCGCCATCGGTCAGCGTGCTCAGCATCGCCAGGTCTTCGGCAAAGCGCACCGGGTCGTACCACGGCAGCACCATGACCGAGGTGCCCAGGCCCAGGCCGGGGCAGGCCGCGGCGATGTGGGACAGGAACAGCAGCGGGTTGGGCTGCGGGTAGTAGTCGCTGAAGTGGTGTTCGACCATCCAGGCGGCGTCGTAGCCCAGCTGGTGCAGCAGGCGGGCATCCTCGATGGCTTCGCGGTACAGGGCGCGGTCGTCCTGGCCTTGCTCGCCCACGGCGCCGATCTGGTAGGCGAAGCGCGGGCCGCTGGTTGCCCCACTGTTGGTTGCCACGACGTTCATCCCGGTTATTGTCGGCAAAACGGTAGGTTTTGCGTCGATGGCCTGTCAATCGGCCGCGACCGGGAGAGACGTCCAGATGTCGCGCTTCAGCCGCCGGGCCGCCCTGGCGACCCTTGCCCTGCCCGTTGTCGCGCGCGCCCAGGAAGCGCGGCCGCTGCGCTTCGTGGTGCCCTTCGCCGCCGGCGGCTCCACCGATGTGCTGGCCCGCGTCTTCGGCGAGCGCGTCGCGGCGCTGCTGGGCCAGCAGGTGGTGGTGGAGAATCGCGCCGGCGGCGCCGGTGCGGTGGGCAGCGCGGTGGTCGCGCAGGCGCCGCCGGACGGCAATACGCTGCTGCTGGGCACCATCGGCACCCATGCGGTCAACGGGCTGCTGACCGCCGCCCTGCCCTATGACGCGGTGGCGGACTTCACCCCCATCACCCTGCTGGCGACGCTGCCGAATGTGCTGGTGGTGAACCCGGCGCTGCCGGTGCAGACTGTGGCCGAGCTGGTGGCCCATGTGCGGGCGCGGCCGGGCCAACTCGCCTTCGCGTCGCCCGGCAACGGCACCGCGGCGCATCTGGCCGGGGAGTTGTTCCGCAGCGCCCTGGGCGTCGATATCGCGCATGCGCCGTATCGCGGCAGCGCGCCGCTTCTGACGGATGTCATTGGCGGCCAGGTGACCATGGCCTTCGATTACTCCGCCAGTTCGCTGCCGCATATCCGCGGCGGCCGGCTGCGCGCCCTGGCGGTGACCAGCGACGCGCGGACCGACGCATTGCCGGCGGTACCCACCATGCTGGAGAGCGGCTTCGCCGGCGTGCGGGTGACCACCTGGTACGGCATCTTCGCGCCGCGCGGCCTGCCGGCGGCGCTGGTGGCGCGGCTGCACGGCGCCTTCGTGGCGGCGGCGCAGGACGCCACGCTGCGCGACCGGCTGGCACAGCTGAGCGTGACCCCGGTGGTGGGCACGCCGGCGGCGCTGGCGGAATTCCAGCGCGAGGAGATCGCCCGCTGGGGCGCCCTGGTGCGCAGCGCGAAGATCACCGCGGAATGAGCCCGCACCCCGGCGACGGCAGGTGGCGCCGCCGCACGCTGCTGACGGCGGCGCTGGGCTCCCCCGCGTTGGCCACCCCGGCCTTGGCGCAGGCGGGCTTCCCCTCGCGGCCGATCCGGCTGCTGGTCGGCTCCTCCAATGGCGGGTCGCAGGACATCACCGCGCGGCTGCTGGCCAGCCGCCTGGCGCCGCTGCTGGGCCAGCAGGTGGTGGTGGAAAACCGTGGTGGTGCGGGCGGCGCGCTGGCGACGGAACCGGTGCGGCTGGCGCCGCCGGATGGCCATACGCTGGTGTTCAACAACATGGGCGCCTTCCTGGTGGTGCCGCTGTTGAACGGCGGGGTGCAGCCCTGGGACGAGATGGTCCCGGTCTCCCTGGTGGCGGATGTGCTGACCGTGCTGGTCTGCCCGGCCGAGCGGCCGTGGCGCAGCGTCGCCGACCTCATTGCCGCCGCCCGCCGTGCGCCTGGGGCGTTGAGCTGGGGGCATCCCGGTGTCGGCTCCTCGCCCTGGCTGGCGGCGCTGCTGCTGGACCGCGAGGCCGGCATCCGCACCGTGGAGGTACCCTATCGGGGCGGCGGCCCGGCCATGCTGGACCTGTTGGCCGGGCGGCTGGACTACAGCTTCGCCACCACGCCGACGGCGCTGCCACATGTGGCCAGCGGTAAGTTCCGGGCGCTGGCGGTGCCCACCGCCGCGCGGTTGCCGACGCTGCCGGGCGTGCCGACCATGGTGGAAAGCGGCTTCCCGGGGTTCGAACTGCGCAGCTGGTTCGGCGTGATGGCGCCGCCGGGCACGCCCGCCGCCGTGGTGGCGGTGCTGAACCGCGCGATCAACCAGGCCATGGCGGAACCCGAGGTGGCCGTCATCCTCGGCCAGCAGGGCGAGGCGCCGCTATATTCCACGCCCGACGAGTTCGCCCGCATCGGCAACGCGGAGCGGGCGCTGTGGGGGCCCCTGGCGCTGGCGGCGGCGCGCGGGCAAAACACCCGGCCATGAGCACGACGCCACAGACAGAAATTCCCGCTTTGGCCACCGATTGCCACATGCACGTCTATGGCCCGGCCGAGCGCTATCCGGTGGCGCCGAGCAACCTCTCTCCGGTGCCCTTTGCGCATGACCTGGCGGCCTACCAGGCGGTGAAGGCACGGCTGGGCCTTGGCCGCACCGTGGTGGTGCAGCCCAGCGCCTATGGCCTGGACAACAGTGCCACGCTGGATGCGGTGGCTGCTCTGTCTGAGCGGCTGTTTCACGCCGCCGGTGATTCCACCGGCGACGATCAGACGCCGGGCGCCGCCCGCGCCGTGGTGGCGGTAACGCCGGAGACCTCCGACGCCGAGTTGCAGCGCCTGCACGCAGCCGGCGCGCGGGGCGCCCGCGCGGTGCTGCTGAAGCACCCGCTGGTGGCCTGGGAAGACCTGGCCCGGCTTGGCGCCCGCGTGGCGCCGCTGGGCTGGCATATCCAGATGCAGTTCGACGGCATGCAGATGGAAGCGCGCGAGGCGCTGATCCGCGCGCTGCCGTGCCAGGTCGTCATCGACCATATCGGCCGCTTCCATGAGCCGGTGACGCCGGACAGCGCCCCGGTGCTGGCGCTGCGCCGGCTGCTGGAGTCCGGGCGGGTGTGGATGAAGGCGTCCTCGCCCTATGGCGTTTCTCGCAGCGCGGACTGGAGCGACACCAGCGCCATCGCCCGTGCGCTGATCGCGGCGGCGCCGGAGCGCGTGGTCTGGGGCAGCAACTGGCCGCACCCGAATGAGCCGGAGCCGAAGCCGGATGAGGCCCGCGTGCTGGATTGGCTGGCCAGCGTCTGCCCCAGCGAGGCGGTGCGCCAGGCGGTGCTGGTGGCCAACCCGGCGCGGCTCTACGACTTCTGAGCCGCGCGACGCGCCGCCGGGCTGGTGCGCTTACAACATCGCCCCGCACCAGGGGGGGCGGCGGCTGAGCTATGCCGGCCGCGCCACGCGCCGAACCGTGGCCAACAGGCCGTCCATCGCCGCCTGGAATTGCGGGCCGGGCAGGTAGCCATCGGTGTCGCCGGCATGTTCCAGGAAGCGCTGCCACAGCGGCGTCTGCATCGCCTGGCGGAAGCGGTCGTGCAGGCTCTGCACTGCCGCATCCGGCGTCGCTGACGGCACCACCCAACCCTTCATGTTCTCGATCACCACGTCGAAGCCGAGTTCCTTCAGCGTCGGGGCGTCCGGGTATTGCGGCGCGCGTTCGGCGCTGGCCACCGCGAGCACGCGGATCTCGCCGGCATCGGCCATGCCGCGGAACTCCTCCGGGTGCGCGGCGGCCAGGTCGATCTGTCGCGCCACCACCGCCTGCACCGAGGGCGCGCCGCCGGTGTAGGGCGAATGGATCATCTCCAGCCCGCGCGCCCGCTCCATCACCAGGAAGCCGGCATGCGGGATGCTGCCGATGCCGGACGTGCCGTAGCTGACCGTTCCAGGTTCGCGCTTCGCCTGCGCCAGCGCCTGCTCCATGGTGGTGAAGCGGCCCTTGGCCGAGGTGAAGAAGAACAGCCGCTGGCGCATCAGCCGCATGACCGCGCGGAAGTCGCGCTTGGGGTCGTAGGGCAACTCGCGGAAGGCGGGCAGGCTGGTGCTCTCGGTGCCGCCGCCCATGAACAGCGTGTGGCCATCGCCGGGCTGGGCCGCCACGTATTGCGCCGCGATGGCACCGCCGGCGCCCGGCCGATTGCTGATGACCAGCGGCTGCGGGAACAGCGGCGCTGCGGCTTCGCACACCGCGCGGCCGATCTGGTCGGCGCCGCCACCGGGGGCGAAGCCGATGATGCACTGGATCGGCCGGCTGGGCTGCCAGCCCGGTTGCGCGATGGCCGGTGCGGCCAAGGTGGCGGCACCCATCGAGGCAAGCAGATGGCGGCGATGCAGCATGGTGGTTCCTCCCGGTCTTTGCCCCGGAGGATAGGCGGGTTCAGCGCGCCAGCGAATAGAAACGTGTGGCGGTGCCGCTGAACAGCGCGGTGCGTTCCTCAGCCGACCAGCCTGACGTGACGCGCTTGTAGGCGTTCCACAGCGCGCCGTAGGAACAGGCGCCCTTGTCCACCGGGAAGTTGCTCTCGAACATGCATCGCCCGGCGCCGAACACCTGCACGCACCATTCGATGTAGGGGCGCCAGGCGGCGGCGAGCTGCTCCGAGGAAGGCGGCAGCTCCTGCCCGTAGCAGTCGCAGTTGAACAGCCGCATGCCGAAGCCGCCGAGCTTGATGTGCACATTCGGCAGCGCCGCCAGCGCCTGCATGCTGGCGCGCCACTCCCGCATCACATGCGGCTGGCGTGCATGGTAGGGGCCGATGTTGAGCGGCCCGCCGACATGGTCCAGCACGATTTTCGTGGATGGAAAGGCATCGGCCAGGTCGCGCAGTTCCGCCAGCTGGGTGTGGAACATCCAAGCGTCGAAGGTCAGGCCAAGCGGTGCCAGACACGCGAAGCCCGCGCGGAAATCGGCGTCCAGCAGCAGCCCGGGCGGCGGGCTGGTAGAACTGCCCTTGGCGGCGGGGTCCGGGTGCCAGGCGCTGCTGTGGCGGATGCCCTTGAAGCGCCCCTGCCCGGCCGCGACATGCGCTTCCAGCAGCGCCGCCGCACGCGCGCCGGCGCGCAGATCCACATGGCCGACGATGCCCAGCGCGGCCGGGCCGCTATGGCTGGCGGCGGCGAAGGCGGTCTCGCCCAGCGGCGCTTCCAGCGGGTCGCCCTCGGTGCGGTAGCGCGCCTTGCATTCGATGAAGACGGTGCCGACGACGTTGTGGCCGCTCTCGGCGATGTCCTGCAGCAAATCAGGCGTATGGTAGGGCTTGCCGTCGCGCTCCCACAGGTGGTGATGCGGGTCGATGATCGGCAGCGCCGGGTCGAGTGCCGGCTCGGGGCGCAGCGCCAGCCATTCGGGGCGGATGGCGAGGTGCGGGGAGGGGGCTTGTGCCATGCTCAGGCGGCCTTGCGACGGAAGGCGTCGAGCGAGCCGGCGCGGATGAGTTCGCTGGGCAGCTGGTGGCCGACAATGCGTTCCGCCATGCGCCCCACCTCGATCAGTGCGTCGAGATCGACGCCTGTGCTGATGCCCATTTCCTCGCACAGGAGCACCAGCTCCTCGGTGCAGATATTGCCGGCAGCGCCCTTCTGGCCCGCGAAGGGGCAGCCGCCCAGGCCGCCGACGGTGCTGTCAAAACGGTTCACGCCCATCCGCAACCCCGCATGCGCGTTGGCTACCGCCAGGCCGCGCGTGTCGTGCAGGTGCAGCGAAAGGCGCTGCTCCGGCCAGCGGCTGCGGACCTCGCCCAGCAGGCGCTCGACGCGGATCGGCGTGGCCCAGCCCATGGTATCCGCCAGCGAGATGATGGCCGGCTTCACCCCGGCTTCATTGGCAATGGCGAAGCCGTCGGTCAGCACGCGGATCACATCGGCCGGCGTGATGTCGCCCTGGTAGTTGCAGCCGAACGCCGCCTGCACGCTGATGCGGCGGATCTCGATGCCATGCGACAGATGCAGCGCCGCTTGTTTGCGCTGTGCCACCATGTTTTCCGCATGCGTGCGGTTCAGGTTCTTCTGGGTGAAGGCCTCAGACGCCGTGGTGGTGATGCTGCCGTAGAGTGAGAGCCGGTCCTTATGCGCCAGCGCGCGCAGCAGGCCTTTGTCGTTGAACCACAACCCGGTGTAGTGCACGCCGTCCTTGGGCTTGAAGCCGCCGGCCACCGTATCTGCATCGGCCCAGCCGGGCACCAGCTTCGGGTTGACGAAGCTGCACACCTGGATGTGCTGCAACCCGGTTTCCGCCAGCGCCTCGATCAGCGCGATCTTGTCCGCGCTGCTGATCGGGCCTGGCTCGATCTGAAAGCCCTCGCGCGGGCCTTCCTCATGGATGTCGATGCTCTTGGGCAGGTCGGTCATGGTGCGTTTCCTTCAGCTCGGCAGGCGAAGCGCACGGATGGTCGCTTCATCCTGGCGCATCAGCGCGAGCAGATCCGGCCCGCTGCGGAAGTCGATCTCGACATTCATCTCATCCAGCACCTGCTTCAGCGCGGCGGACTGCATCACCTGCGCCAGCGCGGCGCCCAGCCGCTGCTGCACCAGCGCCGGCAGCCCGGCCGGGCCGACGATACCGCGCCGGGTGCCGGAGACGACCTCGAAGCCATTCTCGCGGAAGGTCGGCATGGCCGGGGCAAAGCGGGTGCGCTCCGCCAGCGTCACCGCCAGCGCCTCGCCCTGGCGTTCGCGCAGCATGATCAGCACTTCCGACAACGGAAAAATCGCGGCGTCGATATGCCCGCCCAGCAGCTGCGTCTTGGCCGGCGCACTGCCTGTGAAGGGCACCTGCACCAGCTCGATCCCCGCCTTGCGTTCCAGCAGGGAGAGCGCGATCTGATGCGCCGTGCCGATGCCGGCATGGCCGACCGAAAGACCACGCTGCCGCGCCTTGGCGATAAAATCGGCGAAGTCGCGGAAGCTGCCGGGGCGGGCAACAATGGCCGATGGCTCGACCACCAGCCCGGCCAGCCAGGTGAAGCTATCGAACGTCACGATCGGCTTCGGCACCATCACCACATGCGCCGCCACCGAGTTGGTGATGATGCCGAGCATGTAGCCATCCGGCTGGCTCGCGGCCACTTCCGCCAGGCCGATATTGCCCGCGGCACCCGGCTTGTTCAGCACTACCACACCGGGTTCGCCCAGGCGTTGGTTGAGCTGCTGCGCCAGCACGCGAGCAAAGTTGTCGCTGGGACCGCCGGCGTTGAACGGCAGCACCAGCGAGAGCGGGCGCTCCGGCCAGCCGGCGGCCTGCGCCGGCCGCAACGCCGCTGCGCCCGCCATGCCCAGCAGCAATACCCGTCTCTGTGTCACTCGCGTTCCTCCGAGGCCAAAATTTCCCACATCCCGCGGCCGGGGGGAAGTGGCCAGCATCGCCCGGCGGTGCCAGACTTCCGATAACCACGGGGGAATGCGTCGGAGATGGCAAGGCTGCTCGAAGGGGTCCGCGTATTGGACCTCACCAATATCATCGCCGGGCCCTTGGCCTCGCTGCAGATGGCGATGCTGGGGGCCGAGGTCATCAAGGTGGAAGTGCCCGGCAGTGGCGACCTGGCGCGCAAGCTGGGCGCCGACCTGGAGCTGAGCAAGAAGCTGATGGGCACCAGCTTCCTGGCGATGAACGCCGGCAAGCGCAGCCTGACGCTGAACCTGAAGGATGCGCGCGGCAAGGCGCTGTTCCTGCGACTGGTGGCCAAGGCTGACATCGTCTTTGAGAATTTCCGCCCGGGCACGATGGATCGGCTGGGGCTGGACTACGCCGCGCTCAAGGCGGTGAATCCGCGGGTGATCTACTGCGCCGTCTCGGGCTTCGGCCGGGAAGGCCCGCTCAGCCAGCGGCCGAGCTACGACCAGATCATCCAGGGCTTCTCCGGGCTGATGAGCGTGACCGGCACTGCCGAGACCGCGCCGACCCGCGCCGGCTATGTGGTCTGCGACAGCATGGCCGCCATCGTCGCCGCCTTCGCCATGTCCTCCGCGCTGTATCGCCGCAGCGTCACCGGAGAGGGCGAATGCATCGACGTCGCCATGCTGGATGCTACGCTGAGCACGATGGCGGCCTGGCCGGTCAGCAACTTCTACAATGCCGGCATCACGCCGAAGCCGATCGGCAACGAGAACCCCACTGCCAGCCCGTCCGGCACCTTCCAATGCGGCGAAGGCGCCATCAACATCGTCTGCAACGAGGAGAAGCATTTTTACTTGTTGTGCGAGGCCGTTGGCCTTGCGTTGCACGAAGACCCGCGCTTCGCCAACCGCGCGCTGCGGCTGGCCAACCGCGTGGCGCTGCGGGAGACGCTGGAAGCGCGGCTCAGCGAAAAGACCGCGGTTGAATGGGAAGCGATCCTCGCCGCCGCTGGCGTGCCGGTCGGGCCGATCCTGACGCTGCCGGAGATGCTGGCGCACCCGCATGTCGAGGCACGCAACGTGGTGCAGCATTTCCCCGACGCGCCGGGCGTGGGCCGCGACATCGCCGTCACCCGCCCAGGCTTCCGGCTTGCCAGCGGCATGCCCGGCGTGGCCACACCACCGCCACAACTGGGGCAGGATACGGATGCGGTGTTGGGGGAACTTGGCCTGGACGTGGCCGACATCGCGGCACTGCGCGAGCAGGGAGTGATCTGATGCCGGAGATCATCGAGACCGGCGTCTTCGCCACGCTGCCGGACAGCCTGCGGGCCGTCGTCAGCGACCCGCGCCGGGGAGACGCCAAGCGCAACAGCCTGGAAGGCCCCAGCTTCGACCGCGACGGCAACCTGTGGTGCGTGGATACGCGGCTGGGACGGCTGCACCGCATCTCGCCGGGCGGAAAGTGGGAAATGGCGCTGGAGTATGACGGCGCGCCGAACGGGTTGAAGTTCCACCAGGACGGCCGCGCCTTCATCGCCGACCGCCGGCGCGGCCTGGTGGTGTTCGACCCTGCCACGGGCAAGGTGGAGACGCTGGTCGGCGGCCCCGCGCCGGGCGAGAGCTTCAAGGGGCTCAACGACCTGGTGTTCCACAGCAACGGTGATGTCTGCTTCACCGACCAGGGCCGCACCGGCCTGCAGGACCCGACCGGCCGTGTCTTCCGCTACAGCGCCGCCGGCAAGCTGGACTGCCTGATCTCAAACGCCCCCAGCCCGAACGGCCTGGTGTTCGACCGGCGGGAGGCGGCGCTGTTCGTCGCCGTCACGCGGGCCAACGCCATCTGGCGCATCGCCACCAAGGACCCGACCGAGCAACTCCGCACCGGCCTGTTCGTGCAGTTGCCGAGCGCTGGCCCCGATGGCCTGGCGTTGGACGAGGACGGCAACCTGGCCGTCGCCCATCCCACCGCCGGCGTGATCCGGCTGTACAATCGCTACGCCGAGGAACTGGCCATCGTGCGCAGCTGCAAGGGTCGCAGCACAGTCAACATCGCCTATGGCGGCGCGGACAATCAGCACCTCTACATCACCGAAGCCGAGAGCAGCACCATCCTGGTCGCGCGCATGCCGAAGCCCGGCCAGCGCATGTTCTCTCACCAATAACAGGGGAGGCCCCGATGCCCGAAACCCAACGCCCCATCGCCGCCCTGCATCATCTGCTTGGCCTGGCCGGGCTGAATGGCGATGTCAGCTTCACCGGCGCCGACCCGGTGCTGCCGACGCGCTATCGGCTGGGCGCGGCCGGCGCCGCCTCGCTCGCTGCCGTAGGTGTGGCGGCCAATGCGCTATGGGCGCTGCGGCACCCGGCACAGCAGCTCAGTGTCGATGTGGTGGAGGCTGTCGCCAGCCTGCGCGGCCACCAGTATCTGCAACTGGATGGCGCCCCCCCCAAGCATGAGCGCGACCCGTTCAGCGGCTTCTACCCCACCGGTGATGGCCGTCATGTCTTCCTGCACTGCAACTTCCCGCATCTGCGGGACGCCAACATCAAGGCGCTGGGCGTCGCTGCCGACCCGGCCGCGGTGCGTGCCGCCATCCTCAATCGCCAGGGCGAGGAACTGGAGACCGCGATCCATGAAGGCGGCGGCGTCGCCAGCTTCGTCCGCACGCCGGAGGAATGGGCCGCTCACCCGCACAACGCCGCCGTGGCCAGCCTGCCGGTGATCGAGATCGAGCGCATCGGCGATGGCCCGGTGCAGCCGCTGCCCAACGCCGACCGTCCGCTGGGTGGCATCCGCGCGCTGGACATGACGCGCGTCATCGCCGGCCCCGTCGCCTGCCGCACCCTGGCGGAACATGGCGCCGACGTGCTGAAGATCAGCCGGAAAGACCTGCCCGGCGCGGGCATGCTGGATATCGACACCGGCATCGGCAAGCGCAGTACCTACCTGGACCTGCGCGAGGCCGACCAGGCGGAGAAGCTGCGCGCCCTGGTGCGGGACGCCGACGTCTTCATCCAGAGCTACCGCCCGGGCACGCTGGCCCGCCGCGGCCTGGGCTTCGAGGAACTGGCGGCGCTGCGCCCCGGCCTGGTGATGGCGACGCTCTCCGCCTGGGGCCGCGTTGGCCCCTGGAGCCAGCGGCGCGGCTACGACACCATCGTGCAGAGCGCAACCGGCATCGCCCATGCCACGGGCAAGCCCGGCGCGCCGGCGCTGTTGCCCTGCGCTGCCATCGACTACATCAGCGGCAACCTGATGGCCTTCGGCGCCATGGTGGCGCTGCATCGGCGCGCGACCGTCGGGGGTTCGTGGCTGGTGCGGGTCTCGCTGGCCGGCATAGGCCACTGGATGCGGGCGCAGGGGCAGGTGGAGGCCGAGGCCGCCGCGCGCATGCCCGGCGACCTGCCCGACAAGGCCGCCGCCGCCATGATGGACGTGGAAATCCCCGGCCCGCTGGGCTTGCTGCGCTGCATGCGTTCCCCCTTGCGGATGAGCGCGACGCCGCCGCGCCCGACCCTGCCGCCGGTGCCGCTGGGCACCCATGCGCCGGAGTGGCAACCGCGTGGCTAGCCGCCGCACCCTGCTGGCCGGGGCCACGCTGCTGGCGGCACCGGCACGGGCGCAGTCCTGGCCGGACCACCCCGTACGACTGGTGGTGCCCTTCGCCCCCGGCGGCAACGTGGACAAGATCGCCCGCTTGCTGGCACCGATCTGGTCGGAGCGGCTGCGGCAGCCCTGCGTGGTGGAAAACCGTGCCGGCGCCGGCGGCAGCCTGGCCGCGGGCCTGGTCGCCCAGGCCCGGCCGGATGGATACACGCTCCTCGTTGGCTCCGATGGTGCGCTGCTGCTGGACCCCAAGGCGGCGGACGGCCTGCAGGACCCGCTAAAGCTGTTCGCGCCGGTCGGGTTGATGAGCCGCTCGCATTCCGCCGTCATGGTGCCGCCGCGCGGGCCGGCCGACCTCGCCGCCTTCATCGCCCGCGCCAAGGCGCGCCCGGGGCAGCTCAGTGCCGGGCATCCCGGCGTCGGCACCTCCGGCCAGGTGGCGCTGCACCGGCTGAGCCGCATGGCCGGCATCGAGCTGGTGGAGGTGGCCTATCGCGGTGGCGGGGAAGCGCTGGCCGATCTGATGGCCGGCAATATCGATTCGTTGTTCACTGAGCTTTCCACCCTGCTGCCGCTGGCCCAGCCGGGCGGCGGGCGCATCCTGGCCGTCGCTTCGGCGCAACGCGTCGGCGTGGCCGCTCAGGTGCCGAGCTTCGGCGAACTCGGCTATCCCGACCTGGTGGAGGGCGCCTTCGTCGGCCTGGTCGCCCCGCTGGGCACGCCCGCTGCGGTGCTGGAAACCCTGGCGCAGACCCTGGCCGCCAGCGTCGCCGCGCCCGGCATGGCGGCCGAATATGCCCGGCTGGCGATCGACCCACCCACCGCGGAACAGGCCACGCCGGCCGGGCTGCGCGGCTTCCTCACCCAGCGCCTGGCCCGCGCCCGCGGCGGTTGAGCGGCACCACGGCGAAGCCAGCGGCGGCCAGCGCCATCAGCGCCGCCAGCGGGCCGAAGCCGGAAAACCCCTGCGCCGCCATCATCCAGCCGCCGAGCGAGGCGGCGCCGAGCCAGCCGAAGCTGGCGGCGGTGACGTTCAGCCCCAGCACCGTGCCGCGCACTGCCTCCGGTACGTTGGCCAGGGACGCCATCAGCGCCGGCCGGGCCATGGAGGTGACGAAGACATAGCCGAAGCCGAGGCCGACCGAGGTCGCCACGCCGGGCGTGTAGCCGAACAGCGGCAGCGCCATGGCGGCTGAGCCCAGCATGGCGCCGGCAAAGGTAAAAAGCCGGTTGGGCAGCCGGTCCGCCAGTTGCCCGCCGGCCAGGGTGCCGAGGATGTTGCCGGCGGCGAACAGCGCCAACGGCAGCGCCACCGCGCCCAATGAAAGCGAATAGGTCACCTGCAGGAAGGTGGCGAAGTACACCGCGGTCAACGCGTAGCAGATGCGCTCCGCCATCCCCATCAGCAGCAACCGCAGCACCGGGCCGGACAGCGCGGCGCGATAGCTGGCCGAACCGCCCTTGGCGCCGCGCCGCCCGGCCGCTGGATTTCCAGTGGTGGCGAACAACCCGGCCGCCGCCGCCAGGGCCAGCGCCGCGACGCACAGGTTCACCCCGCGCCAGCCGATATAGACCCCGATCCAGGCCGCCAGCGGCACACCCACCAGCAACGTAAGCGACTGCCCGGCCATGACCCAGCCGAGCGCCCGGCCGCGCTGGCGGTCCTGCACGCGGGAGGAGGCCTCGGCCATGATGACGCCCGTAAAAGCCCCGGCACAGCCGCCGCCCAGCGTGGCCCACAGCGCCACCGCCCAGAAGCTCTGCGACAGCGAGACCATCACCATGCAGCAGGCCACGCCCAGCGGGCCGCCGATCAGGAAAGGACGGCGGCTCCAACGGTCGGACCCGGCGCCGGCGAGCAGCGAGGCGATGCCCCAGGCGATGGAGGTGCCGGCAACCAGGTTGGCCACCAGCGGCAGGCTGGTGGCCAGATCCCGCGACATGTCCAGCAGGAAGGGCGCGCGCGATGTGCCGCTGGAGGAAGCGGCGAACATGCCCAAGGCCGCGGCGGCGAGCAGCGCCCAAGGCATTTTCGGCAGGGCGGCAGGCGTCGGCGCATGGGGCATGGCCCTGCTTACCCCGGCCGGCGCGGCGGCCCAAATGCACACCCCTTGCCGGCTTGCCCCGCGCCGTGGTCAGAAGCCCCGGTCAAAGGCCGATGCGAGGCCAAGGAGAGACCCCATGACGGATACCAAGATCGGCACCGGCGCCGAAGCCACCCAGGGCCAGCAGATTTCGGTGCACTACACCGGCTGGCTGTTCGATGAGAGCAAGCCCGAGCACAAGGGCAAGAAGTTCGACAGCTCGCGCGACCGCGGCCAGCCCTTCCAGTTCCAGCTTGGCGTCGGCCAGGTGATCGGCGGCTGGGACCAGGGGTTCGCCGGCATGAAGGTGGGCGGCACCCGCACGCTGATCATCCCGCCGGAGCTGGGCTATGGCGCGCGCGGCGCCGGTGGCGTTATCCCGCCGAACGCGACGCTGCTGTTCGAAGTCGAGCTGCTCGGCGTCGGCTGAGTCGAGGCCGGCAAGGTTGGGGAGGAGAAAGCATTTCCTCCCCAAACCCCACCAATGCTTTTGTGAGTTTTTTCTAATACCAGCTGCTGGGTGCACGCCATTCGGCGCCTTGGCACGAGTCAAAGCCTCGTACCGTTGGTTTGACTCATAAAAATAGATGAGGGGTTCGGGGAGAATACCTTCTCCCCGACTTTTCCCTAACGATAGACGAAGGCGGCGTCGTCCAGGCTGGTCTTCGGGAACTCGTCCTTTTCCGCCCAGTAATCCTGGTTGTGCTGCCATTCCGGCTTGTCGCCGCGCTTGGGCAGCAGGTGCATGCCGCGCATCAGGTAGCCGGGGTTGAAGTTCTCCGGGTCGATCCAGGGCAGGATCGGCATCTCGGCGTCTTCCGGCCGCAGCGCGACCTCAACCTGGCGCACGCCCTTGGCGTCCATGTGCTTCAGCATCCGGCAGACGAAATCGCCGACCAGATCGGCCCGCAGTGTCCAGCTGGCGCGGAAGTAGCCGAATACCCAGGCCATGTTCGGAATGCCGGTGAACATCATGCCGCGGTAGGTCACGCTGTCGTGGAAATCGAGCGGCTTGCCGTCGATCTCGAAGGCGATGTCGCCCAGCACGTTCAGGTGGAAGCCGGTGGCGGCGACGACGATGTCGGCCTCCAGCTCCTGCCCGCCCTTGGTCAGCACGCCCGTCGCGGTGAAGCGCTCGATCTCGTCGGTGACGACGCTCGCCTTGCCGGACGCGATCCCATGGAACAGGTCGCCATCCGGCACGAAGGCCAGGCGCTGCCGCCAGGGGCGATATGTCGGGGTGAAATGGGTGTCGATGTCGTAGTCCGGCCCGACGATCTGGCGAATGCCATCGAGCAGCGCGTCCTTGACCTTCTCGGGGTGGGAGAAGGTCATCTTGGTGAACTTGTCCTGCTCGAACAGGATCTTGCGCCGGGTGATCTCGTGGATCCACTCCTCCTGGATGCCGAGCGCGCGCAGTTCCTCGGCAATCTCGATCGCGTTGCGGCCGATACGGAAATAGGTCGGCGAGCGCTGCAGCATGGTCACATGCGCCGCCCGTGGCGCCATGGCCGGCACGATGGTCGCGGCGGTGGCGCCGGAGCCGATGACCAGCACGCGCTTGCCGGCGTAGTCCAGGCCTTCCGGCCATTCCTCGGAATGCACCAGGTGGCCCTGGAATTCGGCCGTGCCCGGCCATTCCGGCATGTAGCCCTGGCGATGCCGATAGTAGCCCTGGCACATGTACAGGAAACCGCAGGTGAAGCGGCGTTCCTCGCCGCTGGCCTGGTCCAGCGCCTCGACTGTCCACAGCTTGGCCCGGCTGTCCCAGGCGGCGTGGTGGATGCGATGGCCGTAGCGGATGTGCCGCGCCAGGTCGTTCTCGTCGATCACCTCGCCCATGTAGCGGAGGATTTCCTCGGCCGTCGCGATCGGCGCGCCACGCCACGGCTTGAAGCGATAGCCGAAGGTGTGCAGGTCGCTGTCGCTGCGGATGCCCGGGTATTTGTGGGTCCACCAGGTGCCGCCGAAGGTCGCCTCGGTTTCCAACACCACGTAGCTCTTGTCCGGGCATTGCGTGCCCAGGTGGTAGGCGGCACCGACGCCGGAAATGCCGGCGCCGACGATCAGCACGTCGAAATGCTCGGTCGCGTGAACGGCGGGCGGGCGGGTCAGGGTGGCGGTCTCGGACATTGGTTTCCGGTTCTTCTTGGCAGGGGGCGGAGTAGCGCCGGGGGTTGCACCCCACGGGCCGTGTTGCCCGCAGGCTAGCGCGAGAAGCCGGCAGGACGGAAATGGCAAAATCCGGCCGGCCGCTGCCGCAGGTGGGGCGGCGCCGGGTGGTTGCGCAGGAATGCCGCCTGTTTGGGCGCCAGGCGGGCGGCGCTACTCCGCCGCCTGGTCCACCGCGGTGACCCGATGGCTCGGGATCAGCGTGCGCCAATGCGCGCCGGCCGGGCGCGGCGCGTCGATCGCCTCGATCAGCCGGTGGTCGGCCTGCACGCCCACCGGGTCGCCGCCGCGTTCCATGTCATCCACCGAATCCAGCAGCCGCCGGCGGAACCGCACCACCGCCATATCGGAGGCGATGAGATGTTCCGTGCTGCGGTCGTAGATCGGCCCCTGCGATGTGGCGATGGCCGCGTCCTCGGTGGCGATGCCGCGCAACCCCGAGAAGTTGGTCGTCATGATGGCGCGGTTCTGCTTGTAGTCGCCGCGCGACATCTTCAGCTTATTGTCCTCGAAGCTGTAGATCTCGGGGTCGTCGAAGCCGGTTTCGCGGAGCCGTTCGCCCGGGTCGACCGGCTTGCTGCTGTAGCGCACCGAATAGGTCGCGGTGTGTTCGTCATCCAGCGGGATCTCCAGCACCAGCGTGGCGTTGCTGGCGCCCTGCAGGGCACCACCGGGGATGATGCGGCCCGACGGCATGACGAAGGGTACGATGCGGCAATTCTCCGGCTCGCCCGGGCGCGCCGGGCGGCGGAAGGCGGCGTAGTGGTAGCCGAACTCGGTCTCCTCCAACTCCAGCTGGGGGCCGGTGTCGTCGAAGGCGCCGACCTGGTCGGTGCTCTGGCCCAGCCAGCCGGGACGGGCGCCATTGGTGTGCAGGATGGAGACGTGGCTGCTGTCCAAGCCCCCCTCGGTCGCCTGCACCCAGTTGTAGTGGCTGTCCACGCGCATCACCACGCGATGGTTGTCCGGCACATCCAGGTATTGCCAATGCGGGAAGGGCGGCTGCTTGTCGGCCGGGCCGAGATAGGTCCAGATGATCCCGCCGGCTTCCACCACCGGATAGGCATTGGCCTTCAGCTTTGGCGGCCGCTTGCCCGGCGGCATGTTCATGATGTCGAGGATCTCGCCATCAGTGCCGAACTTCCAGCCATGGTACAGGCAGCGGATGCCGCAATCCTCGACCCGCCCCAGCACCAGGGAGGCGCCGCGATGCATGCAGAGCTCGTCCAGCACACCGACCTTGCCCTGCTGGCTGCGGAACACCACGAAGTCCTGACCCAGCAGGCGTTCATGCCGCGGTGCGCCGCCGGGTTCCGGCAGCTTTTCCGCCAGCGCGATCGGCATCCAGAAGCGGCGGAACAGCGCGCCCATCGGCGTGCCCGGTCCAATCCGGCACAGGCGGTCGTTTTCCTCGCGCGTCATCATGGGCGTCACTCCCTTGGTACCTGGTTACGGGCGGAGTCGCCGCCGCCGCCGTGCCGGGCGCTTCATGGCCAGCCGCCCCGCAGGAGGCGCGGCAGCTGGCGCCCGCAATAGGATTTCAGCTGGCGGCCGCTGTCAATCGCGGCAGCCGCCGGGGCGATTGACGCTGCTTTGCCGCGCTGCCTAGTCTCCGCCCCAGCGCGAAGCCAATCCGCCGCAATTCTGGAGGTCACCACCTTGAGCCAGACCCTTGGGCGCCGGGCATTGCTGGCCGGCAGCGCGGCCTTGCTAGCCTCCCCGGCGGTGCTGGCCCAACCGCGCAGCTTCCCGACCCAGCCGATCAAGATCATCGTCGGCTTCCCCGCCGGCGGCACCTTCGACAGCCTGCTGCGCGTGGTCGGGGCCGAACTGCGGGAGCTGCTGGGCCAGAACGTGGTGCTGGAAACCCGTTCCGGCGCCGGCGGCGCCGTGGCCTTCACCGCAGTCAAGGCCGCCGCGCCGGATGGCTATACGCTGGGCGGCCTGTCCACCGCCGTGGTCAGCTCCGCCCTGCTGGAAAACGTGCCCTACGACCCGCTGAAAGACTTCACCTACGTCTCCAGCCTGGTGGAGATTCCCTTCGCCGCCACGGTGCCGGCGGAGAGCCCGATCAAGAGTTGGGCGGACCTGATGAGCTTCGGGCGTGCCCATCCCGAGCAGGTGTTCTACGGCTCGGCCAGTGGCCTGGCGCAGACGCCGCATCTGCTGATCTCGGAAGTCGCGGCGCGCGAAAACCTGCCCTGGACCGTGGTGCCGTTCCGCGGCAGCGCGGATTGCATGGTGGCGCTGCTGGGCGGCCAGCTGACCTTCGCCATGGACACCATGGTCAGCGTGCTGCCCTTCGTGCGTTCTGGCCGGGTGCGCCTGCTGGCCATTGGCAGCGACCGTCGCACCCGCAGCCTGCCGGAAGTGCCAACGCTGGCCGATCTTGGCTACACCACGCTGATCCGCAGCTTCTACGGCGTCGGCGGCCCAGCCGGCATGGCGCCCGAGGTGGTGCACACCTTGCAGGAAGCGCTGCGCGTGGCGGTGCAGCGGCCCAGCGTGCGGCACATGCTGCAGGAAGCCGACCAGGACCCGCGCTACCTCGATGCCGCCGAGATGCGGGAGCTGGTGGCCTCCACCATGCGGACCCAGGGCGAGTTAATCGCCCGCTACGGCCTGGGCCGCCGCACGCCGCGGTAGGGCATGCTGCGTTCGCTTGCGCTCACGCGGCACGCTCCAGCTATTCGAAGATCGCGGGATTCAGCGGTTTCGGCGATTCCGCCTCAACGCATCCCGCGCTACCCCGCCAGCAGCCCGCGCTTGCGCAGCAGCGGCGTCACCTCGGGGTCGCGGCCGCGGAAGGCGCGGTACAGCTCCATCGGGTCGCGGGTGTCGCCAGCCTCATAGATGTCGCGCAGCCCTGCCGCCAGCGCGGGGTCGAAGGCATTCCCGGTCGCCTCGAAGGCGTCGAAGGCGTCAGCGTCCAGCACCTCCGCCCACAGGTAGGTGTAGTAGCCCGCGGCATAGCCGCCGCCGGCGAACAGGTGCTGGAAATGCGCCGGCCGATGCCGCAGGCCAATCGCGTCCGGCATGCCGATGCTGGCCAGGAACGCGGTCTCGAAGGCCTCCAAGTCCAGCGTTTCCGGCGCCGGGTGGGTGTGCAGTTCCAGGTCGATCAGCGCGGAGGAAACGAATTCCACCGTGGCAAAGCCCTGGCCGAAATTGCGAGAGGCCAGCAGCCGCGCCAACAGCGTTTCCGGCAGTGGTTCGCCGCTGGCATGATGGCGGGCGTGGCTGCGCAGCGTCTCCGGCACGGTCAGCCAGTGTTCCAGCACCTGGCTGGGAAACTCGACGAAGTCGCTGAGCACCGCGGTGCCGCTCTGCGACGGATAGCGTGCGGTGCTGAGCAGCCCGTGCAGCGCATGGCCGAACTCATGGAACAGCGTGCGCGCCTCATCGAAGGAGAGCAGCGCCGGCGTCGCCTTGGCGATGTTGTTGTTGTTGACGATGATCGGCGTGACCACGCCGGCAAAGCTTTCCGCCACGCGGTAGCTGCTCATCCAGGCGCCGGAGCGCTTGCCGGCGCGGGCGAAGCTGTCCAGCAGGAACAACCCGCGATGCGCGCCATCGGCGCCCAGCATCTCGAAGGCGCGGACATCCGGGTGATACAGCGGAATGTCATGCCGCTCGGTGAAGCTGACGCCGAACAGCCGCGCCGCGGTATCGAAGGCGGCGCGCAGCATGCCCTCCAGCGGGAAATACGGCTTCAGCAGGCTCTCGTCGAAGTCGTGCTGCGCGCGGCAGGCCTGCTCCGCCCAATGGCGCCAGTCCCAGGCGGCCAGCGGGCCGTTGTGGCCGGCCTGGCTGGCCATGCTCGCCAGCACCGCGCGTTCGGCTTCCACCTGGCGCTTGGCCGGTTCCCACACCTGATGCAGCAGCCGCGCCACGGCGGCCGGCTCGCGCGCCATGTTGTCGGCCAGCCGCCATTGCGCGTAGTCGCCATGGCCCAGCATTCGGGCGCGTTCGGCGCGCAGGGCCAGGATGTCGCTGATCAGCGGCCGGTTGTCGCGGGTGCCCGCATGGCTGCCGCGGGCCACCCAGCCGCGCCAGGCGCGCTCGCGCAGGTCTCGCCGGGCGGAAAAGGTCAGGAACGGCTCCACCGAGGAGCGCGAGAGCGTGATGACATAGCCATCCGCCAGGCCGCGTTCCCGCGCCGCCTCGCGCGCCGCATCCCGGGCGAAATCGGGCAGGCCAGCAAGGTCGGCCTCGGCCAGCAGCATCTGCCAGTCGTTCTCGTCCTGCAGCACGTTCTGGCCGAAGGCGGTGTGCAGCTCCGCCAGTCGTGTTGAGATTTCGGCCATGCGGGCGCGCACCGCCGGTTCCAGCGCCGCGCCGGCGCGGACCAGGCCGGTCTGCATGCGCTCCAGCAGGCGGCGTTCATCGGGTGCCAGGGCCAAGGCATCCCGCCCGGCGTGCAGTGCGCCGATGCGGGCAAACAGCGCTGGGTTCAGCGCCACCTCGGTACGATGCCGGGCCAGGCGCGGCGCGTAGTCGCGTTCCACTGCCTGCAAGGCATCGCTGGCCTGGCTGCTGACCAGGTTGAAGAAGCAGGAGCGCACCCGGTCCAGCAACCGGCCGGCGCCTTCCAGCGCCGCCACGGTGTTGGCGAAGCTCGGCGTGGCTGCCGCCTCGGCAATGGCCGCAATCTCGGCTCGATGCTCGGCCATGGCCTGGTCGAAGGCTGGCGGGAAATGTTCAGGCTGGATCAGCGCGAAGGGCGGCACGCCGAAGGGCGAGGTCCAGGGCTGCAACAGCGGATTGTCAGGCATGGGCCATCCGGCATGAGGGGGCGGGCAGTGCCAGCCACCGGCGGCGCGCCCGGCACGGATGATTTCCGAGCCAGGCCCTGCTGTCCATCCCACCCTCAGCGGCTGTCAGGGCGCCGAAGCGCAGGATATGGTCGCTGAACCAGCGGTCAGCGTACCCCCGCACGCCAGGGCGATCGGCAAATGCCTTAGAGCCTGACTCAAAAGCCTACCCCCTGGCCAGGCGGCGGACGCCGAGTTGGATGGCTGCGAGCATGACGAAGCTGGCGAGAGTTGCGGCGAGGCTTTCGTAGTCCTTGGCCAGACGCCGGTTGCGGCCGAACCAGGAGAAGGTCCG
>CANBNK010000007.1 GCA_947371015.1 Acetobacteraceae bacterium | reverse complement strand
CAGCCGCAGCGCCTGAAGCCGATCATCGCCCGCTGTGCCGAGGCCGGCGTGGATGCGCTGACGGTCAACGGCAATACCGGCGAGTTCTACGGCCTGAGCTTTGCCGAGGCCGAGCGGATGCAGGCCGAGGTGCCGGCGCTGGTGGCCGGGCGCGCCGTGGTCATCGCCGGCGCCGGCCGCAGCGTGGGGGAGGCGGTGGCGCTGGCCCGCCGCGCCCGGGCCGATGGCGCCGACGCCATCATGGTGCACCAGCCGCCGGACCCCTTCGTCGCGCCGCGCGGCGTGGTCGCCTACGTCAATCGCATCGCCGATGCCGCGGGGTTGCCGCTGGTGCTGTATCTCCGCAACGACGGCATCGGCCTGCCGGCGATCGAGGCGCTGTGCCGCATCCCCGGCGTTGTCGGGGTGAAGTGGGCGACGCCGAACGTGATGGTGCTGGCGGAAGCCATGCGCCGCGCCGGGCCGGAGGTGAACTTCGTCTGCGGCCTGGCCGAGGCCTGGGCCCCGCCGATGGCTGCGCTGGGCACCAAGGGCTTCACCAGCGGCCTGATCAACGTGCTGCCCCGCCGCAGCGTGGCGGTGCGGGATGCGCTGCGCCGCGGCGACTACGCCGCTGCCCGAGCCGAGATCGCCGCCATCGCCGGCTTCGAGGCGCTGCGGAGCGAGGAGCAGAACGGCGCCAACGTGGCCGTGGTCAAGGCGGCACTGGGCATGATCGGCGATGATGTCGGCGCTGCCCGGCCGCCCGCCGCCTGGCCCTTGCCGCCCGGCAGCCTGGCCAGGCTGCGGGACCTGCTGGCCGGTTGGGGGATGATCCGCCAGGCCGCCGCCGAATAGATTTGAAACTGCCATGGCAGTTCTGCTATCTGCCATGGCAGTTTAAGTGATCGATGGCGGCAAAGACCGCCCGCAGGAGGATAGTTCCGATGGCCATAGCAACCCGTCGTGCCCTGTTTGCCGCGCCGCTGTTGGCGGCCCCCTGGATCGGCGGCCAGGCCCGCGCCCAGGGCGTGGTGTTCCGCGCCGCAGATGTCCATCCGGATGGCTACCCGACCATCGAAGGCATGAAGCGCATGGGCAGCCTGCTGCAGGAACGCACCAGCGGCCGGCTGCGGATCCAGGTCTTCCATTCCCGCCAGTTGGGTGACGAGAAGGACACGCTGGAACAGACCCGGTTCGGCGTCATCGACATGACCCGCGTCAACACCGCGCCGCTGAACAACCTGGTGCCGGAGACGCTGGTGGCCGGCCTGCCCTTCCTGTTCCGCGACACCGCGCATATGCAGAAGGTGATGGACGGTCCGATCGGCGCCGATATCGGCCGCGCAACCGAGCCGCATGGCCTGGTGACGCTGTGCTACTACGACAGCGGCGCCCGCAACTTCTATACCCGCAGCAGGGTCGCGCGCACGCCCGACGACCTGAAGGGCCAGAAGATCCGCGTGCAGCAATCCGACATGTGGGTGGCGCTGATGCGCGCCTTCGGCGCAAATGCCACGCCGCTGCCCTATGGCGAAGTCTACTCGGCACTGCAGACCGGCGTGGTGGACGGCGCCGAGAACAACTTTCCGAGTTACCTGACCTCCCGCCACTTCGAGGTCGCCAAGCACCTGTCGCTGACCGAGCACAGCCTGACGCCGGAAATCCTGGCGATGAGCAAGCGCAGCTTCGACCGCCTCTCCGCCGCCGACAAGGAAGTGGTCAAGCAGGCGGCAGTGGAAAGCGTGCCGCACATGCGCAGCCTGTGGGTCGCCATGGAGGTGGAGGCCCGCAAGCAGGTGGAGGCCGCCGGCGTCACCATCGTGCAGGCCGACAAGCCCGCCTTCGCCGCGCTGGTGCGGCCGGTCTACGACCAGTTCGTCCGCGACGCCAAGCTGAAGCAACTGGTCGAACGCATCCAGGCGGCCTGAGCCGTGCAGGCCTATTCCGCCGCCATGGCGATACTGGCGCGGGGCGCGGTGCTGGTGGCCGGCACTTGCCTGGTGGTGATGACGGCGGTCGTCGCCTGGGCGGTGTTCGGCCGCTTCGTGCTGAACGACACGCCGGCCTGGGGCGAGGCCTCGGCCCTGCTGCTGCTGGCCTGGGTCATCATGGGCGCCGCCGCGCTGGGCGTGCGGGAAGGCTTCCACATGGGCTTCGAGACGCTGCGCGACGTGCTGCCGCCGCCGGTCATCCGGCTGTTCAAGGTGCTGTCGGATTTGGCGGTCACGCTGTTCGGCGGCTGCATGACCTGGTTTGGCAGCGAACTCGCCATGGGCGTGTGGAACGCCACGCTGCCGACTCTGGGGCTGCCTGGGTCGGTGGAATACCTGCCGCTGGTGCTGGGCGGCACGCTGATGGCGCTGTTCGGCCTGGAACGACTGCTGGCGCATGCACTGAGCGGCAGCGCCCCCAAGGGCATGCCCGAACACACCCTGATCACGGACTGAGCGCCATGGAACTCTCGGTACTGCTCGGCAGTTTCTGCGTGTTGCTCATCATCGGCACGCCGGTGGCCTTCGCGCTCGGCGCCGCCGCCATGGTCACGGTGCTGTGGATGGATCTGCCACCCATCGTGGTGTTCCAGCAACTCGCCTCCGGCATGAACGTCTTCTCCATGCTGGCGATCCCGTTCTTCGTCTTCGCCGGCGACCTGATGATGCGCGGCCAGATCGCCGACCGCCTGGTGGCGCTGGCCGCCGCCATGGTGGGGCACCTGCGCGGCGGGCTGGGGCAGGTCAACATCGTCGCCGCCACGCTGTTCGGTGGCGTCAGCGGCAGCGCGGTCGCGGATGCCAGTGCCGTCGGCGGCGTGATGATCCCGCAGATGAAGGCGCGCGGCTATGCGCCGGACTACGCGGTCAACATCACCGCCAATGCCGCGCTGATCGACCTGCTGATCCCGCCCAGCCACAACATGATCCTCTACGTCATCGCCGCCGGCGGCGCGATCAGCGTGGCGGATCTGTTCACCGCCGGCATCGTGCCCGGCCTGGTGATGATGCTCTCGCTGATGGTCGTCGCCTGGCTGGTGGCGGTCAGGCGCGGCTACCCGAGCGAGGCCTTCCCCGGCTGGGGCATGCTGCTGCGGCTGGGCGTCGCCGCCTTTCCGGGGCTGATGCTGATCGTCATCATCTTCGCGGGCGTGCGCAGCGGCATCTTCACCGCCACCGAAAGCGCCTGTATCGCCGTGCTCTACGCGCTGGCGGTGGTGCTGTTCGTCTATCGCAGCCTGAACTGGCAGGGCTTCACCGAGGCCGTGGGCGGCGCGGTGCGCACCACCGGCATGGTCATGCTGATCATCGGCACCGCCGGCGCCTTCGGCTGGCTGATGGCGCTGCTGCAGGTGCCAGCGCAGACCGTGGCGCTGATGCGCGGCATCACCACCGACCCGCTGCTGACGCTGCTGCTGATCAACGTCATCCTGCTGGTGCTGGGCACCTTCATGGACATGGCGCCGCTGATCATGATCGGCACGCCGATCTTCCTGCCGGTAGTCAAGGCGCTGGGCATGGATCCCGTGCAGTTCGGCATCGTGCTGATCGTCAACCTGGGCATCGGCACCATCACCCCGCCGGTGGGGCCGGTGCTGTTCGTCGCCTGCGCCGTCGGCAAGGTCTCCATGTGGGACGCCACCAAGACCAGCGGGCCATTCTATGCCGCCATGGTGGTGGTGCTGCTGCTGGTCACCTACATCCCCGGCCTGTCGCTGTGGCTGCCCGCCCTGTTCCACTGAGGTTCCCCATGAAGCCCGTCCTGCTCACCGGCGCGTCCGGCAATCTCGGTCGTGCCCTGGCCCCCGCCCTGGCGGCGCAGGGCTGGTCGCTGCGGCTGACCGACATCCTGCCCTTCCCGGACCCGCTGCCGCCCGGCGCCAGCTTCACCCGCGCCGACCTGGCGGATGGCCTGGCCATTGCCCGGCTGGCGGAGGGCTGCGGCGCCATACTGCATTTCGGCGGCATCAGCGTGGACAAGTCCTATCCGGAGGTCGCCCGCCCCAACCTGGACGGCCTGTACCACATCTACGAGGCCGCCCGGCGCGAGGGCGCCCGCGTGCTCTTCGCCAGCAGCAACCACAGCATCGGCTTCCATGAACGCGGCGAGACGCTGGACGCCGACTGCGCTTTCCGGCCGGACAGCTACTACGGCCTGTCCAAGGCCTTCGGCGAGCTGATGGGCCGGCTGTACTGGGACAAGCACGGCGTGGAGAACGTCAACCTGCGGATCGGCAGCTGCTTCCCCAAGCCGATCAACGCGCGGATGCTCTCCACCTGGCTCTCCTATGGCGACCTGACGCGCCTGGTGACCGCCGCCGTCACCGCGCCGCGCGCCGGGCATTGCGTCATCTGGGCCTGCTCGGCCAACCCCGCCAGCTTCTGGGGCCGCGACCACCGCGACCGCATCGGCTGGGCGCCGCAGGACACCGCGGAGACCTTCCGCGCCGAGGTCGGCCACATCGTCTCGGCCGATGCCGTGGAGGAGCGCTACCAGGGCGGCGGCTACACCAGCGCCGAATACTCGCGCGCCACGCCCTCGCCGCGCGACCCCTTCGCCCTTGATTGAGCTGGCCGCCGCCGGCTGGACCGCGCGGCTGCTGCCGGAACAGGGCGGCGCCTTTGCCGCGCTGAACTGGCGGGGCATCGACGTGCTGGCGCCCCTGCCGACGGGCGGCGACCCCAACGCCAGCTTCGCCGGCGCCTTCCTGATGCTGCCCTGGGCCAACCGCCTGGATGCCGGCCATCTCCCCATCGCTGGCAGGATGCACCCGTTGCGGGTCAACCGGATGGAGGACAACACCGCTATCCATGGCCTGTCGCGCGACCTGCCCTGGCAGGTGGAGACGGCCGGCCCCGCCAACGCAACCTTGGTGCAGGAGGTGGCCAGCGCGCCCTTCCACTACGCCGCCCGGCTGCGGGTCGCCCTGTGCGAGGCCGGGCTGCGGCTTGGCCTGTGCCTGCGCAACCTGGCGCCAGAGGCGGTGCCGATGGGGCTGGGATGGCATCCGTTTTTCCGCTGCCCCGCCGGGACGCGCCTGAGCTTTGCCGCCAAGGCGCTGCTGACGCGCGATTCCCGCGGCCTGCCGGTGGCTGCGCAGCCGAGCCATGGGGTCGATGGCGACGAGGCCGCCTATGCGGGCCTCGATACATCTTTCACCGGCTGGGACGGGTTGCTGCGCCTGGCCCGACCGGACCTGGTGCTGGACCTGCAGGCCGAGGGTGCCTGGGCGCGCAACCTGCAGGTCTTCGCACCGACCGACAGCGGCATTCTGTGCGCCGAGCCGGTCAGCCACGTGCCGAATGCGCCCAACCGCCCGGACCTGGCTGCCCTTGGGCCGCTGACGATGGTGCCGCCCGGTGGCCCGCTGCGCGCCGGGTTGAGCATGGGCTGCGGCGCGCCGGGGCAAGCCTCGACGATCGCGCCGTAGCGCGCTCCGACGGTCGCGCCGGTTCGGCCGGCCGAGGGTCG
The DNA here is from genome assembly GCA_947371015.1 of Acetobacteraceae bacterium. GTDB lineage: Bacteria > Pseudomonadota > Alphaproteobacteria > Acetobacterales > Acetobacteraceae > CAIMOR01. The sequence continues at coordinate 78,407 of CANBNK010000007.1, read as the reverse complement.
GCGGCGCTGCGGCCCCGGTTGGCTAAGGCACCGTGGCTTCCGCTGCACTGCAATAGCGCTAGCATGCGCTGCTTCCTCAACGGGGTATCGCGTATGCGTCGTCGTCACCTTTTCGCGCTCGGCGCGGCCCTGGCTGCCCCGGCGGTAGCTTCCCACGCCCTGGCGCAGGCCTGGCCCAGCCGGTCGATCCGCACCGTGGTGCCCTTCGGCGCCGGCGGCATCATCGACGTGGTCGCCCGCATCATCGCCGAAGCCATGGGGCGCGACCTCGGCGTGACCATGGTGGTGGAGAACATGCCTGGCGGCGGCACCACCATCGGTGGCCGTGCCGTCGCCCGCGCCGCGCCGGATGGCCATACCCTGCTGCTGACCGGCGCCAGCCAGGCCGTGGTCCCCGCGCTTTACCCCGATGCCGGCTATGACATCTTCACCGACTTCGTGCCGGTGGCGCCGCTGGGCGACCAGCCCTTCGTGCTCGCGGTCAACCCCGGCCTCCCCGCGCAGGACGTCCCCAGCCTCATCGCCTGGCTGAAGCAGCGCGGCGGCGACGCCAACTTCGCCACCACCGGGGTCGGGGCCGCCAGCCACCTGGCCGGGGAGTTGCTGAAGACCATGGCCGGGGTGGACTTCACCGTGGTGCCCTATCGCGGCACGCCGCAGGCGGTGACGGATTTGGTGGCCGGCCGCGCCGACCTGATGATCGACAGCCAGACCCTGCTGGCGCCGATGGGTGCCGAGGGCCGCGTCCGCCTGCTGGCAGTGACCACGCCGCGCCGCTCCGCCATGCTGCCGGCGCTGCCGACGCTGGCCGAAAGCGGCTTTCCTGGCTTCGCGGCATCCTCCTGGCAGGCGCTCTATGCGCCGCGCGGTACGCCACAGTCCGTGGTGCAGCGCCTGGCCGCCGCCGCCGAAGCTGCCCGCCGCGACTCCGGCGTGCAGCGCCGCTTCACCGAGGCTGGGGTGGAGCCCTTCCCGGGTGGCCCGGCCGAACTCGCCGCCTTCCTGCGGGCCGAGAATGCGCGCTGGACGCCGATATTGCGCGCCGCCGGCGTCAAGCCGGGCTGAGCATCACACGGGGGAAGGCTCGGCCGGCTGACCCGGAAACAGAAAAGGCCCGGCTTTGCAGCCGGGCCTTTGAACTGGTGGAGCCAGGCGGGATCGAACCGCCGACCTCTTGAATGCCATTCAAGCGCTCTCCCAACTGAGCTATGGCCCCGCAGGTTGGGTCCCCGTAGCCGGGGCGCGCGATATAACCTTGCGCTGCGAACACGGCAACCCCCTTTGACCGGCTTTCTTCCTTTCGCCGGGACGATTAGGTTGCGGCCGGTTTTCAAAGGGGCCAACCGATGTCGAAGGTCTACCCGGACGCCAGGGCTGCCCTGGCGGACCTGTTGCGCGATGGCATGATGATTCACGCCGGGGGCTTCGGCCTCAGCGGCATCCCGTCCCTGCTGATCGAGGCGATCCGCGACAGCGGGGTGAAGGACCTCACCTTCGTCTCCAACAATGCGGGCGTGGATGATGCCGGCCTCGGCATCCTGCTGAAGACCCGGCAGGTGAAGAAGATGATCTCCTCCTATGTCGGGGAGAATGCCGAGTTCGCCCGGCAGTTCCTGGCCGGCGAGTTGGAGATCGAGTTCAACCCGCAGGGCACCCTGGCCGAGCGCATCCGCGCCGGCGGCGCCGGCATTCCGGCCTTCTATACTAAGACCGGCGTCGGCACCGCGGTGGCCGACGGCAAGCCGACGATGGAGTTCGACGGCGAGACCTACATCATGGAACGCGCCATCGTCGCCGACCTGGCGCTGGTGCATGCCTGGATGGGCGATACCGAAGGCAATCTCGTCTATCGGAAGACCGCGCGGAACTTCAACCCGATGATGGCGACGGCGGCGAAGATGACGGTGGCGCAGGTGGAACACCTGGTGCCGGCCGGCGAGATCGACGGCGATCACATCGTCACGCCCGGCATCTACGTGCAACGCATCCTCCAATGCCCGGTGGGCTTCGAGAAGCGCATCGAACAGCGGACAGTCCGCAAGCTTGAACAGGCGTAAGCGCGCGGGCTTGGGCGGGAACGCCGACAAGCCTCGATCGCACTTTCCAACATCAGGAGCGAAGACCATGGCCTGGAACCGCGACCAGATGGCGCATCGCGCCGCGCTTGAGCTGCAGGACGGTTTCTACGTGAACCTCGGCATCGGCATTCCGACGCTGGTGGCCAACCACGTGCCGCCCGGCATCAACGTGCAACTGCAATCCGAGAACGGCATGCTCGGCCTCGGCCCGTTCCCCTATGAGGGCAGCGAGGACCCGGACCTGATCAATGCCGGCAAGCAGACCATCACAGCCCTGCCGACCAGCAGCTATTTCAGCAGTGCCGACAGCTTCGCGATGATCCGCGGCGGGCATATCGACCTGTCGATCCTCGGCGCCTTGCAGGTGGCCGCCAATGGCGACCTGGCGAACTGGATGATCCCGGGCAAGATGGTCAAGGGCATGGGCGGCGCCATGGACCTGGTGGCCGGCGTCAAGCGCGTGATCGTGCTGATGGAGCACACCGCCGGCGGCAAATCCAAGCTGCTGAACGAATGCGCCCTGCCGCTGACCGGCAAGCGCGTGGTGGACATGGTGGTGACGGAGCTGGCGGTGTTCGAGCTGGCCCGTCGCGGCGAGACCAATGTCCGCCTGATCGAGCTGGCCGAGGGCGTGACGCTGGACGAAGTGAAGGCGAAGACCGAGGCCGAGTTCACGGTGGCGCTGAAGAACTGATACCCGGCGGAGGACCGCCCCGCGGCCTGCGGGGCGAGCCACCGCTTGACGGCCGCGGGCGCACTCACCACCACGGCCCCTGCCAGGCATTCCCTGGCAGGGGTTGCCTGGTTCAGCGCGCCGCGCGCTTCATCAGCCTGATGTCATAGGGGCAGGTGCCGCGCTGCACCTGGCCGTGCAGCCGGTTGCCGCTGAAGCTGGCCTGCCCGGCCAGCTCGGTGCCCGTCAGGTTCGCCCCGGCATCCGAGCCGATGGTGCCCTGCGCACTGCCGAAGCGGCCGAGGTTCATCGCCACCTGGCCATTCGCCACCGTGGCGCTGGCCGGGATCCGGGCGGGGCGGCAGGTGCGGGCGGCGCCGCTGGAAAGCCGGAGCGTGCCGGCATAGCGGCCATCCAGCCCGGCCGGCGCCAGGTTCAACTGCGTGGCGGGCGGCGGTGGCGGCGCCGGCGGGGCGGGCGCGACGACCGGCTGCGGCCGGGCTGGCTCATGGCCGAACCAGCCTTCCACGGTGGAGCAGCCGGCCAGCAGGGCCATCGCGGGAAGCGTCAACAGGGCAGCACGGGCGGTCATGGCGGGTTCCTTCGTTGCGCAAGGGGCGCCCCCCTTGAAACGCAGCGCCAGCGCCTTGGTTTGCCGGCTGCGGAACCAATATCCTCGGCCTGAGCGGGCGCCCCGGCCTTTCGGTCCTGGCGCCCAATCCTCGGCGCCGGGCCTACCGCCCCAGTCCTGACGCGCCGGGCTTAGCGCTTTCGTCCTAAACGCCGGGCTTAGCGCCCGATGCTCCACTCTCGTTCCCAGCTGCGCCGCAGCTGGTAGTAGCCGGAGGATTGCGGCTGGCGGTCGCCGATCATGTCGCCGCGCTCCTCGACCCAGGTCTGGATGCCGCCCAGCCAACCGGTGATCCCCTCGCGCCGGTCGTCGCCGACGCTTGGTGGCTGCTGGTAGGCGCCCAGCCGGTCGAAGCTGGCGAAGGCACCACCGATCGCGTCGCCGCGCATACCGGTTTCGGTCGGCCAGTTCTGCGCCAGGGCCGGAGAGGCAACCAGCAGCAGGGCGGCAATCATCAGGGAACGGGGCATCAGGGCGAATCCGGCATGCTCTGGCCGGACCATGCTCAGCCCGGGCGCGTGAAGCAAGTGTTTCCGACCGTGCAGCGCCCGGCTCAGCGCAGCGAAAGCCAGGCCAGCATCACCGCGCCCAGCACGATGCGGTACCAGCCGAACGGCGCGAAGCCGATCCGCCCGACAACGCCGAGCAGCCAACGCACCACCAGGAAGGCCACCACGAAGGCCGCGGCGAAGCCCACCGCGATCAACCCAGCGCCATCCACCGAAAGATCGGCCCGCGCCTTGAACAGGCTGTAGGCGGTGGCCGCCAGCATGGTCGGGATGGCCAGGATGAAGCTGAACTCCGCCGCCACCTTGCGGTCCACCCCCACCAGCAGCGCGGTGATGATGGTGGCGCCGGAGCGCGAGGTGCCCGGGATCATCGCCAAGGCCTGGCCGAAGCCGATCAGCAGCGCCGCCAGCGGCCCGATCTCCGGCACCGAATGGATGCTGGGGGCTGGCCGCAGCCGCTCGATCAGGATGATGGCGATGCCGCCCAGGATCAGCGCGACGCTGACCACCCAGGGGCTGAACAGCACCTCCGTGATGGTCTTGTGCAGCGTGGCGCCCAGCACCATCGCCGGCAGGAAGGCAAGCAGCAGGTTCACCACGTAGAAGCGCTGCAACCCCGGGCGCCAGCAGTTCAGCGCCAGGTCCAGGAGCTTCCGCCAATAGATGATCACGATGGCCAGGATCGCGCCCAGCTGGATCGAGATCTCGAATACCTTGCCGGGCGGACCCTGGAAGCCGATCAGGTCGCCCAGCAGGATCAGGTGGCCAGTGGAGGAGATCGGCAGGAACTCGGTCAGTCCCTCGATCACCCCCAGCAGCAGCGCGGCAAGGTATTCCACGTCTCAGCGCCCGGCTGCTGCCGCAGCGGCCGGGAAGGCGAAGTTGTCGAAGCTGCTCTCCGCGATGCGGAACCACTGGTATTCCTCATCCCGATAGGCGCGATAGCTGCCGTAGATGCGCTTGAAGCGCTCATTCTGGCCGCCGATCTGATCGAACAGCGCATGCGCCTCTCGCCAGGCGGCCTGCAGGATGTCTCGCGGCCAAACGCGCAGCTGGGCGCCGGCGGCGACCAGCCGGCGCAGCGCCTGCGGGTTCAGGTGGTCGTATTTGCTCAACATGTCGGCATTTGCCTCGCCGCACGCAACATCCAGCGCCGCCTTGAACTGGTCCGGCAGCTTCGCATAGGCCTCCTTGTTGGCCATGAAGTGCAGGTGGGCGCCAGCCTCCCAGAAGCCCGGGGAGTAGTAGAACTTGGCGACCCGGACGAAGCCGAGCTTCTCATCGTCATGCGGGCCGACGAACTCGACCGCATCCAGCGAACCGCGTTCCAGGCTGGGGTAGATATCGGCCGGCGGGGTCGCCTGCGCCACGGCGCCCAGACGGTTGAACAGGGCCCCGTTCAGCCCGGCGGTGCGGAACTTCAGGCCCTTCAGGTCGTCGAGCGACTTGACCTCGTTGCGAAACCAGCCGCCCATCTGCGCGCCGGTATTGCCGGCCGGGAAGGCCACGGCGTTGAAGCCGCCCATCACCTCGGCGCACAGCGCATTGCCGCCGCCATGCTGCAGCCAGGCCAGGTTCTGCCTGGCATTGAGGCCGAACGGCATGGCGGTGAAGATGTTCAGCGCCGGGTCCTTGCCACCGAAATAATACAGCGGCCCATGGCCACCTTCCAGCGAACCGTTCTGCACCGCGTCCAGCACCTGCGGGCCGGGCACCACCTCGCCGGCGGGGAAGAAGCGGATGCGGAAGCGGTCCCCGGTCAGCTGCGCCACCCGCTTGGCAATCGCGTCACCGGTACCGAACAGCACATCCAGGTTGCGCGGAAAGCAGGAGGACACCCGCCAGTTCACCTCTGGCGCGGATTGTGCCAAGGCGGGCAGTGCAAGCGCTGGCGTGGCAACGGCGGCGCCCAGCAGGGCGCGACGGTGTGCGATGGTCATGGGCGGCAATCCTCCGGATCAAGCCGGGTCGATGTAGTGCAGTGCCGGTGCGCCGGAAAGTCTTTGGGAGTTGGTTGTGAAGCCTGAGCAGCAGTTATGGGCGGCCGTGCCCTTGGTAGCCATGGCCGGATGCGTGGATGCGATTGGTTGGTTGCGCCTGGACGAGATGTTCATCGGCATCATCACCGGTAACAGCACCTTGCTGGGTGTGGCGATGGCCGGGGGCGAATGGAGTCGCGCCGGGGCACTGGCCGGGTTGGTCGGCCTGTTTGCCCTGGGTGCCTTCGTCGGCGCCTGGATCGGCGTGAAGGCCAAGCGCTGGCGCATTCCGGCGGTGCTGAGCACCGTGGCGGCCCTCTTCGCCCTCGGCGCCTTCCTGCCCTTCGAGGGCCTGGTTCCGCCGGCGCTGTTCGCGCTGGTGCCCGCCATGGGCATGGTGAATACGGCGCTGCCGGCGGCTGGCGGCATCACCTTCCTGACCGGCACGCTGGTGCGCTCCATGCAGTTCCTGGTCGGCGGCCTGGCCGGGGAGTTGCCACCCGGCACCTGGCTGCCGCATTTCTGCTCGTGGATCGGAGTGGTCTGCGGCGCGCTGCTGGGCGCGGCGGTGGAGATGCAGGCCGGCAGCAATGCCCTGCTGGTGCCGGCACTGGGGCTCACAGTGGGCGCCGTGCTGGTCGGCCGGAACATCGCCCGGTCGGCCTGAGGCCGGGCCGCTGAAACGCAGACGGCCCCCGCGCGAGCGCGAGGGCCGTCCTTACTATAGCGTCAGTGGTTGCTCAGTAGCGGTACTGGTCGGCCTTGAACGGGCCGGCCTGCGGCACGCTGATGTAGTCGGCCTGCTTGTCGGTCAGCTTGGTCAGCTTGGCGCCGACCTTGTCCAGGTGCAGGGCGGCGACCTTCTCGTCCAGGTGCTTCGGCAGTACGAAGACGTCGTTGGCGTACTTGCCCGGGTTACACCACAGGTCAATCTGCGCCAGCGTCTGGTTGGTGAAGCTGGCGGACATCACGAAGCTCGGGTGGCCGGTGGCGTTGCCCAGGTTCACCAGGCGGCCTTCGGACAGCAGGATGATGCGCTTGCCGTTGGGGAACTCGATCTCGTCCACCTGCGGCTTCACGTTGTGCCACTTGTAGTTCTTCAGGGCAGCCACCTGAATCTCGCTGTCGAAGTGGCCGATGTTGCAGACGATGGCGCGGTGTTTCATCATGTGCATGTGGTCGGAGGTGATGACGTCCACGTTGCCGGTGGCGGTGACGAAGATGTCGGCCTTCGGCGCGGCTTCCTCCATGGTCACCACGTCATAGCCTTCCATCGCCGCCTGCAGCGCGCAGATCGGATCGACTTCGCTGACCATCACGCGGCAGCCGGCGTTGCGCAGCGAAGCGGCGCTGCCCTTGCCGACATCGCCGTAGCCGGCGACCATGGCCACCTTGCCCGACATCATCACGTCGGTGCCGCGGCGGATGCCGTCCACCAGGCTCTCACGGCAGCCATACAGGTTGTCGAACTTGGATTTGGTGACGCTGTCGTTCACGTTGATGGCGGGGAACAGCAGCTTGCCTTCCTTCGCCATCAGGTACAGGCGATGCACGCCCGTGGTGGTCTCCTCGGAGACGCCCTTGATGCTGGCGGCCAGCTTGGCGAACCAGCCCGGCTTCTCGTTCACCAGCTTCTTGATCAGTGCGAAGAAGACGGTCTCTTCTTCGTTGGTGGCGTTCTCCAGGAAGGCCAGGTCGCCCTGCTCGGCGCGCAGCCCGTAGTGGACCAGCAGCGTCATGTCGCCGCCGTCGTCCAGCAGCATGTTCGGCTCGCCGCCGTCAGCCCATTCCAGGGTCTTCTGCACGTAGTCCCAGTACTCTGGGAGTGTCTCGCCCTTGATCGCAAACACTGGCGTGCCAGTGGCCGCAATCGCCGCTGCTGCGTGGTCCTGCGTTGAAAAAATGTTGCAGCTGGACCAGCGGACATCGGCGCCGAGCGCCTTCAGCGTCTCGATCAGCACCGCAGTCTGGATGGTCATGTGCAGGCAGCCGGCGACGCGGGCGCCCTTCAGCGGCTGGGCCGCGCCGTATTCGCGGCGGAGCGACATCAGGCCCGGCATCTCGTCCTGGGCCATCTCGATCTCCTTGCGGCCCCAATCAGCCAGCGAGAGATCCTTCACCACATAGTCGGTCATTGCAGCCATCCTTGCCAAACTGACGCGGCGGGTAGCATGCCCGGCGCAGACTGGCCAGACTAACCAACAAGACATAAGGATATATTTATGTAATGCCAAACCTGATGGAGCCACCGATGCGCCGCTACGACGCCGTGATGTTCGACCTGCTGACCGCGCTGCTGGACAGTTGGACGCTATGGAATGCTGTGGCCGGTGGGGCGGAACCCGGCCTTCGCTGGCGCCGCCGCTACCTGGAACTGACCTATGGCTGCGGCGCCTACCGGCCCTACGAGACCCTGGTGGCCGAAGCCGCCGCAGAGACCGGCATGGCCCCCACCGCCGCCGCCGCCCTGTCCAGCCGCTGGGATGAGTTGCAGCCCTGGCCGGAAGCGCCGGCGCTGCTGGCCGGGTTGCGCGCCCAGGGGCTGAAGCTGGCCGTCGCCACCAATTGTTCGATCCCGCTGGGGCATCAGGCCGCCGGCCGGGTCGGCGTGCCGTTCGATGCCGTCATCACCAGCGAGGCAGCCGGTTTCTATAAGCCGCGTGCCGAGGTTTACGCCGTGGCACTGGACCAGTTGGCCCTGCCCGCCCAGCGCGTGCTGTTCGTGGCCGGCAGCGCCAGCGATGTGCCGGGCGCGGCCGGTGTGGGCATGGATGTGGTCTGGCACAACCGCGCCGGCTTGGCGCCCAAGGACGCGACGCGGCCGCTGCAGATGGCGGCCAGCCTCACGCCCTTGCTTCAGGGGCTGCTGTAACGCCGCAACGGCCTCAGCCGTCGAAGCCGGTCGCGCCGCGCTGGCCGCTGATCATGGTCAGGAACTCCTTGCGCGTGCTCGGGTCATCGCGGAAGGCGCCGAGCATGCGGCTGGTCACCATGGTCACGCCGGGCTTGTGGATGCCGCGCGTGGTCATGCACTGGTGCGCCGCCTCGATGACAACGGCGACGCCCTTCGGCTTCAGCACGTCCTGGATGCAGTTGGCCACCTGGGCGGTCAACTTTTCCTGGATCTGCAGGCGCTTGGCGTAGGTTTCCACCACCCGCGCCAGCTTGGAAATGCCAACCACGCGCCCCGCCGGCAGATAGGCCACATGCGCCCGGCCGATGATCGGCACCATGTGGTGCTCGCAATGGCTTTCCAGGCGGATATCCCGCAGCACGACCATTTCGTCGTAGCCGTCGGTCTCCTCGAAGCTGCGCGCCAGCAGTTCCACGGGGTCGGTGGCGTATCCCGCAAAAAACTCCTCATAGGCGCGGGCGACGCGGGCGGGCGTGTCCAGCAGGCCCTCCCGGGTTACGTCGTCGCCGGCCCAGCGCAGCAGCGTGCGGACTGCCGCCTCGGCTTCAGCACGGCTGGGTCGCGCTTCCTCGGCCGCTTGGCCTTTGGTCAACGAACTGGGCGGGGTTGCGATGTTCACGGCCGGACAAATCCCTTTGGCAGCGCCAAAACCCGCTGCGTTATCCACTTCCCCGAGATGGGGGCCCTCGGGAACCTCGCAATGGTCGGTATCGTCATGGCTGTGCTGCCGAATGGGAAAGGCTGGCGGGTGATCCATCGGCTCAATGCACCCCCCCGGGCTGGTGCGGGCTGTCCAGGCTGAAGGCCGGGATGGTCACGTCGAAAGGCTCGCCGCTGTCGGTGGCGACCATGTGGTACTGCCCGCGCATGAAGCCGGAAGGCGTCGAGAGCGGCGTGCCGGAGGTGTATTCGAAGCTTTCGCCCGGCTCCAGCACCGGCTGTTCGCCGATCACGCCATCGCCATGCACGCGCTGCGTCAGGCCGCGGCCGTCGGTGATGTACCAGGTGCGCTTCATCAGTTGCACGCTGCGGCGGCCCAGATTCTCGATGCTGACCCGGTAGGCCCAGACGAAGTGGCTACGCTCCGGTTCCGACTGGTCGGACAGGTACAGCGCCTGGACGTTAACACGCACGTCGGCGGTGGTGGCGGAAAACGGGTTGCCTTGGGGCTTGGCCATCGCCTCAACCTCCACCGGGTCGCGGCGCGACGCAAGCGCGCGTCGTCAGGGCGGTGTGCTGCATGGGCGTCTTTCCTCCGCCGGCAGCTTGGCACGCCTTGGGGGCGCCCGGCTACCGCTGCCGCCGTAACCCGCCGTTGCACAACGCCTTGGCGCCGCCTTGTTCCGGCCGCGGCGCTGACGCCATGGCTGGCCATTCTCATAACTGCGCTCGAACCCAACAGGAGGATCAGATGCGCACTACCTTCAAGTCCACCCTCGCCACCGCCCTGACCATGGCCCTGGCCTTCTCCCCCGCCTTCGCCGTCGAAAGCGGCAACCGCGCCGCCAGCCCGGCGGCAGTTGGCGCCCCGGCGGCGGCTGGCAGCGCCGCTCCGGTGCGGGCCTCCAGCGCAGTTCCGGCGGTGACTGGCAGCGCCGTTCCGGCGACGCCTGGCAGCGCCGTCCCGGCGACGGCCCCCAGCGCCGCGCTGGCCCTGCCCCCCGGCGGCGCCCCCGCCGCGGCCACTCCCACTGGCACCGGGCAGCATCGCCACCGCCACACCGAGCGGCACGCAACGAGCACGCACCAGCCCGGGCATCACGCCCGGCACCACGCCAGGCACACGGGGGCCAGCCCCGCCCCAACGGTGGCGGCCCCGGTGAACCCCGCTCCGGCCGCCGTGCCGGCGCCGGTCCGGACCAACTGACCAAGGCAAGGGCCAGTGCCAGAGCCTGATCTGCTGACCGCCTCGGACGGCATCGATCAGTCTCGCATCGCCATCTACGCCCGGACCTGCCTCGCTGGGTCCGGGACAGATGCCCCCGCCGCGGCCATCCCGTCTCCCTACGCCCCGGCCGCGGCGGGGGATCGCCTTTGCGTAACCGTCACATTTTTACAGTTGGTTTACCGTCGTCCCAAGTGACGGATTGACGCACCGCAAGGCGTCATGGGCAATTCCCCGGCAGTCACGCGCCAGCCAAGGCCACCCGAGGGAGACTAAAACCATGACGGACGACACGCTGATCGCCGTTAAGCCCGACATCGCCGCCCATGCGCATGTCGATGCCGCCCGCCGCACCGCCATGGTCGAGGCGGCGACGAAGGACCCCGAGGGCTTCTGGCGCGACCAGTCGAAGCGCATCGCCTGGATGACGCCGCCGACGAAGATCAAGAACACCAGTTTTACGGGTAACGTCTCCATCAAGTGGTTCGAGGACGGGGTGCTGAACGCCTCGGTCTCCTGCCTCGACCGGCATGTGGAAGCCGGGCGCGGCGACACGGTGGCTATCATCTGGGAAGGCGACGACCCCAACAGCGACGCTCGCTACACCTATCGGCAGATGCTGGAGGAGACCTGCAAGCTGGCCAACGCCATGAAGGCGCTGGGGGTGAAGAAGGGCGACCGGGTCTGCATCTACCTGCCGATGATCGTGGAAGCCGCGGTCGCCATGCTGGCCTGCGCCCGCATCGGCGCCATCCACAGCATTGTCTTCGGTGGCTTCTCGCCGGACAGCCTGTCCAGCCGCATCCAGGACAGCGACTGCGTCATGCTGATCACCGCCGATGAGGGCCGCCGCGGTGGCCGCAAGGTGCCTTTGAAGGTCAACGCCGATGAGGCGCTGAAGAGCTGCCCCTCGATCAAGTCTGTCATCGTGGCGAAGAACACCGGCAGCCATGTCGCCATGCAGGCCGGCCGCGACCATGCCTGGGCCGATGTGGTGACGCCGGCCAGCGCGACCTGCGCGCCGGAGCCGATGAACGCCGAGGACCCGCTGTTCATCCTGTACACCAGTGGTTCCACCGGCAAGCCGAAGGGTGTGCTGCACACCACCGGCGGCTACATGGTCTGGGCCAGCTACACGCATGAGCTGGTGTTCGACTACAAGCCCGGCGAGATCTACTGGTGCACCGCCGATGTCGGCTGGGTGACCGGGCACAGCTACATCGTCTATGGGCCACTCGCCAACGGCGCCACCAGCCTGATGTTCGAGGGCGTGCCGAACTACCCCGACAACAGCCGGTTCTGGCAGGTGGTGGACAAGCACAAGGTCAACATCTTCTACACCGCCCCCACCGCCATCCGCGCGCTGATGCGCGACGGCGAGGCGCCGGTGAAGAAGTGGTCGCGCAAGTCGCTGCGCATCCTGGGTTCCGTCGGCGAGCCGATCAACCCGGAAGCCTGGCTGTGGTACTACCGCGTGGTCGGCGACAGCCGCTGCCCGATTGTGGATACCTGGTGGCAGACCGAAACCGGCGGCATTCTCATCAGTCCGCTGCCGGGCGCGGTGGCGCAGAAGCCGGGCTCCGCCACGCTGCCACTGCCGGGCGTGTTCCCGGCGCTGGTGGATGGCGAGGGCAAGTTCCTGGACGGCGCCACCGAGGGCAACCTGGTGCTGACCGACAGCTGGCCGGGCATGATGCGCACGGTCTATGGCGACCACGAACGCTTCATCCAGACCTACTTCTCCACGTTTCCCGGCACCTATTTCACCGGTGACGGCGCCCGCCGCGACGCCGACGGCTACTTCTGGATCACCGGCCGCGTCGATGACGTCATCAACGTGAGCGGCCACCGCATGGGCACGGCGGAAGTGGAAAGCGCGCTGGTCGCCCACCCCAAGGTGGCCGAGGCCGCCGTGGTCGGCATGCCGCATGAGCTGAAGGGCCAGGGCATCTACTGCTACGTCACACTTAAGACGGGCGTGGAGCCGACCGACGCGCTGAAGAAGGAGCTGGTGGCCTGGGTGCGGAAGGAAATCGGCCCGATCGCCAGCCCGGACGTGATCCAGTGGGCGCCGGGCCTGCCGAAGACTCGCTCCGGCAAGATCATGCGCCGCATCCTGCGCAAGATCGCCGCCAACGAGGTGGACGGCCTGGGCGACACCTCGACGCTGGCCGACCCCAGCGTGGTGGAGGAGCTGGTCAGCAACCGCGTTGGTTGAGCCACCCGATGGCCGCAGGGGCGCAGGCCCCGAGGGGTCGGGTGAACCGGCCTGTCCGGTTGCCGTCATCGGCGCCGGCCCGGCCGGGCTGATGGCGGCGGAGGTGCTGGCGCAGGCCGGCGCCGCCGTGACCGTCTTCGACCACCTGCCCAGCCCGGCGCGCAAGCTGCTGATGGCCGGGCGGGGCGGGCTGAACCTGACGCATGCCGAACCGCTGGAAGCGCTACTGGCCCGCTACGGCAGCGCCAGGCCCGCGTTGGAGCCGGCGATCCGCGCCTTTCCGCCGGAAGCGCTGCGCGCCTGGGCGGATAACCTGGGCGCCGAGACCTTCACCGGTTCCTCCGGCCGGGTGTTTCCGCGTGCGCTGAAAGCCTCGCCACTGCTGCGCGCCTGGCTGGCACGGCTGGCCGGGCTTGGCGTGCGGATCAGCCCACGCCATCGCTGGCAGGGTTTTGCCGCGGATGACGCGCTGCTGGTGAACGGGCAGGCGGTTCGCCCGGCGGCCACGGTGCTGGCGCTGGGCGGTGCCTCCTGGCCGCGCCTGGGCAGCGATGGCGCCTGGCCGGCACTGCTGCCGGACTGCGTCGTCGCCCCGCTGCGCCCGGCCAATATGGGTTTTGCCGTCAATTGGTCGCCGCAGATGGCGGCCCAGGCCGGGCAGCCGCTGAAGCGCATCGCCGCCCGCTTCGGCACTGCCACCCTGCGCGGCGAGGCCATGCTGACCGCAACGGGCATCGAGGGCGGCGTGATCTACGCGCTATCGGCCGCGCTGCGCGACGCCATCGCAGCCCACGGCCCGCAGACGCTGTGGCTGGACCTGCGGCCGGACCTTGATGCTGCCGCGCTGGCGCAGCGGCTCGGCGCCCCGGCCGCTTCCGTCAGCACGCGGCTGCGCAAGGCCGGGCTGGCGCCACCGGCCATCGCCCTGGTGCAGGAAGCACTGCATGCCGGGGCCGCCCGCGGCGACCTGGCGGCGCTGGTCAAGGCGGTGCCGGTCACGCTGCACGCGCCGCAGCCGCTGGCCCGCGCCATCTCCAGCGCTGGCGGCCTGGCCTGGAGCGAGTTGGACGACCATTTCATGCTGCGCCGCCACCCCGGCGTCTTCGCCTGCGGCGAGATGCTGGACTGGGAGGCGCCAACCGGCGGCTACCTGTTGCAGGCCTGCTTCGCCACCGGCATGGCCGCGGCACGGGGCGCGCTGGCCTGGGTGTCTACCCCTGCCGGCCTCGGCGCCGCCCCCCCGCCGCCGTCGCCGCAGCCGTAACGCCACGCGGTCCGGCGCGACCCTGCCGCAGCGCCACCGGAGCCCGCCCATGCCCATCGCCAATCGCATCGCCGCCGGGGGCCTCGCTGGCGCCCTGGCGGTGCCGTGTTTCCACCAGCCGGTCGCGGCCATCCTGGGTGCGCTGGAGTTCTTCCCCGCCCCGGCCTTTGCCCTGCCCGGGCTATGGCGCGGCATGGCCTTTTCCATGTTGTGGGGGCTGCTGTTCCTCTGGCTGCGGCCGCGCCTGCACCGCCTGCCGCTGGCCCTGGCCGGGGCGCTGTACGGTGCCACGGTGCCCATAGCCTACCTGTTCTTCGTCCTGGCGCCCTGGCGCGGCGCCGCCATTGCCTTCGGCATGCCGCCGCACCTGATCTTCGCAGTCATCGTCGCCCATGCCGCCTTCGGCTTCGGCATCGGCGCATGGCTGGTGCTGCTGCGCGCCGGGCTGCTCGGCCGCTGGCTGGCGCGCGGCGCGGAATAGCGCAAGACTGCCAAAAGCAAGGGCCGCGAAAGGCCCCACCGGAGGAAGCCCCATGGCCATCAGCTTCAGCCCCGTCCACCCCGTCTTCGCCGCGGAATGCCAGGGCGTGGACATCAGCCGCCCGCTTTCGTCAGCAGACCGCGACGCCATCCACCAGGGGATGGACCAATACGGCGTGCTGGTTTTTCGCCAGGGCACGCCGCTGACGACGGGACAGCAGTTGGCCTTCACCACCAGCTTCGGCCCGATCGAGCCGCCCTACACCCAGATCCGCTCGGTGGAGGGCACCCGGCTGGACAACCCGGCGCTGTCGGACATCTCCAACCTGGCGCCGGGCGGCAAGATCATGGCGCGGGACGACCGCAAGCGCCTGTTCGGGCTGGGCAACATGCTGTGGCACAGCGACAGCAGCTACAAGGAAACCCCGGCCAAGTGGTCGCTGCTCTCGGCGCATGTCATCCCGCCGGAGGGTGCCGATACCGAGATCGCCGACATGCGCGCTGCCTGGGACATGCTGGAGCCGCGCCTCAAGGACCAGGTCCGCGACCTAGTCTGCGAACACAGCCGCATCTTCAGCAAGGGCGCGCTGGGCTTCGGCTTCACCGAGCAGGAGCTGCATGACTTCGCCCCGGTGCGCCAGCCGCTGGTGCGCCGCCACCCCGGCAGCGGCCGGCTGTCGCTGTTCATGTCTTCCCATAATGGTCGGGTGGTGGGCATGCCGGTGCCGGAAGCGATGATGCTGCTGCGCGAGTTGACCGAGCACGCGACGCAGCGCGCCTTCGTCTATTCGCACAAATGGCGCGTCGGCGACCTGCTGGTGTGGGACAACCGCTGCACCATGCACCGCGCCCGGCCCTTCGATGACGCGACGTATCCGCGCGACATGCGCCGCACCACCCTGGCCGGGGAAGCCGCCGTGGCCGTGGCGTTGGCGGCGGAGTAGGGCGCCGACGCGACTTATCCACGCCCTTCGGCACCATCTGATTGGCGCCCTTCGGCGCCATCGCCTCGGGCGATCAGGCGCTACTCCAGCCGGATATTCGCCCGCCGCACTACCGGCAGCCAGCGCTGGATGTCGCGGTGCAGGTGGTCGGCGAAGGCATCTGGGCTGGCACTGGGCTCCACCTCAAGCCCCGCCTCCTCCAGCTTGCGGCGGGCCTCCGGCTCGGCAAGCGTGGCGTTCAACGCGGCGTGCAGCCGCAGCACGCGGTCCGGCGCGGTGCCGCCGGTGGCCAGCAGCCCGTACCAGTTGCTGGCCATGACCTCGGGGAAGCCCTGCTCCGCAGCGGTGGGCAGGTCCGGCATGACGGCGCTGCGCCGTTCCCCGGCCAGGGCAATGGCGCGCAGCTGGCCGGCCCGCAGCTGCGGCAGCAAGGGCGCCAGCACGTTCGGGTACAGCTGCACGCGGCCTTGCAGCAGGTCGCTCAGCACCGGCCCAGACCCGCGATAGGGCACATGGTCCACCTCGGCCCCGAAGACCTGGGCCAGCATTTCTCCGAGTGCATGGCCGGTGGTGCCGACGCCGGAGGTGGCGAGCCGCAGCGGCGGGTTCGCCGCCAGCATCACCCGCTTCAGCCCGGCCAGGTCGGTGGCCGGGACGCCCGGGTTGACCAGGATGGCGATGGCGGCGGTGCCGGCCAGGCCGATGGGCGCGAAGCTGGTGGCGGGGTCATAGGGCAGCGTGGCCCGAATCAGGTGGTTCAGGGTGAAGCCACCCCCGCCCAGCAGCACGGTATGGCCATCCGGCGCGGCGCGGGCCACCACCTCGGCGCCGATGACGCCGGAAGCACCGGAGCGGTTCTCCACCACCACGGTCTGTCCCAGGCGCTGGCCCATGCCATGGGCGATGATGCGGCCGATCAGGTCATTGCTGCCGCCGGGCGGCAGCGGGATCACCAGGCGAATGGCGCGGTCCGGAAACTCCGCCCGCACCGGCGTGGCCAGCAGCAGCAGGGCGCACAGCAACAGCCGCATCGCCATCCTCCCTCGGTTCTTGCCCGGCAGGATGGCAGCTTGTGCGCGGCCCGCGAAGCCCGCCGCTACAGGCTGATGCCGCCATCCACATGCAGCACCTGGCCGGTGACGTAGCCCGCCGCCGGCGAGGCGAAGAACGCCACCGCCGCCGCCACATCGGCCGGCAGGCCGAGCCGCTGCAACGGAATGCGGGCGATCCGTTCGGCAAAGGCGGCCGGGGTCATCGCCGCATGCGCGCCAGGGTCCTTGCGGGTAAAGCCCGGCGCCACCGCGTTGACGGTGATGCTCGGCGCCCACTCGATCGCCAGAACTTTGACGAGCGCCTCCAGCGCTGCCTTGGCCGCGGCACTGGCCGGGAACAGCGGCGTCTCCAGCCGGAACACATGGGCGACGAAGCTGCTGACGGCGACGAAGCGCGGGTCCCGCCCCGCCGCCAGGTGCGGCTGTGCCGCCTGGGCCAGGCGGAAATTGGCGAAGGCGATGCCATCCATGCTGGCGGCGAAGCCGGCGTCGGTGAGCGTGGCGATCGGCGTGCGGTCGGCGAAGCCGGCATTGCTGACGACCACGTCCAGCCCGCCCAGCAGCGCGACGCTGTCCGCCACCAGCCGCGCCGGGGTTGCCGCCAGGGCCAGGTCACCCAGCAGCACATGCGCGGTGGCGCCCAGCGCGCGGGCCTCGGCGGCCAGGGCCTCGGCCCCAGCCTGGTTCTTCCGCGTATGCACCACCAGCGCCACGCCGGGGGCCGCCAGGGCGCGGACGCAGCCGGCACCGATGCCGCTGGCCGCACCGGTTATCAATATTCTGCGCTCTGTCATCGCCCTGCCGCCCCCGCACGTGCCGATCTGTCAGTGGGCGGCAACGACCGCCCGGAACACGATAAGATCGAAGGATATCCCATGACCTCGCTTTCCCGTCGCCTGCTGTTCGGTGCCGGCGCGCTGTTGGCCGCCGCTGCCGGCGCCCGCCGCGGCGCAGCGCTGCCCCTCGAACTGGGGTGCCGCCGACCGGCGCGGCGCGATGATCCTGATGACCCCCGACCGTGCGCACGGCGCCGCCGGGCTGATCCTCAGCGGCGAGATCGTCGAGCCTGGCCATGTGCTCTCCCCCAGCATGCCCCTCAACCCCGGCCGGCAGTATTCGCTGACCACCAAGCAGACCGCGCGCAACCCCGGGCCGAACAACCGCCAC
Organism: Acetobacteraceae bacterium; assembly: GCA_947371015.1. Lineage (GTDB taxonomy): Bacteria > Pseudomonadota > Alphaproteobacteria > Acetobacterales > Acetobacteraceae > CAIMOR01. The sequence continues at coordinate 60,613 of CANBNK010000007.1, read as the reverse complement.
GGCAATGAGGAGATCATGACCGGCGAGTTCGGCCAGATCGGCACGCAGTTCGACATGTTCCCGCACCAGACCATCGGCGAGCACATGTACAACTGCGTGGACGCCAACAGCATCACCACCCGCAACGGCTTCCGCGAGATGGGGGTCGAGACGGTCGGCACCATCTTCACCCGCGGGCTGCTGCTGGACATTGCCGCGCTGAAGGGCGTGCCGATGCTGGCGGATGACTACGAGATCACGGTGGCCGATGTGGAGGCGGCGCAGCGGCGGCAGAACGTGCAGATCCGCGAGGGCGACGCGGTGATCTTCCACCCCGGCTACGGCAAGCTCTGGGGCGTGGACAATGCCCGCTATGTCCGCGGCAACCCAGGGCTCGGCATCGCCGCCGGCGAATATGTCTGCTCGAAGAACCCGATCCTGATGGGCGCCGACACCCCGCCGGTGGAGATCAGCCCCTCCCGCCCCGGCGCCAACCTGCCGGTGCACCAGATCGCCCTGGTGGTGAACGGCGTGCACCTGCTGGAGAACATGAAGCTGGACGTGCTGGCCACCAAGGGGCGCAGCGAATTCGCCCTGATGGTGCAGCCGCTGAAGCTACAGGGCGCCACCGGCTCCACCGTGGCGCCCTCGGCGCTGCTGTAGCGCTGGCGCCGGCAGGCCAGACACCGGCTTGCCGGCCCGCCCGGCTCCCCGCATCCTGCGGCCACAAGAAGCGGGGAGCGAACGGGCATGCTGACGGTACTTGAGCCGGAAGGCCTCTATCCGGATACCAAATTGGACCAGGACATCCTGGGCCCCGGCGTGCGGCTGCTGCAGGGCAACGCCAAGGCCAGCATCGCGGAGCTGCCGGACAGCCTGCTGGCCGATGTCGAGGGGCTGATGACGCTGCGCATGGCGGTGCCGGCCGAACAGATCGCCCGCTTCCCCAAGCTGAAGGTCATCGTCCGCATGGGCGTGGGCTACGACCGGGTGGACCGCGTCGCCGCCGCCGCGCGCGGCATCAAGGTGTGCAACGTGCCGGACTACGGCACCATGGAGGTGGCGGAGTTCGCCGTGCTGCTGGCGCTGAGCCTGCGCCGCGGCCTGATCCTGTACCATGATACGCAACGCGGCCCGAACCCCGCCGGCTGGGCCAAGATCGAATCTCCGCTGCACCGCCGGCAGCAGGCGCAAACCTTCGGCATCCTGGGGCTGGGCCGCATCGGCACCGCCGCGGCGTTGCGGGCCAAGGCTTTTGGGTATCGCGTGTTGTTCTTCGACCCCGCGCTGCCGAATGGCTGGGACCGGGCCGTGGGCATCGAGCGCGCCCATAGCCTGGACGAGTTACTGGCCCAGTCCGACGTGCTGAGCATCCACACGCCCCTGACCCGCAGCACCCGCGACCTCATCGGTGAGCGCGAGCTGCGGCTGATGCCGAAGGGCAGCGTGCTGGTGAACACCGCCCGCGGCCCCATTGTGCAGATCGACGCGCTGGAGCGCGTGCTGCGCGACAACCACCTGGCCGGCGCCGGGCTGGACGTGATCCCGGTGGAGCCGCCGGTCGCGCCGGTCCCTGGGTTGCTCCAGGCCTACCGCAACCGCGAGCCCTGGCTGGAAGGCCGCCTTGTCATCACCCCGCACATCGCCTTCCACACGCCGGAAGCCTGGGACGACATCCGCCGCCTGGGGGTGGAGACCATGCGCGACGTGCTGGTGCGCGGGCTGGAGACCAACGTGATCCCGCCCGAGAGCGACTGATGCCGGACGGCTGAAGTCTCGATGTCTGCGCCACCCCTTGCCAGGCGTGCTGGGGTGGCGTGGCTTTGTGCGCGAGCAAGGGCTCAAACGGGTCGGTAAGGCTGCCGGCCGGCACGACCCGGCTTCAGGAACAGGAAACGGCGTGGGTATTGTTCTTCGTGCAGTGGAAAGGTGTCGGGTTGTCCTCCAACGGCAACCCGCATCCTGCCAGGCCAAACCCGATGGCAACCAGCAACAGAACTCGCACCATGGCTTTATCCTCCTTACGCGTTTACCTGCATGCGCCTTGCCGACCATCAAGGGCCACTCCCAGCGGTGAAACATGCGTCATGCTGGCCCGATGCGGTTTCGCGCGTTAGCGTATTCACCAATAACCTCGACCGGATCGGGAGAATGCCATGCAACGCCGTGCGCTGCTCGCCAGCCCCCTGCTCGCCGCCCCCATGCTGAGCGAGGCGACGGCCCAGCCGGCCCAGGGCCTGGTGACCGAGGAGTTCATGATCCCCTCCGGCGAGCCGGGGATCGAACTGTTCATCCGCAACAAGCGGCCTTCAGCGATGACCGGCTTCTCGCCCAGCCGCACCGTGCTGTTCGTGCATGGCGCCACCTACCCGGCCAGCACCGCCTTCGACCTGCCGCTCGGTGGCCAGAGCTGGATGGACTACATCGCCGGCCGCGGCTTCGATGTCTGGCTGGTAGACCTGCGCGGCTATGGCCGCAGCACCCGCCCGCCGGAGATGGCGCAGCCCGCCAGCGCCAACCCGCCGGTCGTGCGGGGCGAAACCGCGGTAGCCGATATCGCCGCCGCCGCCGCCCACATTCGGCAGAAGAGAGCCTTGGGCAAGCTGACCGTCATGGGTTGGTCCTGGGGCACCGCGCTGATGGGCCGCTACGCCGCCGACAATGCCAACCTGGTGGAGCGCGTGGTGCTCTACGCCCCGGTCTGGCTGCGCCAGGGCCAGAGCCTGACCGACAATGGCCAGCCGCTTGGCGCCTATCGCAGCGTGACCCAGACGCAGGCCCGGGCACGCTGGCTGACCGGCGTGCCGGAGGACCGCAAGGCGGCGCTGATCCCGGCCGGCTGGTTCGAGCATTGGGCCGGCGTGACCTGGGCCACCGACCCCGAGGGCAGCCGGCAGAACCCGCCGGTGCTGCGCGCGCCGGCCGGCGTGGTGCAGGATGGCCGCGAATACTGGGGCGCCGGCCGCCCGTTCTACGACGCCGCGAAGATCACCGCGCCGACCATGCTGGTGCTGGCGGAATGGGACCAGGACACGCCGCCCTACATGGCCAGCACGCTGTTCCCGTTGCTGAAGAACAGCCCCGGCAAGCGCATGGAATTGCTGGGCGAGGGGACGCACACGATCTGCATGGAACGCAACCGTGGCGCGCTGTTCCGCGCCGTGCAGGTGTTCCTGGAGGAAGCCGCCGCCTGAGCGACAACGCCAGCGGCGCCTTGGCTTGACAGTGCGCGCTGCCACGCCAAGGTCTCCGCCAGAAAAAAGGGGAAAGCCATGGCCGGCAGCGACCAGACCAAGAAGCACTTCCGCCTGCGCAGCCAGCGCTGGTTCGACGACCCCGAAGACCCCGGCATGACCGCGCTCTACGTCGAGCGCATGCTGAACTACGGCTTCACCCGGGCCGAACTGCAATCCGGCCGGCCGATCATCGGCATTGCCCAGACCGGCAGCGACATCGCCCCCTGCAACCGCCACCACATCGAGCTGGCGGAGCGGACCAAGCAGGGCATCCGCGATGCCGGCGGCATCCCGCTGGAATTCCCGATCCATCCGATCCAGGAAACCGGCAAGCGGCCGACCGCCGCGAATGACCGCAACCTGGCCTATCTTAGCCTGGTCGAGATCCTGCACGGCTATCCGATGGACGGCGTGGTGCTGACCACCGGCTGCGACAAGACCACGCCGGCCTGCCTGATGGGCGCGGCGACCATGAACATCCCGGCCATCGTGCTGTCCGGCGGCCCGATGCTTGACGGGCACCACCAGGGCCGGCTGACCGGCAGCGGCACCATCGTCTGGGAAGCCCGCAAGATGCTGGCGCGGGGCGAGTTGGACTATGATGGCTTCATGGAACTGGTGGCCAGCAGCGCCACCAGCGTCGGCCATTGCAACACCATGGGCACCGCGCTTTCCATGAACAGCATGGCCGAGGCGCTGGGCATGAGCCTGCCCGGCTGCGCCGCCATTCCCGGGCCTTACCGCGAGCGCGGGCAGATGGCCTACGCCACCGGCAAGCGGATCGTCGAGATGGTGCATGAGAACCTGCGGCCGTCCGACATCATGACCCGCGCCGCATTTGAAAACGCCATCCTGGCGGCGAGCGCCATCGGGGCCTCCACCAACTGCCCGCCGCACATCATCGCCATTGCGCGGCACATGGGCGTGGAGTTGCAGATCGAGGACTGGGACACCATCGGCCACGATATCCCGCTGCTGGTGGATTGCCAGCCGGCCGGCCGCTTCCTGGGTGAGAGTTTCCACCGCGCCGGCGGCGTGCCCGCGGTGATGCATGAACTGCTGAAGGCCGGCGTGCTGCGTGGCGACGCGAAGACCGTCAACGGCAAGACCATGGCGGAGAATGTCGCCGACATCGCGCATGTCGATCGCGAGGTGATCCGCGCCTACGACACGCCGATGAAGCCGCATGCCGGCTTCGCCATCCTGCACGGCAACATCTTCGATAGTGCCGTCATGAAGGTTTCCGTCATCGACAAAGCCTTCCAGGAGCGGTTCCTCAACGACCCCAAGGGCGTCTTCACCGGCAAGGTCGTCGTCTTCGAAGGGCCGGAGGACTACCACGACCGCATCGAGGACCCATCCCTCGGCATCGACGACCACACCGTGCTGGTGATCCGCAATTGCGGCCCGGTGGGCTACCCCGGTTCCGCCGAGGTGGTGAACATGCAGCCGCCGGCGGCGCTGCTGAAGTACGGCATCGACAGCCTGCCCACCATGGGGGATGGCCGGCAGTCCGGCACCTCGGCCAGCCCGTCCATCCTGAATGTCTCGCCGGAAGCTGCGGTGGGCGGTGGCCTGGCGCTACTGAAGTCGGGCGACCCGATACGCATCGACCTCAACACCCGGCGGGTGGACGTGCTGATCCCGGACGCCGAACTCGCCGCCCGCCGCGCCGCCTGGGTGAAGCCGGCGCTGGTACACAAGACGCCGTGGGAGGAAATCCAGCGTGGCATCGTCGGCCAACTCGGCACTGGGATGTGCCTGGAGCCGGCGACGCTGTATCTGAACATTCTGGAGACGCGCGGCGAGAGCCGGCATAACCACTAAACCACTAGAGCGTGACCGCTTCTGACTGAAGCGCTCACGCTCTAGGCTTGTTGTTGGAGAGACTGATGCACGGCTTACGGCGATTCCGCCTGAGCCAATCGGGCTCTAGGCGCCCGCAAGCGCCGGGCGGCCGCTGGTGCGGCCGCTGCAACGGCCCCCGGCGCTTGAGGACTGCACCATGACCAGAGCGTCAGCGAGGCGCGTTTATGCGCTGATCTATCGCCACACCTCGCTGTACCGGCATTCCTGGCCCCGTGTGGTCGAACTGGCCTATTGGCCGGTGCTGGAAATGCTGGTCTGGGGCCTGACGACCAAGTACCTCGCCGCCAATACCGCCGGCAGCGCCGCCGGCATGACCGTGGCCGCGCTGCTGGGCGGCGCGTTGCTGTGGGAGATCACCCTGCGGGCGCAGATGGGCATGACCTTTTCCTTCATGGAGGAGATCTGGTCGCGCAACCTCGGCCATATCAGCGTCTCCCCGCTGCGCCCGTGGGAGTTCGTGCTGGGGCTGATGGGCATGTCGGTGCTGCGGCTCTGCGTCGGCATCACCCCGGCGATGCTGCTGGCCTGGCTGCTCTATGGCTTCGGCATCTTCAGCATGGGGCCGGTGGTGGTGCTGTTCTTCATCGCGTTGGCAATCACCGGCTGGGCCGTGGCGCTGGGCGTCACCGCGCTGATCCTGCGGCATGGCGCCGGCGCCGAGGCTCTGGCCTGGTCCGTGGTGTATGGCCTGACGCCCTTCGCCTGCGTGTTCTACCCACTGGCGTCGCTGCCCTGGTGGGTGCAACCGGTGGCCCAGGCGCTGCCGCTGGCGCATATTTTTGAGGGTATGCGCCAGGCGCTGGCCGGTGGCGGCATCGCCTGGGGCCATCTGGGCCTGGCCTTCGCGCTGGCGTTCTTCTGGCTCGGCGCCATGGCCCTGGTGTTCCGGGCACAGTTCCAGGGTGCGCGCATCCGCGGCGCCCTGCTCAATATCGGCGAGTAGGACCCCTGATGCCCGAGCCAACCCGGCTGTTCCTGATCCGCCATGCCCTGGTGGAACCCACCGCCCGCGCCATGCTGTACGGCAGCATGGACGTGCCGCTCTGCGATGTGGCGCTGCAGGAGGAAGCCGCGCTGTATCGCTGGCTGGCCGCCCGGCTGCCGCGCCCGGCGCGGTGGGTCACCTCTCAGCTCGCCCGAACCAAGGCGACGGCGGCGGCCATCTTCGCCGCCGGCTATCCGGCGCAGACGCTGGCCACCGAACCCGACCTGGCCGAGCAGCACCTGGGGGAATGGCAGGGCATCCCGCATGAAGCCTTGGTGGAGAAGCTGCGTCACCCGCCGCACCCGTTCTGGCCGCACGCCGCCGAGGAACAGCCACCCGGCGGCGAAAGCTTTGCCAGTGTCCGCGCCCGGGTCGGCCCGGTGCTGGAACAGCTGGTGCAGCGCCATGCAGGTGAGGACGTGGTGGTGGTGGCCCATGGCGGCAGCATCCGCGCCGCGCTGGCCCACGCGATGGACCTGAGCGGCCACCAGGCGCTGACCTTCAGCATCCGCAACCTCGGCCTGACCCGGTTGGAAAAGCACGGGGCCGACTGGCGCGTGGCGGCGGTGAACGAGGAGCCCTGGGTGCTGGCGTGAGCCTTGCTGACAGGCCGCTTGTACCACCGCCGCACGGATGCCAGCTTGCCACCCGGACAGCAGCCCTCCTGGCCGCGCCACACCCAGCTTCGGCCCGGAGACCGTGATGCCCTGCCGCCCAGGCCTCGCCGCCGCCCTGATGATCCTGGCCGCCTTGCACGCGCCGGTCCCGGCCAGCGCTGGCGCCGCTGAACTGCGCCTTTCCCTCGCCCGGCTGATCGAAACCCTGGATGCCGGCTTGACCCGTGGCGACCTCCGCAGCCTGCGTATCGAGATCAACGCGGAAATCCGGGTGCAGCGCCTTGGCGGGGGGAATACCCTGGCGGAGTTGGACGACATGGTTCGCGCCCTGACCGCAGCCGACCAGCTCTGGGCGCTGTTGCTTGGCGCCGCCCCCTGCCAACCCAATGCCGCTGGCGGCCCGGTGGCGGATGCGCCTGGCTGCGCCGCCCAGCTGGCCCCGCATTTGCAGACGCTGAGTTTGCCGCCGGCAGACGCTTCCCGGCCGCTGAACCAGGCCGGCGTGCTGCAACCGGCGCTGCTGGCCCTGCGCCGCCGGGCCGAACGCACCCTGCGCAACCTGAACTGATAGCTAGTGTCCTGCCCGCGAAGTTCGTGGGTTTATCCACGAACGCAGCGGATAAGCAGGCCACTGAAAACAAAGGCTAGTGGCCGGATAACGAAGGCCGCAGGACTTCGGAATCAGGACACTAGAATGTGATCGTCGCAGGCGGAATCGCCGAAGACGTGAATCACACGACAAAACAATGAGCTAGAGTCTGTCGGGCGCTTCTGTCTGCGCCTGACAGACTCTGGCGGACGTAAGGTCGTCCTTCGGTCGCTCGGTAGGAGTGTGCCGGGCAAAACGCCTCGCATTTTGCCGGCCTTGGATTTGCCTGAACGCGGCGGATCTTTTGTCGGAGTAGATAATGCAACGCTTTCTTGCCGGCGGTCTGGCGGCCTGGACCTGTGGACTGGTGGCGGCCCCGGCCGGCGCCCAGGTCCTGGCCCCCAACGTCACCATCTCCACCAGCCTGACCACCGTGGCGCAGTCCAGCACCGTCAGCGTGCTGGACCTTGGCAGCAGTGGCACCAATGGCCTGGTCAGCAGCCAGCCGGTCAGCTTTGGCGACGGCGCCAATGCCGGCACCATCAGCTATACCGGCACCTCGGGGATCTATTCGGGCAATGTCGCCGGTGTCACCGCCGCGCCCTATACCGCCAGCGGTCCCACCACCGGCAACTACTTCGCCGCCGAGCCCAAGGGCGGCATCACTGTCGGGTATTCGACGCGACAGCAGTATTTCGGCGTCCAATGGGGCTCGGTCGACAGCTACAATACCCTGAGCTTCTACCAGGGCGACACGTTGGTCGAGCAGCTGACCGGCAAGACCGTCACCACCAACCCGAACGGGGCGCGAGACGGCACCAACAGCTACTGGGTCAACCTCAACTTCGGCGCCAAGTCCGGCTTCGACAGCGTGGTCTTCACCAGCAGCAACCCGGCCTTCGAGTTCAACGTGGTGGCCTTTTCCACCGCCACCCAGGCGATCACTCCGGCGGCTGTCGTGGCGGCCGGCGACACCGGCAAGCCCAGTGCCGTCGCGGTGCCGGTCAACGCCGCACCGATTGCCGCATCGCCGCTGCTGGCCTTGCTGGTCGGCGCGCTGCGCCGCCGCCGCCGCCCGGCCACGGCATGAGCACCACCGCTGCCAGCCGGGCCCCCATGCTGCCGTGGGGCCGCGTGGCCGCGCTGCTGTTGTTCGGCGGCTGGCTCAACATGCAGGCCGGCAGCGCCATCCTCACCTGGCGGGCCGATGGCCCCGCGGGGCTGCTCGAATCGGCCAGCCCCGGCCCGCTGGAGTTGCTGGCCCTATGGCTGGCCCTGGGGGCGCTCTGGCGAGGCGGCGCCCTGGGTCAGGCTGGCGGCGGTGGCCTGGCCGGCCCGGCGGCCTGGGTGTTTGCCGCTGGCATGCTGCTGCCCTCCACTCTGCTGGCCGCCCTGCTACTGGTCGGCTTCGGTGGCATCCTCGCCTGGGAAAGCCGCGGCGCTGCCCGCCTGGGCGCGCTCAGCATGGCAGCGCTCGGCGCCAACCTGCTCTGGCTACGCTATGGCCAGCCGGCCTTCGGCGGCCCGTTGATCGATGCCGAAGCCTGGACTACCCACGCCCTGCTCTCGCTCGCCGAGCCAGGCTTGATGCGCCTCGGCCATCAGCTCCGCATGCCCGGCGGCCATGGCATCGTCATCCTGCCCGGCTGCTCGCTCGGCCAGACCCTGCCCCTCGCCATCCTGTGCTTCCTGCTGATGCACCAGGGCGCATCCACGGCGCGCCGCACCGTGGTGGCGCTGGCGGGCCTGGTGCTCGTGCTGGCCGCGATCAACCTGCTGCGACTTGGGCTGCTGGCCTGGTCGCCGGCCAGCTTTGCCTGGGGGCATGGGCTGGTTGGCGCCAACCTGTTCGGCCTGGCCGCCGCCGGCGCCATTCAGCTGGCCGCCGACGCCGCCAGTGACCATGCGTAGCCGCGCCACCGTTGCCCTGCTGCTGCTCTGGTTCGGCCTGGTTCTCGGCCTGCGCTTGCTGCACTTCGGCCAGGTGCCCATCCACCAGGAGGCCGCCGCCGTTGCCCGGCTGAGCACGGCGCTGGAGCGCCAGGGCTGGCAGCGCCTGGAAGACCAGCCGCTGCTGGCCGATGGCTCGCTGACCGCCCGGCGCCATGGCCGCGGCCTCTGCGTCCTGGCCAGCCTGGTTCTGCCACCGGACCCGTCATTGGCGGCCCTGGTTCAATTCAACTGGGGCCCCGCAGCGGTCTTCCTGACCGAAGCCGGCACCAGGGTACTGCCGACCGCCCCGTTGGACCGGCTTGCCGCACCCTGGCAGGCGCTGCGCCAGCGGCTCGGCGGCGGTCCGGCTCCAGGCTTCACCCTGGCCTTCGTTGGCAAGGGGCCGCCCCAGCACTGCGCAGGGCTGGACCTGCGGGGCGTCTTCGACTGACCCTCGCCCGGCCCTAGAGTCTGTCAGACGCTCATGGAAGCATCTGACCGACTCTAGCCTTTTGTTTGTGCGGCTGATTCACGTCGCCGGTGATTCCACCGGCGACGATCAGACTCTAGGGTCGCGGCAGCCGCAACACCGCTGCCAGCCCCGGCGGGTCCAGGCCCGGCTCGGCATCCGCCAGCACCAGTTCCCCGCCATGCAGATGCGCCATGGCCTGCACCAGCGAAAGCCCGAGGCCACTGCCCGGCGTGGCGCGAGCCTTGTCGGCGCGGAAGAAGCGCTCCCCGGCGTGGCTGCGGTCCTCGGCGGGCATGCCGGGGCCGTTGTCGCTGACGGTGATGGCGACGCCATGCTCCTCCATCGCCGCCGCCAGCCGGATGGTGCCACCGGGCGGGGTGAACTTGATGGCGTTGTCCAACAGGTTGGCCACCGCCTGCAGCAGCAGATCGCGGTCGCCCACCAGTGGCAGGCGCTCGGGCAACGCGGTCTCCAGCACCTGGCCGCGCGCCTCCGCCGCCACGGCGTAGAACTCCGCCGCGTCGGCCAGCACCGGCACCATGTCGAAGGGCGCGAAGGCGGCGCGGCGCGCACCCGCCTCGGCTTCCGCGATACGCAGCAGCGCCTGGAAGATCCGGCTGATATTGTCCAGGTCGGCAATGCCCTGTTCCACCGCCGCGCGCAGCGCCTCACCCTCGGCGGTGCGGGCCGGCGGCGCGCTGGCCAGCGCCTCCTCAAGCTTGGCGCGGGCACGGGCGATCGGAGTGCGCAGGTCGTGCGCAATGGCGTCCGAGACGCCGCGCACCCCCGCCATCAGCGTGGCGATGCGGTCAAGCATGGTATTCAGCGTCTGCGCCAGCCGGTCGAACTCGTCATCCCGGCCGGAAAGCGGCACGCGATGCGCCAGGTCGCCACCGGCGATGGCGATGGAGGTCTCGAACGCCGCGCCCAGCCGGCGTTGCAGCGCGCGGCGGATCAGCCAGGCCCCGGCCAGCGCGAACAGCACCACGGCGCCGGAGGCATAGACCACGCCCTCGGTCAGCAGCCGGCGCAACTCCACCCGCTGGTCCTCGTCCCGACCGATCAACAGTTGCAGCCCGGGCAGGTCCAGCCGGTGCAGCCGGGCCTGGCTGGTGTTGTTGTCATGCGTTACGCGGGTGCGGAACCAGGCGCCATCGGCCGGCGTATCGGCGGGCCAGTCCTCCAGGTTGCCGGCCAGCCGCTGCATCGGGACAGCGTCTGTCACCTGGCGCAGCAGGTAGATGCTCTCGTTCTCCACATCCACCGTGATGCGGTCCTCGATCGCCTCAGCCAACCCGGCCGCCCCGGCTTCGCGCCAGCGTTCGGTCAGCGCGATGGCGTCGGCGCGGATGGCGGCGTCAGTCTGCCGGTCCAAGGCAATGGCGGTGGCCCACCACAGCACGGCGACCATGGCGATGGCGGCAACGCTGAACATGGCGGCGAACAGCACGGCGAAGCGGAAGCCGGCGCTGGCCAGCAGCCGTGGCGGGCGAAGGATCGGCGTCGCCGGGCTGGCACTGGTCACGCCGGCCGCGCCGCTACGGTTCCGCCCGTATCATGTAGCCGGCGTTGCGCACGGTATGGATCAGCGGCTTGTCGAAGCCCTTGTCGATCTTCTGCCGCAGCCGGCTGACATGCACGTCGATCACGTTGGTCTGCGGGTCGAAGTGGTAGTCCCAAACCTTCTCCAGCAGCATGGTCCGCGTCACCACCTGGCCGGCATGGCGCATCAGATGCTCCAGCAGGCGGAACTCACGCGGCTGAATGTCGATCCGCTTGGCGCCGCGGGTGACGATACGGCTGAGCAGGTCCAGTTCCAGATCGGCAACGCGCAGCTTGGTGGCCGGCGCATCGACCGACGGGCGCCGCCCCAATGCTTCCACCCGGGCCAGCAGCTCGGCGAAGGCGAAGGGCTTGGTGAGATAGTCGTCGCCCCCGGCCTTCAGGCCCTTCACCCGCTCATCTACGCCGGACAGGGCGGAGAGGAACAGCACCGGGGTGCGGTTGCCCTGGCTGCGCAGCGTCTCCACCAAGCGCACGCCATCCACGCCGCCCGGCAGCATGCGGTCCAGCACCAGCAGGTCGAATTGCTCGGACGCCGCCAGGAACAGCCCGTCCCGGCCATTGCCGGCGTGTTCCACCGTATGCCCGGCCTCCTGCAGCCCCTTGCGGACGAAGCGCGCCACCTCGGCATCGTCTTCCACCAGCAGGATGCGCATATATGTCTCCTTCGGCCCTTGAGCGGCCTCATTTCCAGGCGAGTCGGCGGCCTATCCTACAAGCTGGGGGCCGCCGCCGACGTTAATTTGCCCTAAGGTAGCACAGGCTTGCAGCCGCCTCACTCGATCCGCCCAGCGCCGGCCCCGGCGCCTGCCGTCGCCGGCCGCCGGCCTGCCTGCACCGCTATCTCCTGCGGCCGGCCGTCGCGCAGCAACGTCACCCGCACCGTCTGCCCCGGCGCCACCGCTGCCACGGCACGCACCAGGATGCGCGAGCTATCCACCCTTTCGCCATTGATCGCCAACACGGTGTCGCCGAGCTTCAGCCCGGCCCGCGCCGCGGGGCTGCCGCGCTCGACGCCAGCCACCAACACGCCGCGGCCCGGGGCATTGCCCTCCTGGGCAGCCTGGTCGCGCACCGAAACGCCCAGCCAGCCGCGCTCCACCCTGCCGCCATGCATCAGCGCGTCGATCACCGGGCGGGCGATATCGGACGGCGTGGCGAAGCTGATCCCGGCATAGGCGCCGGTCGGCGAATAGATCGCGGTGTTGATGCCAATGACCTCGCCGGCGGTGTTAAACAGCGGGCCACCGGAGTTGCCCGGGTTCACCGCCGCGTCGGTCTGGATGAAATCGTCGAAAGGTCCGACGCCGATATCCCGCCCGCGCGCCGAGACGATGCCAACCGTGACGGTGCCGCCCAGCCGGAACGGATTGCCCGCCGCTAGCACCCAATTGCCCACGCGCATCGCCGCCGAGTTGCCCCAGGGCACCGAGGGCAAGGGGGTACGGCTTTCCACCTTCAGCAGCGCCAGGTCGGTCGCTTCGTCCAAGGCGACAATCCGCGCCGGTAGCTCGGTGCCATCCTGCAACGCGACCACCACCCGCGTGGCATTGCCGACCACATGGTTGTTGGAGACGACGAAGCCCGCGGGATCGACGATGAAGCCGGAGCCGGCGCCGGCCACTTCCTGCCGGCGGCGGTTGCGGAACAGCCGCTCATAGGGCGTGCCGCGCAACTCCTGCGGCATTTCGCCGGACTGCTCCGACGTGACGGCGATGTTCACCACGGCCGGCAGCACCCGGTCCGCCAGGTCGGCGAAATCCGGCAGGAAGGCAGCGCCGCGCTGCGCCACCGCCGGCACCGGCTGTTGCGCGCAGCCGGCGACGGAAAGGCCGAGCAGCCCAAGACCGAGGCCGCGACGGTTCAACGAGGGGGGCATGGGCAGGCGGTTCCTGACATCAGGTCGGGGAGAAGAATTGGGGCGGGCGCATGGTTCCTTCAACGCCGCACGCGCTCCGGCGGCGGTGTGGCGGTGGCGGGGTCCTCGGGCCAGTCATGCTTGGGGTAGCGTCCGCGCATATCCTTGCGCGCATCCAGCCAGCCCGCCTTCCAGAACGCCCCGAGGTCGCCCGTGATGGCGATGGGCCGCCCGGCCGGGGAAAGCAGCGAGACCTGCAGCGGCACCCGCCCCTCCGCCAGTTTTGGTAGTGTCGCCAGCCCGTAGAGATGCTGCGCACGTGCCTCCAAGGTCGGCGTTTCGCGCGCGTAATCGATGCCGGCGCTGCGGCCGACCAGCAGCGGCAACCGCGTGGGCAACGCCTTGTCCAGCCGCTGGCGCCGCTCCCACGGCAAGGCGCCGAGCAGGATGTCGGTCAGGTTCAGCCCGCTCAGCTCACTCAGCCTGGTCATCCCGTTTAGGTGCGGCGCCAGCCATTCCTGCACGCCGACCAGCAAGGCGGCTTCGGCCAGGTCGGGCCATTCCTCGCCCTCCACTCGCCGAAGCCAGCCGATCCGCGCCTGCACCTGCCGCGCGCCGTCGTTCCAGGGCAGATCGCGCAAGCCGCGTTCGGCCACCGCCGCGGCCAGCGCCGCCGCCACCGCCGCCGGGTCGGCGTGGGGGATGGTGCTCTCCTCCAGCACCAGCGGGCCGAAGCGGAGCCGCCGGCGGCTCTGCACCGCCCCGGCCCGGGCGTCGAAGGCGGCGCCTTCCTCGCGCACGAAGCGCGTCGGGAAGCGGGCCTCCAGCACCGCCCGGTCCAGCGGCGCCGCCATGCGAATGCGCGCCTCGGTGCCCTGCAATTCCAGGTCCGCCACCGCCAGCAGCGCCTGGCGACCGAGCGGGTCGGCCGCCGAAAGCCGGGCGCCCTGGCCGCTGGCCATGCGGAAGGCACCGGCCATCACCCCGCGCCGCGCCGCGATGCGGTCGGGGAAGCCGGCCGCCAACAGCGCCCCGGCATCGCCCTCGGCTTCGGTATTGCCATGCACGCCCAGCCGGCGCCGATGCAGGCTGGCAGCGCGGCGAATGCGATGGATGGCACCCCTGTCCGCTTCCGCAGACCCATGCCCATGCAGCAGGTCCAACCGCAGCTGGATGTCGCTGGGTGCCTCGCGTCCCCGTATCGGGTCGCGTTCCTCCAGCAGCGCCGCCAGGTCGGCAGCCAGCGCCTTCTCGCCCTCGCTCTCCGCCGCCAGCAGCATGCGCGCCAGCCGGGGGTGGGTGCCCATCCGCGCCATGCGCCGGCCCATGGCGGTGACGCGGCCGGTATCGTCCAGCGCGTCCAGCTCCGCCAGCAGGGCGCGCGCCACCTGGAAGGTGCGCAGCGGCGGCGGGTCGAGGAAGGCCAGCGCTCCGGGCTCCGTCCCCCAGGCCGCCAAGTCCAGCGCCAGGCCGGAGAGTTCGGCCTCCAGCATCTCCGGCCGGTCCTGCGGGGCAAGGCCGCGATGCAGTGCCTCACTCCACAGCCGCACCGCCACGCCCGGCCCCTGCCGGCCGGCGCGGCCGGCGCGCTGCTCGGCGGCGGCCTTGGAGATGCGGACGGTGACCAGGCGGGAAAGCCCGGTCGCCGCATCCAGCTGCGGGGTGCGCCGAAAGCCGCCATCCACCACGATCCGCACGCCGGGCACGGTCAGCGAGGTCTCGGCGATGCTGGTCGCCAGCACCACTTTTCTCCGAGATGAAGGCCCGAGCGCGCGGTCCTGCTCGGCCGGCGGCATCTCGCCATGCAGCGGCAGGATTTCTGCCTCCACGCCGTCCAGCCGCTCGGCGGTGCGGCGGATCTCGCTCCAGCCGGGCAGGAAGGCCAGCACGTCGCCGGGGTGGTCGCGCAGCGCGCCACGGATGGCCGTTGCCATCGCGTCCGGCAGCTCGCGCATCTCCTTCAGGTCGCGCAGCCGGTATTCCAGCGCCACCGGGTACGCCCGGCCGAGGCTCTCCACCACCGGCGCCGGCTCGGTCTCGCCGGCACCGCGCCGCATCAGCGTGGCGAAGACACCGCCATCCAGCGTGGCGGACATCGCCAGCAGCCGCAGCTCTGGCCGCAGCTCCCGTTGCAAATCCAGGCACAGCGCCAGCGCCAGGTCGGTGTCCAGGTTGCGCTCATGCGCCTCGTCCAGGATCACCGCGGCGACACCCTCCAGCCCCGGGTCGGATTGCAGCCGGCGCACCAGCAGCCCTTCGGTGATGACCTCCACCCGCATGCCGGGGCCCGCCACGCGGTCCAGCCTGGTGGCCAGGCCGATGCTTTCGCCCAGCGCCTCCCCGCACAAATCCGCCATGCGCCGGGCGGCGGCGCGGGCGGCGACACGCCGGGGTTCCAGCACCACGATCTTCTGCCCGGCCGCCCAAGGCTCGTCCCGCAGCACCAGCGGCACCAGCGTGGTCTTGCCGGCGCCGGGTGGGGCGATCAGCACGGCGTTGCTGCCCTCCCGCAGCGCAGCGGTCAGCGCCGGCAGGGCTTCGACAACGGGAAGATCCTTGGGCAGGTTGGGCAGGTCCATGCGCTGCCTGTACGGCGGCCCCGCGCCCCCGGCAACTTGACGCGGCCGGCCCCAGCCCGGACCTTGCGCGCCTCACGCCCAAGGAACGTCCCAGTTGCGCCAACTCGTCGCCGCCGATACCGGCGGCACCTTCACCGATGTCGCGGTCTATGACCCCGCCACGGGCGGCCTAGGCTTCGGCAAGACCCTGACCACCTATGCCGACCTGGTGGATGGCGTGCTGACCGGCCTGGGCGAGACCGGCGCGGCGCCGGATGGCATCGCCCTGCTGCGCCACGGCACCACCCATGTGATCAACGCCTTCCTGCAACGGCGCGGCGCGAAGACAGCCCTGGTGACCACCGAAGGCTTCCGAGATGTGCTGGAGATTGCCCGCGGCAACCGGCCCGTCCCCTTCGACCTGTCCTTCCGCCGCGACCCGCCGCTGGTGCCGCGACCGCTGCGCTTCGAGGTCGCCGAGCGCATCGCCGCCGATGGCCAGGTGATCGCGCCGCTGGATGTGGCAGCCCTGGAAGCGCTGGTCCCGGCGCTGCAAGGCGTGGAGGCCATCGCCATCAGCTTCCTCAACGCCTACGCCAACCCGGCGCATGAGGACCAGGCCGCCGCGTTCCTGCGCACCGCACTGCCCGGCGCCTACGTCACCACCGGGTCTTCCCTGTCGCGCGAATGGTTCGAGTACGAGCGCACCAGCACCGCCGCCGCCAATGCCTTCGTCGGCCCCAAGGTGGCCGCCTATGCCGCCGGCTTCGCCACTCGGCTGGGGGAGCGCGGCTTCACCGGAACGCTGGCGATGATGGGCAGCAATGGCGGCGCCATGCCCTTCCCAGCCGCCGTGCAGCGCCCGATCTCCCTGGTGGAGAGTGGCCCGATCGGTGGTGTCATCGCCGCCGCCGACTACGCCCGGGCGCTCGGCATTCCGCGCATGGTCGCCTTCGACATGGGCGGCACCACGGCCAAATGCGCCCTGGTGGAAGATGGCGGCTTCGAGGTGCAGTCCACCTACTGGGTCGGCGGCTATGAGCGCGGCTTCCCCATCCGCACGCCCGTGCTGGACATCGTCGAGGTCGGCGCCGGCGGTGGCTCCATCGCCTGGGTGGACCCGCAGGGCCGCTTGCGCGTCGGCCCCCGCAGCGCGGGCAGCGAGCCGGGGCCGGTCGCCTTCGGCCGCGGCGGGACGGAGCCCACGGTGACAGACGCCAACCTGGTGCTGGGCCGCATCGGCGGCGCCAACTTCCTGGGCGGCAAGCTGGCGCTGGACCGCGACGGCGCGGCGGCGGCCATCATGGCCAGGCTGGCCACGCCGCTGGGCTACGACAATGCGGAGGTTGTGGCGCGCGGCGTGCTGGACCTGGCGAGCACGCTGATGGCCGGCGCGATCAAGGAGATCACCGTGGCGCGCGGGCACGACGTGCGCGACTTCGTGCTGTGCGCCTTCGGTGGTGGCGGGCCGCTCTTCGCCGGCGACCTGGCGCGCAGCCTGGGCATTCCCCGCGTGCTGATCCCGCCGCAGCCGGGCAATTTCTCCGCACTCGGCATGCTGCTGGCCGGCGCCCGGCTGGACATTTCTCGCAGTGTGGTGGCGGACCTTTCCGCCGCTGGTATCGCCACCCTGGCCGAAGCCGTGGCGGCCGTGCGCGCCGAAGCCCTTTCCGCCGCCGCAGCCGAGTTCGCCGGCGCGCCGGCCACGCTGCGGGCGCAGGCAGAAATGCGCTATCGCGGCCAGCGCCACACCGTGCTGGTGGAGTTGGGCGAGACGGTGGAGGCCCCGGCCATCCGCAGCGCCTTCGAGGCGATCTATGCCAAGCGCTACGGCCGCAGCCTGGGCGACGACTTCCAGCCGGAAATTGTGGCGCTGCGCATCATCGCGGAAGCGCCGACCGCACGCCCCGCCCTGGCAGCATTGGCGCCCATTGCCACCGCGCCGCCGCAGCCGGTGGCGCATCGGCCGCTGCACACGCGGGAAGGCTGGGTGGAAGCGCCGGTCTGGCGGCGGGAACACCTGCCTGCCGGCTTCGCCTTCACCGGCCCGGCGATCATCGAGGAATACGGCGCCACCATGCTGCTGGGCAGCGGCGACGCCGCCCGCGTCGGCACGCTCGGCGAAATCAGTGTGGAGGTGGCGCTGTGACCGGGACCGATGCACGGAGGGCGGAGGGCGTCAGCCCGAGCACCGGAGGGCTGAATCGGCCCGCCAGAGCCAGCGACCCGATCACGCTTGAGATCATCCGCCACGAACTGCTCTCGATCCCCAACCAGATCGAGAAGAACATCGAGCGCACCGCCTTCTCCCCGCTGGTGCAGGAGTACAAGGACTACGCCGTCGGCCTGGTGGACCCCGAGGGCGCGCTGGTCTGCCAATCCCGCGGCAGCCTGCCGATCTTCGTCGCCAATGCGCTGGGCACCGCCGTGCGCTCCGGCCTGGCCACCTATGGCGCGGAAAACCTGCACCACGGCGACGCCATCATCAGCAATGAAGCCGCGACGCTCGGCCAGCACCTGAACAACGTGGTGCTCTACACGCCCGTGCGGGCGGAAGGCGCGCTGCTCGGTTTCTTCGCCGTGCTGGTGCATTGGATGGATTTGGGTGGCATGGCCGTAGGCAGCAGCGCCGTCACCACCAGCACCGACATCTGGCAGGAAGGCATCCAGTACCCCACGGTGAAACTGCTTTCCCGTGGCGAGCGCCAGCACGAAATCTTCCGCATCATCTCCGCCAATACCCGCTTCCCCCGCCTGGTGCTGGGCGACCTGGAGGCGCAGATCGCCGGCTGCCTGCTGGGCCGCGACATGGTGCTGGAGGTGCTGCGCCGTCGCGGCGCCGCGACGCTGGCGGAGGCCATCGCCACCATGCGCCGCCAGGCCGATAGCCAGGCCGCCGACGTCATCCGCAGCATTCCGCCCGGCCGCTACACCGCCGAATCCTACCTGGACGATGACGGCATCCGCCTGGGCCAGACCATCCCGGTGAAGGTGGCCATCCACGCCGATGGCGAACGCCTGACCATCGACCTCTCGGGCCTGGGCGCGCAGATGGCCGGGCCGAGCAACGCCGGCCGCAATGGCGGCGCGGTGGCGGCGTCCCGCATCGCCGCCAAGTACCTGCTGACGCCGGAGGAGCCGGTGAACCAGGGCGACTTCGACCGCCTGGTGGTGGAGGCGCCGGACGGCACCTTCCTGACCGCACGGCCGGAAGCCCCCATCGCCGGCAGCGGCAACACCATCCCCACCGTGGTCGACACCATCCTGCGCGCGCTCGGCGAAGCCCTGCCCGCCCGCGCCCGCGCCGCCCACCATGGCACCTATGGCGTGCACTCCATGGCCGGCCGCCTGCCCCACACCGGGGAGCTGTTCTACAACCTGGACACCGCCACCGGCGGCTGGGGCGCCACCGCGGACGAGGACGGCGCCTTCCCCTTACGCAGTAACGCCCATGGCGACGTGCCCGACATTCCCGCCGAGATGCAGGAGGCGCTGTACCCCTATCGCCTCCGGGCCAAGCGGCTGCGGCCGGACAGTGGCGGGCCTGGGCGGCAGCGCGGTGGCCTCGGCGTGGTCAAGGACTACGAGATCACCCACCCCTGCCGGCTGAACCTGAAGTTCGAGCGTGGCCAATGCCCGCCCTGGGGCCTTGCCGGCGGCGGCGACGGCGCCACCTGCTTCGTCGAGATCATCCGCAAGGACGGCACGGTGACGAAGGCGCTGAAGGGCAGCTTCGACCTCACCCCCGGCGATGCCGTGCGCGTCGTCTCCGGTGGTGGCGGCGGCTATGGCCCGGCTTGCCAACGCCCCTTGGCCGCCGTGCTGGCCGACCTGGCGCATGGCTACGTCACGCCTGGGCAGGCCGCCATGGCCTATGGCGTCGTCCTCAACCTCGACGGAACCCTCAACGAAGCGGCCACTGAAGGCCGCCGCCAGGAGATGCAGGGATGATCGCCCGCCGCACATTGCTCGCCACCGCCTTGGCCACGCCTGCCTTGGCGCAGTCCAACACGGAATGGCCGGACCGCCCGGTCCGCATCCTCATCGGCTTCGGCGCCGGTGGCGTCTCGGACGTCGCCACCCGCCTGCTGCTGGAAGGGCTGCGCCCGCGCCTGCCCGGCAGCGTGTTCGTGGTGGAGAACCGCTCCGGCGCCTCCGGCATGGTCGCCGCCGCGCTGGTCGCCCGTGCCGCGCCAGATGGCTACGCCCTGCTCGGCGCGCCCGGCACCATCGCCATCGTGCCCTCCATGATGAAGAACCAGCAGATCGACGTGCTGAAGGACCTGGCGCCGATCAGCCTGTTCGCCACCAGCCCCAACGTGCTGGTGGTGCACCCGGACTTCCCGGCGCGCACGGTGGCGGAGTTCGTCGCACACGTAAAAGCCAAGCCGAAGGATGAGTTGGCCTATGCCCATAGCGGCATCGGCACCACGGTGCAGCTGATGATGGGCATGGTCACGCAAGCCACCGGCCTGTCGCTGCGCGACATCCCCTATCGCAGCTCCAGCGAGAGCATCGCCGCCTGCGTCGCCGGCCAGGTGCCGATGGTGGCGTCCTCGACCAACTCGGCGCTCAGCTTCATCCAGGCCGGGCAGGTGCGCGCGCTTGCCGTCGCCAGCCCACGCCGCAGCAGCTTTTTGCCGGATGTACCCACCTTCGCCGAAAGCGGCCTGCCCAGTGTGCTGTCCGATACCTGGTTCGGCCTGTTCGCGCCGCCGGCCACCGACCCTGCGCTGGTGCAACGCATCTCCACGCTGTGCGATCAGGTGATGGCGGACCCCGCCATGCGCCAACGCTTCGCGCTGTTGGGCGCCGAGCCGGTCGGCCTCGGCCCCGCCGCCTTCGCCGCCCTGATGGCGCGCGAGGTCGCCAGCTTCCGTACCCTGACCCGCCAGATGGGACTGCAACCCGAATAAATGGCCCAATCCACCCCCGCCGCCTCCGGCAGCCTGGTCATCACCCTGGGCCTGGCCGCCTTCGCCACCGCCTTCGCCGGCCGGCTGACGGACCCGCTGATCGTCGTCCTCTCGCAGCACTTTGACGCCAGCGCGGAGGACGTGGCGCTGCTGGGCGCCGCCTATACGCTGCCCTTCGCGCTGATCCAGCCGATCCTGGGGCCGGTGGGGGACGCCTATGGCAAGCAGCGGGTCATGCTGATCGCGCTGGCGCTGACCACGCTGATGCTGGCTGCCTCCGCCTTCGCCACAACGCTGCCGGCGCTGTTCTGGTTCCGCGCTCTCTCCGGCGCCGCGGCCGGCGGGGTGATGCCGCTGGCGCTGGCGGTGATGGGCGACCGGGTGCCGATGGCGCAGCGGCAGATCGCGATCTCCCGCCTGCTGGTGCTCTCCATCAGCGGCCAGGCGGCCGGCGGCTTCGTCAGCGGCCTGCTGGAAGGTTATGCGGGCTGGCGCGGCGTGATGGGCCTCTGCGCCATCCTGGCTGGCGCTGCCAGCCTGGTGATGCTGCTGGCCGCCCGCCGCGCCCCGCGCGAGCCGAGCACCAGCTTCAGCCCAGGCCTGGCCATTGAGCGCTACGTCACGCTGTGGCGCACCCCGGCGGCGGTGGTCTGCTACGCCGCGGTCTTCGTCGAGGCGATCATGGTCTTCGGCCTGTTCCCCTACATCGCCCCCCTGCTGGCCCAGCACGGGCTGGGTGGCCCGCCCGAGGCCGGCTTCGTCGTGGGCGCCTTCGGCGCTGGCGGGCTGGTCTATGCCGGGCTGGCGCCATTGCTGCTGGCCAAGCTGGGCCAGGGCCGCATGGTGGTGCTGGGCGGCGGGCTGGTGGCGCTGAGCTTCGTGCTCTTCGCCTTCGCGCCGTGGCTGGCGCTGTTCATCCTGTGCGGGCTGCTGCTCGGCACCGGCTTCTACATGATCCACAACAGCATCCAGACCCGAGTCACCGAAGTTGCCCCCAAGGCGCGCGGTTCCGCTACCGCCATGCACGCCTTCAGCTTCTATTGCGGGCAGTCGGTGGGGGTAGCGGTGTTCGGCGTGGCGACGGCCGGCCTGGGCCTGGTGCCGACCCTGCTGGCCTGCGCTGTCGGCGCGCTGGCGCTGGGCACCTGGCTGGGGGTTGGCGCCGGCGCGAACAGAAAGTGATTCTGAAGTCGCGACGAATGCCGTGGAATCAATAACTTCATCCGAGTCGTAGGAACGAATCGCTGCCCCGCGACTCGGGGTGCTTGCGGCGCCTGGTGGCACAATCCCTGGTAGAAGGAACGCGGCTTAACCTACCAGGGCGTTCACCACTGGTTCCCTTCAGCGCCGAAAACAGCGACTCGGGCGCGACTCGGCTGGGCTGAAAACCCAATTACCCCAAGGGCTTGTGGCTTTCGGCCAGAGTTACCCACAAGCGCGTTCGCCAATGAATCATGCTGCGTGCCCAGCACCAGCGCCGAGTCGGCCCAGGGATTCCCTGGCCCGACTCGGTGGCTGTTCTCACTGGCTCAGGCGCAGGTCCACTTCGCGGTCCACGAAGCCCCATTCCGCCGTGGCCCGCAGCCGCGCCACCAGCTCCTCGAACGCCGCGGCATGCTCCGGCGCATATTCGAACCAGGTCAGGAAATCGAACGGCTCGCCCAGCTCGCGGCTGTGATGCAGCCGGCGCGCCACCGCCGGCAGGTATTCCATGCCGATGGCGATGTGGCGCGACGTCTCCTCCAGGATCGCCCGCCGCTCATCCTGCGCCAACGCCCACCAGGCCTCGGTCTTGCGGATGGGGATCAGCGCGGCGCAGCGCGCCTGCGGCCGCCCCAGCCCCGGCTGCACGGCGCCGAGCGCATTGAGTTCCGCCCGGTTGGTGTAGCGGGGGTTGCTGGTACTGCCGCGCAGCGCCCAGGTGGCGTCCGCTGGGGCCGGTTGCGGCCCTTCCAGCACGGCCAAGCGCTCGGCCCGCGGCAACGGCTCGCCGACCACGGTGGTGCAGCGGTCGATCTGCCAGGGGCCGGCGGGGCCGGCAACGAAGGCGACAAGCACGGGCGGAGACATGGCGATGTTCTAGCACGGCCCATGCCAACCAGGGCTTGCGGTCCGCCCGGTCCGGCGGACACAAGCGCGTTCGCCAATCAATCTCACGGTGTTCTCGCCGCCGGCGCCGAGTCGCGGCACGGATTTCCTTGCCCGACTCGATGCGTGTTCTCACGCCCTGACGATCAGCGGATCCGCAAAGGCGGAATCGCCGGGGCGGTGAATCAGTCTCTCGAACAAAGGCTAGAAGTCGCTGACGCGGCCCTTGCGTTCCCAGTCACCATAGCGGGTCGGCTCCGGCCCGGTTGGGCCGCCGATCTCGGGCGGCAGCGGCTTCCTGGCCGCAGGTTGGGCCGCTGGCTGCACCCCGGCTTGGGAAGCGCCGGAGACGGCAGCCGGCGTGGCGTCGGCGGCCGGAGCAATGGGGAGAACAGCCGGATCGGCTGGCTTCGGGGGAGTATCGGTCATGCTCGGCATGTGCCCCCGCAACCGCCGCTTTACCAGCCCCGCCCGCCTCAGGAATGCAGCGGATGCGGCGCCGGCGGGTCGCCGACCGGCGGCCTGGAGGGGTCCTCGCCGGGGGGGGCGTGCGGGTTCGGCGGGTCGCGCCGTGGCGCTTCGGGCAGGTCCGGCCCGGGTGGTGGCATCGGCGGCGGCATGACCGGCTCTGGCGGGCCGCCAGGGGGCAGCGGGTCGGACGGCGTCGGGCAGGCTCCGGCGGTGAGCCGCCAGAACGCGCGCCGACGCCGCCGGATGCGCCGCTACTTCAGCCCGGGCAGCATCCGGCGCAGCACGCCGTCCCGCCGGATGTAGTGGTGCGCCAGGGCGACCAGGGCGTGCAGCCCGGCAAAAATCAGTAGCGCATTGGCCAGGAACTCATGCCGGTCCGCCGCCGCCCGGCGCAGCGCGCGATTGCCGGGGTCGAAGGCCGGCACCTGCACAAGGCCGAACAGGTTGTCGCCGCGCACCCATTCCAGCCAGAGGCCAAAGCCCAGCACCGCCGCCAGCAGCGCATACAACACGATATGCCCGGCCCGCGCGACCAGCCCCTCCGAGCCCGCGGCATGGCTCAACCGCACGCCGCCCCGGTGGCGCCACGCCAGCCGCGCCAGCAGCACCGCCACCAGCAGCAGGCCGCCCAGCACATGCAACCCCACCATCACCCGCCGCCCCGGCGTGCCGACGATGGAGACCAGGTCGATCAGGTGCGCCTGGGCCCATTGCCAGCATACCAGGAAGGCGGTGGCCCAATGCAGCCGGATGGTGGTGCGGTCATAGGCTTCGGTCGTCATGCGGGGCGGCCATCCACAGGTTGGAACGAGCACCGGGGCCACCAGCGGAGGATGCCCACCGCAGCCATCAGTTGCGAATGACTTGCAATATCATCGCGGTGATGCTTCCGCAACGCGATAGAGCTGCAACGTCAGGAATCGCCCACGGGTGTAGTTCAGCCCGGTCACCATGCCGATCTCGCGCGCCGTCAGCCCCAGCCTGGTCGCTTCCCGCTGGAACGCCGCCTCGGCCCGGTCGCCCACCGCCACCACCCGCCCCGGCTGGGCCGCCAGGAACTGCGCGGCATCCTCGCCGGTGCGCAGCAGATGCGTCGCGGTGCCGATGGCGAAGACCATCGAGGGTTCGGCATAGCTGGTGACGCCGAACTGCGCGGGGTCCAGCCCCGGCGCCGCGCGGCGCAGCGTGGCCGCCAGCCGCTCGGAAACCCAGATCGCCCGCACCCCCGGCAGCACGCCCTCCATCACGCCGAGATAGACCGGCGCCGCCAGCACGCAGCCGGCCAGCACCGCCCCGGCCCAGGCGCCGCGCGCCCGCAGCTTCAGCACCAGCCATACCAGTGCCACGGCGCCCAGCAGCGCCACCGGCCCGCCCCACAGCAGGCTCACCACCAGCCGCCAAGGCAGCGCCAGCGCCAACAGCGCCAGCCCGCCGGACACACCCACCAGCGCAGCCAGCCCGGCCCAACGCAACCAGGCCGGCGGCATCCGCCGCAGCGGGTCCATCGCCCAGCTGGCGCCCAGCAGCATCAGCGCGGGGAACATCGGCAGCACGTAGTGCGGCAGTTTTGTCTGTACCGCCTCGAACAGCAGCCAGCTCGGCACAATCCAGGCCAGCAGGAAGCGCGTCGGCGGGTTCAGCCGGTCGCGCCAGGCGCTGGGCAGCGCCGCCAGCACCACCCAGGCGCTGGGGAAGGCGGCGATGGCGAAGGTCAGAACGTAGAAGCCGGGCGGCCCCCAGTGCTTCTCCTCCCCGGCGCCGACCTTGCCAAGCATGTCCCCGCCCACGGCCTGGGAGAAGAACCGCCCTTCCGTCGCAATGCCGATGGCGACCAGCCAAGGCAGCGCCACCGCCAGCATCAAGGGCACGCCCCAGGCCGGACGCAGCGCCTTCCACCAATGGTCGCCCACGGGCGCCCCATGCGGCGACCCCTTGTCGGCAATGGCCAGCGTCACCCCGGCCAGCAGCGCCACCATCGGCCCGATCGGCCCCTTCAGCAGGATGGAAACGCCGAGGATCAGCCAGAACGCCGCCGCGTCCTTGGCCGTGAACGCGGATGGCCTGAGGTAGCAGGTGCCGAACAGCCCCATCGCCGCGGCCACGCTGGCCAGCAGCGCGGCATCGGTCTTGGCGATATGTGCCTCCACCATCAGCACCAGGGTGCTGCCCAGCATCGCTGCGCCCAGCCAGGCGGCACGCCTACCCACCAGGGTGCGGCCCCAATGGAAGGTCGCCAGCACCGCCAGCAGCGCGCCCAGCAGGGAAGGCACCCGATACGGCCAGATATCGCCGCGCCAGCCCAGGTGCAGCACTTCCGCCGCGCGCACCGTGGTGGCCTGCAGCCAGTGGATGCCCACCGGCTTCTTGTTGCGCTCTTCATCCTGGTAGCGGATGCGAACGTGGTCGCCGCTCTCCAGCATCTGCCTGGTTGCCTGGGCGAAGCGCGCCTCGTCGCGGTCCGAGGGGGGAATGCTGAAGAAGCCCGGCAGCCAGAGCACCAGGCACAGCAGCACCAGTGCCAGGCGCGGCCGGCGCTCCACGGCGGGCATCACGCGGTCGGTGGCGGCAAGGACATGGCTGAGCATGGCGGGCGAGTTAAAGCAGAACGGGCGGGGGCGGAAGCGCGCAGGCGCTGCGGCGTGCCGACACCCACGGATTCCGCCGCGGTCCGCGCGAACCAACCATCGCTGCGGCCCAGCCGGCGCCGCGGTTCTGGCGCCAATCTGCACCAGTATTGCGCTGGGCTATGGCACCCGGGCGCCCCCGGGGCCATAACCCGCGGCCTGATGGCCAGATCCCGCCCCACCCAAGCCGCCCCCCAGCCCACCCGCAGCGCCGCCTACGCCCTGCTCAACGCCGTGCTGATGAAGCACCGGGCGCTGGAGGAGGCGCTCGACAGCCTGCCCAAGGCCATCGAGCCACGCGACAAGGCCGCCGCCCACCGCATCGCCGCCGCCGCGCTGCGGCGCTACGGCAGCCTGGACGCGGCGCTGGAGCCCTGGCTGCGGCGCAACCCGCCGGACGAGGTGCGCAACGCGCTGCGCCTCGGCGCCGCCGAAATCCTGCTGCTGGGCACGCCGGCGCATGCCGCGGTCAATGGCACGGTCGGGCTGGTGCCGAAGCCTTTTGCCGGCCTGGTCAACGCCGTGCTGCGCCGCGTGGCCGAAGCCGGGCCGGAAGCGCTGGAGGGGCTGGACGCCGAACGGCTGGACACGCCGGGCTGGCTCTACAGCGCCTGGCAGCAGGCCTATGGCACCGGCGTGCGCAGCATCGCCGCCGCGCACTGGCTGGAAGCCCCGCTGGACCTGACGCTCGCCCCCGGTGCCACCGCGCCCGAGGGCGGCACCGAGCTGCCCAATGGCAGTTGGCGCTACCCCGCCGGCACCCGCGTGACCGAACTGGCCGGCTTCGCCGAGGGCCAGTTCTGGGTCCAGGACGCCGCGGCCTCGCTGCCCGCCCGACTGCTGGGGGTGAAGCCCGGCGAGCTGGTGGCCGACCTCTGCGCCGCCCCCGGTGGCAAGACCGCGCAGCTGGCCAGCACCGGCGCCACCGTGGTGGCGGTGGAACGTGAGGCCCGGCGGCTGGACCGGCTGCGGGAAAACCTGGCCCGGCTGCACCTGACCGCCGAGGTGGTGGAAGCCGACGCCGCCGAATGGGCGCCCGAGGCCCGGTTCGACGCTATTCTGCTGGATGCGCCCTGCACCGCCACCGGCACCATCCGCCGCCACCCGGACGTGCCGCACCTGAAGCGCTTCAAGGACATCGCCACCCTGGCCGCCGCCCAGCGCCGCCTGCTGCTGAACGCGACCCGCCTGCTGAAGCCGGGCGGCCGCCTGGTTTTCGCCACCTGCTCCCTGCAACCCGAGGAAGGTGAGGCGCACATGGCCAGCGCCGGCGAGTTCGGCCTGGCGCAACTGCCCTTCCTGCCGACCGAGCTGCCCGGCCTGGCGCATGCGCTGACCGCCAACCGCGCGCTGCGCACCCGGCCGGACTACTGGCCCGAGCATGGCGGCATGGACGGGTTCTTCACCGCGCGCTTCGTGAAGCGGTAACGCCTCCCGAATTCGTGCTGCGGACGCCTCAGCGATCGGTGAGTATATTGAATACTGTTCAATATACCCGTGAGGCTCGCCATGCCGACCAAGGCCGCTGTCGATGGCAAGTTCTATCAGGCCGCCCCGCCGCAATCCCTGGGTGAGCGCGTGGTCATCGCCGCGCGTGACCGCATATATCGAGACTTCATCGAGTTCTGCACGCCGCGCCACGGCGACAGCATCCTCGATGTCGGCGTCTCCGATGTCGTCACCGATGCCGCCAACGTGCTGGAACGGCTGTACCCCCATCCGCAGGACATCACCGCGGTCGGCCTCGGCGAAGGCGATGGCTTCCGCCAGGCCTATCCGGCGGTGGGCTACCAGCAGATCCGCCCGAATGCCCGGCTGCCCTTCGGCGACCGCAGCTTCCGCTTCGCCACCGCCAATGCCGTGCTGGAACATGTCGGCAGCCGCGCCGACCAGCGCCGCTTCGTTGCCGAGCTCTACCGCGTGGCGGAGGAGGTCTTCGTCACCGTGCCCAACCGCTTCTTCCCGGTGGAGCACCATACCGCCATTCCGCTGGCGCATTTCTGGGACCGCAGCTTCCGCACCGCCTGCCGCGTGCTGAACAAGGCCGAATGGGCGCGGGAGGAGAACTTGATCCTGATGCGCAGGTCCGGCCTGGCGGAGTTGGCACCGCAGGTCACTGGCGCCACCATCGGCTATACGGGACTCAGGCTCGGCCCGTTCAGTTCCAATCTGTTCCTGCACCTGCCGCCGCGGCATGCGATGTGGACGGCCGGCCGCGGGCCACATCGCCGGCCTTCGCGTCCCACTCGGCAGCCCCCCGCCCTGCGCGCAGCACCAGGCTGAGCGCCAGCAGCGGCGCCACCCAGACCATGCGGGTGCCGTAGCGGTCATGCACCGGCGCGGCCAGGCTGATCACCGCCGCATTGCCCAGCCACAGCACCAGGAACAGCGCCGCCGGCCACCAGACCGCCCGCCGCCGCCGCGCCACGCCCCAGCCGCCCAACCCGACCAGCACCAGCAGCGCCACCGCACCGATGCTGTCCGCCAGCAGCGCCGGCACGTAGGGCAGCAGGCCGTTGTCGTATTGCCGCGAGGCCGTCATCAGCGGCACCACCCAGTCCAGCCCGAAGCGCGGCATCTCCCGCGCCAGCATGTGCGGCCCCTCGGCATCGAAGCCGTCGCCCAGGCCGAAGGTCACCATCTGCTGCAGGGTCCGCCGCACCGCGCCGCCCACCCAGGCCGGCCAGATCTCGCGCAGCAGGATCGGGTTGAGCGTCGCCGCCTCCAGGTAGAAATGCTCGAACCACCCCATCTCGCGGATCGGCGAGTCATCCGCCCACAGGAACGCGTCGGCGCCGATATGCAGCCGGTCGAGGAAGCGGCAGGTCACCCAGGCCGCGCCGGCGGCGCAGGCCGGCGCCAGCACGGCGGGTACGTCGCCATCCTCCAGCAGCCGGGCGAACAGGAAGACCGGCGAGCCCAGGGATATCGTGGCCTTGTGGTAGGTGACGAGGTTGGAAGCGACCAGCACCCCGCCACCGATCCCCGCCGCCAGCAGCGCCACCAGCGCCAGCCGGCCGGCCGCCGCACGCACCGGCCGGGCCAGCAGCGCCAGCCCGCCCATGGCCAGCGCCAGGCCCAGCAGCAGCGGCGGATGGGTCAGGTGGACGCTGGCCGCGCCGCAGAGGAACCCCACCAGCACCAGCCGTTCCAGCCAGCCGAGCCGGCGCCAGTGCAGCCCGAGGATCAGCAGCGCCAGCAGCAACAGCCCGGCGAATAGGTCCGGCATCAGCCAGCCAGCCAGCCAGGGCAGCGGCCCGGCCAGCAGCAGCGCCACCGCGGCCAGCACCAGCGGCGCCGGCCAGCGCTGCGCTTCAAGCGAAACGAAGCGCAGCGCCAGCCAGACCGAAAGCACCACCTGGGCGAAGGCCGGCAGCCACAGGCTGGCCATGCCGCCGGTGAGCCGCAGGAAGGCGCCATAGCCAAAGGCACGCATATGGCTGGGGCGGAACTGCGCCATATTGTCCAGATACCCCTGGCTATCGGTGAACACCGGCGGGGTGCCGTTCAGCACCGCCGGCGCCAGGCAGCCGGCGGCCAGCAGCGCCGCCAGGCCAAGCCAGGCGAGCGGCGAAAGCCCCGCCCCGGCGGGTACGAGGGCGGCAGGTCGGGCATGCGTGGCAAAGGACAACGGGCGGCTCCCGGATAGCGGATCGCTGAGGCGTTAGCCGCCGTTCACGGTCCTGGTTCCAGACGGCGCCGCTGATGGTGAAGTCGCGGCCGTCCTTGCCACCATGCTTCCCCACCGTGCCTACCCTGGGAAACCCGGGCAGCTGAGGTCTGTCAGAGGCGCAGAGAAGCGTCTGGCAGACCTCAACTGTTGATCGAGCGGCGGATTCACGCCGCCAGTGATTCCACCAGCGACGATCAGACGCTAGAACGCCCCATGCCCCACTCCCCCGCCCCGCGCCCCGTCCGCATCGCCCCCTCTCTGCTGGCCGCCGACTTCTCCCGCCTGGGCGAGGAAGTACGCGCCGTGGCCGCCGCCGGGGCCGACTGGCTGCATCTCGACATCATGGATGGCCATTTCGTCCCCAACATCAGCTTCGGGCCGGTGGTGCTGGAAAAGCTGCGCAAGCACTGCCCGATTCCGTTCGATGTCCACCTGATGATCTCCCCGGTGGACCCCTTCCTGGAGAGCTTCGCCAAGGCCGGCGCCGACTGGATCAGCCTGCACCCGGAAGCCGGGCCGCACCTGCACCGGTCGTTGCAGACCATCCGCGCGCTGGGGAAGAAGGCCGGCGTGGTGCTGAACCCGGCAACTCCGGTCTCCGCGGTGGCGAACGTACTCGACCTGACCGACCTGATTTTGGTCATGTCGGTCAATCCTGGGTTTGGCGGGCAAACCTTCCTTGATAGCCAGTTGACGAAAATCGCCACGCTGCGCCGAATGATCAGCGAATCGGGCCGCGATATCGCGTTGCAGGTGGATGGCGGCGTCACCGTCGCCACCGCGCCGCGCTGCATCGAAGCCGGGGCGGATGTGCTGGTAGCCGGCACGGCCGTGTTCGGCGCGGCGGACTACGGCACGGCCATCGCCGCGCTGCGCGGCCAGGGCTAGGGAGCAGAGAGAGCGAGATGGGCCTGTTCGACCGCCTGTTCTCCGGCATCAGGCCCGGCCGCGCGCCGGAGGCCCTGGCACGCTCCTTCCGTGACCTCTGGCCCGGCGACGCCGCCCGGGGCGCCGCGCTGCTGCGGGGTGAGTTCGAGGTGGCCGGCACCGCGCTGACGCTGGAGCCCGCGCCCGAGGACGTGACGGGGCCGCAGGGCTGGGACGCTGCTTCTGGCCCCATCACCTGGCGCGCCAGCGCCCATGCCTTCGCCTGGCTGCGGGACCTGCGCGCGCTCGGCACCGATACCGCCCGGCTGCGCGCCCGCGACCTGACCGAGGACTGGCTGCTGCGCGGCAGCCTGGAGGAACTCGCCCTGGCGCCGCAGGTGGCCGCCGCCCGCGTCTCCGCCTGGCTGGGCCATTGGGACTTCCTGGCCGCGACCGCGGAGGACGGCTTCCGCAAGCGCCTGCTGGTGCGCTTGGCGCAGGACGCGCGCGGCGTGGTGCTCTCCCTGCCCGCCGAGGCCGCGCATCGTGGCGCCCTGGTGACGCTGAAGGGCGCGCTGGCCGCCGCCGTGGCGCTGGAGGAGGAAGGCTGGCTCAACAAGGTACTGAAGTACCTGCCGGATGAGCTGGGCCGCCAGTTCAACAGCGATGGCGGCCATGTGGAACGCAGCCCGTTGCAGCAGCTTCTGGCCTATCAGGACCTGATCGAGATCCGCAACCTGATCACCGGTGGGGGCCTGAACGCCCCGCCGCAGCTGGGCCATGTGATGGACCGCGCCGGCCTGGCGCTGCGCATGCTGCGCCATGGCGACGGCGCGCTGGCGCTGTTCAACGGCAGCCGTGAGGAAACCGCGGCCCTGGTGGACCTGGTGCTGACCCAGGGGCAGAGCCGCGGCCGAGCGCCGATGTTCCTCGACCTCACCGGCTTCCAGCGGCTGCAGGCGCAGCGCACGCTGGTGCTGATGGATTGCGGCGCGCCGCCGGCCGGGCGCGGGCGCGACATCGCCAATGGCCTGCCGCTGGGCGCCGACCGCTTCGCCGATGCCGGCACGCTGAGCTTCGAGATGTCGGTCGGGCGGGAACGGCTGATCGTCAACTGCGGCGCCGCCCCGGCGGCCGAGGAAGAATGGCGCGACGCGCTGCGCGCCACCGCCGCGCATTCCACCCTGGTGCTGGCCGATACCAACAGCAGCGAGTTGAAGGGCGAGGGCCTGGGCCGCCGGCCCGAACGGGTTTCCGCCGACCGGGTGGAGCATAATGGCCAGCTCTGGCTGGACGCGGCGCATGACGGCTGGAAGCGCCCCTACGGCGTGGTGCATCGGCGCCGGCTGTACCTGGCGGCCAATGGCGAAGACCTGCGCGGCGAGGATTTGTTGGAGTTGTCCGAGGGCGCCGAGGTGCCGCCCTTCGTGGTGCGCTTCCACCTGCACCCCGGCGTGGTCGCCAGCCTGCAACAGGATGAAAGCGGCGTGCTGCTGCGGCTGCCGAGCGGTGGCGGCTGGCGGCTGCGCGCCATGGGCTGCCGGGTGGAGTTGGAGGAGAGCATCTACCTGGGCACCGAGCCCCGCCGCACCAGCCAGGTGGCGCTGCACGCGGAAAACGGCGTCGTCGCGCTGCAATGGGCCATCACCCGCATCGGCGCCGCCGGCGAGGATGTGCCGGAGGAGCCGCCGGCCCAGGCCTGAGCGGCTGGCGGCGCCGCGCCGCCATGTCTCGGCCCTGCCGTCGCTG
Organism: Acetobacteraceae bacterium; assembly: GCA_947371015.1. GTDB lineage: Bacteria > Pseudomonadota > Alphaproteobacteria > Acetobacterales > Acetobacteraceae > CAIMOR01. The sequence continues at coordinate 28,567 of CANBNK010000007.1, read as the reverse complement.
CCCAGGGATGCGCGCGTGAAGATCGCCCAGGTCACCAACGTCGATTTCTCGTTGCGCCACTTCCTGCTGCCGCTGATGCGCGGCGCCCGCGACCGAGGGCATGAGGTGGTCGGCATCTCGGCGGAAGGCCCGCTGCTGGACATCCCCCGTGCCGAGGGGTTCCGCATCATCCCGGTGCCCTTCGCCCGCAGCCTGTCGCCGGCCGCCAACTGGCGGGCGCTACAGGCGCTGAGACACGTGTTCCGGGCCGAGCAGTTCGACCTGGTGCACGGCCACATGCCGATCTCCGGCCTGCTCGCCCGCGCCGCCGCGCGCGCCGAGGGCGTACCGCGCGTGGCCTATACCTGCCACGGCTTCCTGTTCAACCAGCCGGGGCCGCTGTGGCGCCGCGGCCTGTCGCTCGGGCTGGAATGGCTGGGCGGGCGGCTGACGGATACGCTGCTGACCGTCTCGGCCGAGGAAGCCGCCGACGCCCGGCGCCTGCACATCCATGCCGGGGCGCAGGCAGTCCTGAATGGCCGCGACCCCGCGCTGTTCCGGCCAGACCCGGCCGCCCGCGCCGCCATCCGCGCTGAACTGGGCGTGGCGGCGGACGCGCCGGTGGTCATCGCCGTCTCCCGCCTGGTGCGCCACAAGGGTTATCCCGAGTTGCTGGCCGCCATGCCGCAGGTGCCCGGCGCCCACCTCTGGGTGGTCGGCGAACGCCTGGCCTCCGACCATGGCGCCGACCTGGAGCCGCTGTTTGCCACCGCCACCGCCGCCATGGGGGGGCGCCTGCGCCGGCTGGGCTACCGCCATGACGTGGCGCGGCTGCTGCCGGCGGCGGATATCTTCGTGCTGCCCAGCCATTTCGAGGGCCTGCCGATGAGCATCATCGAGGCGATGCTGACCGGGTTGCCCGTGGTGGCCACGGCGATCCGCGGGCCGCGCGAGCAGGTGGTGCCGCTGCCGCCGGCAGCCGACTTTTCCGGGGCCGAGACCGGCCTGCTGGTGCCGCCCGCCAGCGTGGCGCCGCTGGCGCAGGCGCTCACCCGGCTGGCCGCCGACCCTGGCCTGCGTGCCGCCCTGGGCGCCGCCGGCCGCGCCCGCGCGCTGGCGCGCTTCGACGAGGCCCAGGTGGTGGACCACACGCTGGACCTGCTAGGGCTTTAGCAGGCTGATCGTCGCCGGTGGAATCACCGGCGGCGTGACTCAGCCGCTCAAACAAAAAGCCGGCCGCCCTTTGCCGCGGTCCGCGCAACCGGTACCCTGGGCAAAACCCACGAGGAAACGCATGATGCCGCAGTTGCTGGACCGCTCGATGCGGCGGAACCTGATCCTGCTCGCGCTGTGCCAGGCGCTGGGCAATTCCGGCAATGTGCTGATGTTCACCGCCACCGCGCTGTCCATCATCACCTTCTACCCGAACCGGGACCTGGCCACCCTGCCGATCACGCTCCAGCATCTCGGCGTCATGCTCGCGGTATTCCCCGCGGGCATGCTGATGCAGCGCTACGGCCGGCGCTTCGGGTTCCGGGTCGGCTCGGTGTTCGGCATGGCCGGTGCCACCATCGTCGGCGTCGGGCTCTACCATGCCAGCTTCGTCACCATGTGCGCTGGCGGGCTGCTGCTCGGCTATGCCGCCGCCAGCCTGCAGATGTACCGCTTCGCCGCGGTGGAACTGGTGCCGCCGAGCTACCGCGCCCGGGCGATTTCCTGGGTGACCGCCGGGGGTGTCGTCGCCGGCGTCGTCGGCCCTTCGCTGGCGCGCTGGACGCACGACCAATGGGTGCCGCTCTACCTCGCCTCCTTCGCCGCCATGGTCGGGCTGCACGTCGCCTCCTTCACCGTCATGTCGTTCATCCGCTTTCCCGCCGTGCTGGAGGCCTCCGCCACCGGCGCTCCGGCGGCGCCACCGCGCCCGCTCCGCGTCATCGCCGCCCAGCCGCGCTTCATCGCCGCCGTCATCGCCGGCATGATGGCGTCCGGCATCATGTCCTTCGTGATGAGCGCCTCGCCGCTCGCCATCGTCGCCTGCGGGCTGCCCCATACCGAAGCGCAATGGGTCGTGCTGATGCATGTGCTCGGCATGTTCGTCCCCAGCTTCTTCACCGGCAACCTGATCACCCGCTTCGGCACGCTGCGCGTCATGCTGGTCGGCATCGCGCTGCTGCTGGTCGGCATCGCCGCCGCGCTCGGTGGCCTCAGCGAATGGCACTTCCGCATCGCCCTGTCGCTGAACGGCGTGGGCTGGAACTTCCTGTTCGTCGGCGCCACCACCATGGTCACCACGTGCTACCGGCCGAATGAGCGCGGCAAGGCCCAGGCGATGAACGACTTCCTGGTGTTCGGCACCACCGCGGTGGCCAGCTTCATGGCCGGCTTCGCCCAGGAACGGCTGGGCTGGGAAGCGCTCAACGGCTTCGCGATCGCGCTTCCGGTCATTGCCTGCCTGGCGCTTGGCTGGCTCAGCCTGCGCCGCCAGCCGCTCAGCGCGGCGTAGAAGCCTTTGATTCCAGAGCAATAATTGCCTTCAGGCAAGGCCATCTGGCCCGTTATTGCTCTGGACCTGCGGGGCGCCCGGGGGTAAGGGGCGGCCCTTCGCTTCGGGAGGCCCCCGCCATGTCCGCCACGACCCCCATTCGCCGCGCCCTGATCTCGGTCTCGGACAAGACCGGCCTGCTCGACTTCGGCCGCTTCCTGGCCGGGCGCGGCGTGGAGATCCTCTCCACCGGCGGCACCGCGAAGGCGCTGCGGGACGCCGGGATCGCGGTCAAGGACGTCTCCGACCACACCGGCTTCCCGGAAATCCTGGACGGCCGGGTGAAGACCCTGGTGCCGCAGGTGCATGGCGGCATCCTGGGCCGCCGCGACCTGGCCGACCACCAGGCGCAGATGGCAGCGCACAGCATCGCGCCGATCGACCTGGTGATGGTCAACCTCTATCCGTTCGAGGCGACCGTGGCGAAGGGTGCCGCCTTCGACGACTGCATCGAGAACATCGACATCGGCGGCCCGGCGATGATCCGCAGCGCCGCCAAGAACCACAACGATGTGGTGGTGGTGACCGAACCCGCGCAGCTGGCGGAGTTGCAGGCCGAGATCGAGGCGCAGGGCGGCACCACCTTGGCGACCCGCAGAAAATTCGCCGCCGCCGCCTATGCCCGCACCGCCGCCTATGACGCTGCCATCAGCACCTGGTTCGCCGGGCAACTGGGAGAGACCTTCCCGCCGCGGCTGGCCTTCGCCGGCATCCTCCGCCAGGGCCTGCGCTATGGCGAGAACCCGCACCAGCAGGCCGCCTTCTACGTCGATGGCAGCGCCCGCCCCGGCATCGCCACCGCCCGCCAGGTGCAGGGCAAGGAGCTGTCCTACAACAACCTGAACGACACCGACGCCGCCTATGAATGCGTCGCCGAGTTCGACCGCCCGGCCATCGTCATCGTCAAGCACGCCAATCCCTGCGGCATCGCCATCGACGACACGCTCGCCGCAGCCTGGGACCGCGCTTTGCTGTGCGACCCCGTCAGCGCCTTCGGCGGCATCGTCGCCGCCAACCGCCCGCTGGACGCCGCCGCCGCGGAAAAGATCGCCGCGATCTTCACCGAGGTGGTTATCGCGCCCGACGCCTCGGCCGAAGCCCAGGCAGTGTTTGCGAAGAAGAAGAACCTGCGCCTGTTGCTGACCGGCGGCCTGCCGAATGCCGCCTCTCCGGGCCTGACCTTCAAGTCCGTCGCCGGCGGCTTCCTGGCGCAGTCCCGCGACGCCGGCCAGGTGACGGAGGCCATGTTGAAGGTGGTGACGCAGCGCGCACCGACGCCACAGGAGATGGCCGACCTGATCTTCGCCTTCCGGGTCTGCAAGCATGTGAAGTCAAACGCCATCATCTACGCGAAGAACCTGGCAACCACCGGCATCGGCGCCGGGCAGATGAACCGCGCCGAGAGCAGCCGCATCGCCGCCTGGAAGTCCAAGGCCGCCGCCGAAGCCGCCGGCCTGGCGGCGCCGCTGGCCGAGGGCAGCGTTGTGGCCTCCGACGCCTTCTTCCCCTTCGCCGATGGGCTGGAGATCGCGGCCTCCGCCGGCGCCACCGCGGTGATCCAGCCGGGTGGCAGCATCCGCGACGCCGAGGTGATCGCCGCCGCCGACAAGGCCGGCCTGGCCATGGTGTTCACGGGGATGCGCCACTTCCGGCATTGAGTACGGCGCGGCATCATACCGCTCACGAATCGGGGGGATGGCGATGTCGGTCGAAGCCACACTACTTTTGCTGGTACTCGCTTTGCTGTCAGCGGTACTGGCGGTCCTGTTGCTGCGTAAAGCGGGTGCAGACCCGGCCTTGGCCACGCAGCTAGGCGCCCTGCGCGGGGACTTGAAGGCGGAGTTGGCGGGCAGCTCAGCGTCTCTCTCGCGCGAATTAAGTGGCTTTACCTTGGAACAGACCAAGGCGCTGAACGATGCGGCGCGGGCCGAGGCGGAGCAGGCGCGGCGCGAGGCCGAGGCTCTGCGGGCGCAGTTGGAGGCGCAGCGGACGGCGCTAGCGGAGGGCATCGCCAAGGTTTCGCTGGCTCTGGAGAAGGGGCGGGCAGCACAGGTAGATGCAGAGGGGCGCAACGCCGCCGGCCTTGCCGACCAACTCGGCAAGGATGCGCAAGCGACGCGGGCCCGGCTGGACGCCATGGACAAGGCGTTGGCGGCGCAGGCGGCTGAGCACCAGACAAAACTGCTGGCAACTCTCGCCGAGGACGCCCAGCGCAATCGCGATGCGCTCGACGCCAAGCTGAAGGAAATGCGCGAGGGAAACGAGAAGAAGCTGGCAGAAATTCAGCAAAGCGTGAACGAGCAGCTCCACGCCGCAGTGGAGAAGCAGATGAACGAGAGCTTCGCCCGAGTGGTGGACCATATCGCCGCCCTGCAGAAGGCTATGGGCGACGTGGCGGCAGTGACGGCGCAAGTGGGCGACCTGAAGCGGCTCTTTAGCAACGTTAAGGCACGCGGCGGCTGGGGCGAGGCGCAAGTGAAAGCGCTTCTGGATGACCTGATGCCTAACGGCTACGAGGCGAACGTCAAGCTGCACGAGGACAGCGACGAAGTGGTGGAGTTCGCTATCTTCATGCCCGCTCAGGGCCGGGAGCGAGTCCTGCTAGCGGTGGACGCAAAGTTCCCCGCTGAGGACTACGATCGTCTGCAACAAGCCTCCGCCGAAGGCGATGCCGAGGGCGAGCGTGCTGCCCGTGCCGCGCTGGTGCAACGGCTGCGCGCCGAAGCACAGAAGATCGGCACTAAGTACATCTGCCCACCGCGCACGGTGGAGTTCGCGGTGCTTTACCTCCCCACCGAGGGACTTTACGCCGAGGCAGCACGCGCGCCGGGCCTGCTGGAGGCGCTGCACCGTGAGCACAAGGTGATGGTGCTCGGTCCTTCGCTTTTGCCGGCCATGCTACGCACCATCCAGCTGGGCCATGTGACGCTGGTGATGTCCGAAAAGGCCGAGGCGGTTCAGCAACTGCTGGCCGCCACACGCACCGAGATGGGCCAGCTTGACGGCGTGCTCACGCGGCTGGCTAAGCAGGCTGGCGCCTTCGGCAATACTATTGCGAAAGCGCGCGTCCGCACCCGCGCAGTGGACAAAAAGCTGCGCAGCGTAACGGCGCTGGAAGCGGCGCTGGCCGAGCGCGAGTTGGAAATCCCCTCCGACGATGCCGGCGATGAGGACGACGAGGCTTGAGCCTGCTGCAACTGCAATCCGCGCTTGGCCTGCTGCTGCTCTGCGCGCTGGCCTGGGCGCTCGGCGGGTTCCGCCGCGGGGTGCGGCCGCGCGTCGTCATCGCCGGCCTCGGCAGTATGGTCGTGCTCGCTGCGCTGCTGCTGCATGTGCCACCGATCCGCGCCGGCTTCGCCCGCGTCGGTGACGCGGTGGAGGCGCTGGCCCGCGCCACCCGCCAGGGCACCAGCCTGGTCTTCGGCTACCTCGGCGGCGGGCCACTGCCGTTCAGCGAAACCATGCCCGGCGCCAGCTTCATCCTGTTCTTCCAGGCCCTCCCCTTGGTGCTGGTGGTCGGCGCACTCTCGGCGCTGCTGTACCATTGGAAGGTGCTGCCGGCCGTCGTCGCGGTGCTGGCGCGCGGCCTGAAGCGCGCCTTCGGCCTGTCGGGCGCGTGCAACCTCTCGGTCGCCGCCAATATTTTTGTCGGCATGGTCGAGGCCCCCCTGCTGATCAGCCCCTGGCTGGCCAGGCTGTCCCGCGCCGAGCTTTTCGTCGTCATGGTCGCCGGCCTCGCCACCATCAGCGGCAACATGCTGGTGGTCTATGCGCAGATGATCAGCCAGGTGGTGCCGGACGCCGCCGGACAACTCCTCGTCGCCAGCCTGATCGCGGCGCCCGCCTCCATCCTGGCGGCGCTGCTGATGATGCCGGAGGACCGCACCGCCAGCCGCCCCACCACCGAGCAAGGCCCAGCGCCGGCGCTGTATGACAGCAGTATGGACGCCATCGTCCGCGGCACCGCGGATGGCCTGCAATTGCTGCTCGGCATCATGGCCTCGCTGATCGTCTTCGTGGCGCTGGTAGCGCTGATGAACGCGATGCTGGAACCACTCACCGGCCTGACGCTGCAGACCCTGGCCGGCTGGGCCTTCTGGCCGCTGGCCTGGGCCATGGGCATCCCGGCCGCGGAATGCGCCACCGTCGCGCAATCGCTCGGCATCAAGGTCGTCATCAACGAGTTCGTCAGCTACCTGCAACTGGCCGCCAGCGGCGGCGCCGGGTTGTCGGAACGCTCCCGCCTGGTGCTGACCTATGCGCTGTGCGGCTTCACCAACCTCGGCTCGGTCGGCATCATGGTGACGGGCATGGCGGCAATGTGCCCCACCCGCCGCGCCGAGATCATCCGCCTCGGCCTGCCCAGCCTGGTCGCCGCCAGCATCGCCTGCTGCCTGGCCGGCGCCACCGTGGGGCTGTTGACAGCGCCGTAACGGCCTTCATGCTGCCAGCGCGGTGAAACAGACTCGACGCTGCGATTCCTGGATGCTGGCACTCGGGCGCGCCTTCGGCATCATCTGCCTGGGCGGCTTCTTCCTGAACTATGGCCTCGATGCCGTCGAATGGACCGGCGACTACCGCTACCGCCAGCTGATCGGCGGCGGGCTGGTCATCGGCTGGGGCTTATGGAACCTGGCCAACTTCCTGTTCAGCAGCATCAGCCTGGAGCCCGCCACCGGCCAGGTCACGCTCAGTCGCAGCCCCTTCCTGTGGGGCGAGGAGGACTGGTCCGGTAGCCGCGCCGACATCGCCGCCGTCGCCGTGGTGCCGCGGCAGACCCGACTGATGAAGCCGCTGCGGCTGGAGTTGGAGCTGACCAACGGGATCTACATCCCGCTCGGCACCTTCAAGACGCATCTGGGGGTGGAGGACCAAGCCTTCGCCCTGGGCAGCTTCCTCGGCACCGGCGTCCACTTCGCCGACCCTCGCCCGGCGAACGAATAGTGCAGCCCGCGCCAGATGGCATCGCAGCCGCACCGCCGGCGATGCGCTGCGACCCCTGGTTCCCCGTGCTGTGCCGCCTCGCCCTCTGCTTCGGGCTGGCGCCGGTCGTGATGCACCAAGCGACCGATTGGGCGCCCTGGCACCCCCAGACCAACTGGGGCGGGGTCCTGCTCGGCTGCGTCCTGCTGGCGATGGGGCTGTGGCACCTGGTCGCCTGCCTCGCCAGCCGTATCTGGGTGGACCAGGCCAGCGGCCGGCTCCATCTGCGCCGCCTCAGCCTGGGGCTGGAGCGGGATGGGGGCGCCTGGTCCTGGGCCCTGGCCGATATCGAGGCCGTGGTGCTGATGCCGCAGCGCCGCGCCCCGCTGGCCTGGCCACCGATGATCGAACTGCGCCTGGTGGGCGGCCAGCGCGTGGCGGTCGGCACCATCGCCACCAGCGTGCCGGGGCTGGAGGAACACGCGCAGCGGCTGGCGCTGGTGATCGGCTGCGGCGTCGAGACCCCGGTGGAAGCGCCGGGCTGAAACAGCCGTTGCGTGCCCCCGCAGCGCGTGAAACAGTTCCGTCATGTCCGCCGACCGGCTCCGCGCTACCCCACTTGTCGCCGCGTGGGAAGCTTGGGTGGCCACCTTGATGCTGGCCGGCAGCCCGGCTGCGCCGATCGCCGTCGACGCCCCGCACCTGTTGGGCCTCACCATATTCTCCCCGGGCGGCGAGCCCGCCCGCATCCGCCTGCGCGAAACCAAATCCAGGCTGGCGCAACGCGCCGCCCATCTGCCGGAGCCCGAACCCGCATGAGTCACGTCGTCCATCGCAGCCTGCGCGTCACGCCGCCGCGCGCCATCCGCGGCCAGGGCATCTATCTGTATGACGAAACCGGCCGCGAGATCATCGACGGCTCCGGCGGCGCCGCGGTGGCCTGCCTCGGCCATGGCCACCCCAAGGTCATCGAGGCGATCAAGGCCCAAGTGGACCAGCTCTGCTACGCCCATACCGGCTTTTTTTCGTGTGACAGCGCCGAGCAACTGGCGGACATGATGGTCGGCCACGCTCCCGGCGGCCTGACTCACGCCTACTTCTGCTCCTCCGGTAGCGAGGGCAACGAGGCCTCGCTGAAGATGGCTCGCCAGTACTTCTATGAGACCGGCCAGAAGCAACGCACCAAGTTCATCGCCCGGCGCCAGAGTTACCACGGCAATACGCTGGGCGCCCTGGCCGCCGGCGGCAACGCCATGCGCAAGGCGCCCTATGCGCCCATCCTCAGCGACGCCTTCAGCCACGTCTCGCCCTGCTACGCCTACCGGGACCGGCGCGACGACGAGACCGATGCCGACTACGTCGCCCGCCTGGCCGCCGAGTTGGAGGCAGAGTTCCAGCGCCTCGGGCCACAGAACGTCATCGCCTTCATCGCGGAGACCGTGGTCGGCGCCACGCTCGGCTGCGTCACCGCCCTGCCCGGCTACTTCAAGGCGGTGCGCGAGATCTGCGACCGCCATGGCGCGCTGCTGATCCTGGACGAGGTGATGTCCGGCGTCGGCCGTTGCGGCACGCTGCATGCCTGGGAGGCCGAGGGCATCGCCCCGGATATCCAGATCGTCGCCAAGGGCCTCGGCGGCGGCTACCAGCCCATCGGCGGCATCCTGGTTTCCGGCAGGGTGATCGAAGGGCTCGCCGCCGGCTCCGGCGCCTTCATGCACGGCCACACCTATCAGGCCCATCCCGTCGCCTGCGCCGCCGCCGTGGCGGTGCAGCAGGTGATGCGCGAGGAGAACCTGCTGGCCAATGTCCAGGCCATGGGCGCCCGGCTGGAACAGCGCCTGACCGAACGCTTCGGCAACCAGGCGCATGTCGGTGATATCCGCGGCCGCGGCCTGTTCTGGGCGGTGGAGTTCGTGCAGGACCGCGCCACCAAGCAGGTCTTCGCCCCCGGGCTGAAGCTGAACGACCGGGTCAAGCAGGAAGCCTTCAAGCGCGGCCTGGCCTGCTACCCCATGGGCGGCACCATCGACGGCGTTTTGGGCGACCACGCCATATTGGCGCCGCCCTACATCGTCACGCCCGCCGAGATCGACACCATCGTGGACCGCTTCGGCGACGCCGTCGAAGCCGCCCTGGCCAGCATCTAAGGAAGCACCAAGCATGAAACGCCTGATCCTCGCCGCCGTCGCGGCCCTCGCCTTCACCGGCGCCGCGCAAGCCCAGCAGACACTCGCCGCCGTGAAGGCGCGCGGCACGCTGATCTGCGGCGTTTCCCAGGGTTTCGCCGGCTTCTCCGCCCCGGATTCACGCGGCGAATACCGCGGGCTGGACGTGGACTACTGCCGCGCCGTCGCCGCCGCCGTGCTGGGCGATGCCAGCAAGGTCCGCTACGTGCCCCTCACCGCCCAGGCCCGCTTCACCGCGCTGCAGGGCGGCGAGATCGACGTGCTGTTCCGCAACTCCACGCAGACCTATTCCCGCGCCACCGGCCTCGGCCTGGCCCAGGGGCCGGTCAACTTCTACGACGGCCAGGGCTTCGCGGTGCGGCGCGACGCCAATGTGCGCAACGTCGCGGGGCTGGACGGCGCCACCATCTGCGTGGCGCAGGGCACAACGCATGAACTCAACCTCGGCGACACCTTCCGCAGCCGGAACCTGAAGTTCAGCCCGGTCGTGTTCGAGCGCATCGACACGATGTACGAGGCCTTCTACGCCGGACGCTGCGACGCCATGACCCAGGACGCCTCCGCCCTGGCTGGCGCGCTGGTCAGCGCCCGCAACCCCGCCGCCTACATGGTGCTGCCGGAGACCATCTCGAAGGAACCGCTCGGCCCCTTCACCCGCAATGGCGACGTGCAGTGGACCAACACCATCGCCTGGATCCACAACGCGCTGGTGGAGGCCGAGGAATACGGCGTGACCCAGGCCAATGCCCAGGCCCAGGCCGCCGGCACCAACCCGACCATCCAGCGCCTGCTGGGCGCCACCGGGGAGTTCGGCAAGACGCTGGGGCTGGACAATGCCTGGGCGCTGCACGCCATCCGCGCTGTCGGCAACTACGGCGAGATCTTCGAGCGCAATGTCGGCCAGGGCAGCCCGCTGAAGCTGGCGCGCGGCCTCAACGGACTGTGGAACCACGGCGGGCTGATGTACGCGATCCCGTTCCGCTGAGACTCGCTTTGGGGCGGCGCGGTATCGCCGTTTGAACCGGTTCAGCGTGAAAAGCCCAGGCGGCCTCACGCTGCCCGGGAAAGGCCGCCACCGCCGGCAACCTTCGGCGACTGCTGACGTTTTTCCCCCAAGCCGCCGCCTTTCGCGCCGGCCCAGCAAAGGGAAAATACGCCATGGACAAGGATCGTGTTGCCGGTACCGCCCACCAGGTTAAGGGCGCCGTGAAGGAAGCCGCCGGCAAGTTGATGGGCGACGCCAAGACCGAAGCCTCGGGCGCCGCCGAGAAGGCCGCGGGCAAGGTGCAGAACGCCGTTGGCGGCGCCAAGGATGCCGTGCGCGACGCCACCGACACCAAGCGCTGACCCGCGCCCCAGGGCTGACCTGGAACCCCGGCACCAGCGATGGTGCCGGGGTTTTTCATGGCCGCCAGCCCGTTTTGGGCTAGCGCCGCGGCATCGCGCGCCCCTGAATGACGCGGCCCGCGGTGCCTGCTATCCTCGACCGGTATCGCGCGGAGTGGGGGACTTGATGAAGCGTCAGTGGTGGTTGTTGGTCTGGGCCGTGGCGGTATTGGCGGCAGGCCCGGCCCTGGCAGATACGCATTTCAAGCTGCAGAACCACGCCGGGCGGAGCATCGTCGGCGTCTATGCCTCGCCGTCACGCTCGGGGGATTGGGGCCGCAAGCTCAACCAGGCACCGATCGCCAATCGGACGGGGCAGGAACTGCGCCCGGCCAGCCAGGAATGCCGCCAGGATGTGCTGGTGGAATTCGCCGGCGGCGTGGAGGAACAGCGCTTCAAGGTGGACCTCTGCGCCAACCCGAACATCGTCTGGGGCGAACCGCCGCCGCCGGCCGACGACCCGAGCTTCGAGTTCATCAACGGTACCGGCCAGCCGATCCTGGAACTCTACATCGCCCCGACCGGGCAGATCCCCACCGCCTTCGACCTGCTGATCACCGGCCCGCTGCCCCCGGGCGGCCGGCTGTGGGTGGCCATGCCCGCGGCCGGCGGTTGCCTGCTGGACGTGGCGGTGGTGCTGGCGGACCAGAACCGCCGCGAATGGTCGCCGCTGGAAAGCTGTTCGGTCCGGGACGTTACCTTCCGCTGAGGTCGCGCGGCCGGCTCAGCCGGCTGCCCAGCCAGAACAGCGCCGGGTTCAGCGCAATGCTCAACAGGGCGGCGGCCAGCACCAGGTCCCGCCCCGCCACCGGCAGCAGCCCCTCAGCCACGCCAAGCCCGGCCAGGATGAAGCTGAACTCGCCGATCTGACCCAGTGCGGCGGCAATGGTCAGCGCGGCGCGCTGGTCCTGCCCCAGCACCCGGGCAATCGCCCAGGCCACCGCCGCCTTGCCCAGCACCACCACCGCCAGCGTCCCCGCCACCTCCAGCGGCCGGGTCCACAGGATGGCGGGCTCGAACAGCATGCCGACCGAGACGAAGAACAGCACGGCAAAGGCATCGCGCAGCGGCAGGGTCTGCTCCGCCGCCTTCTGGCTCAAGGGCGACTGGCCCAGCACCATGCCGGACAGGAAGGCGCCCAGCGCCAGCGATACCTCGAACCAGGCATAGGCGGCGAAGGCAACGCCGATGGCCGCGACCAGCGCCGCCAGCGAAAACAGCTCCCGGCTGCGCAGCCCGCCGACCACGGAAAGGCACCACGGCAATACCCGGGTGCCGACGATCAGCATCAGCGCGACGAAAGCGGCGACCTTGGCCAGGGTAATGCCGACCGAGTTCAGCAGCCCCCAGCCGGCCGGCGTGGCGCCATCCAGCATCCCCGCGGCGATCGGCGCCAGGACCAGGGCCAGCACCATGGCCAGGTCCTCCACCACCAGCCAGCCGACCGCGATATGCCCGACCGGGCTGCGGTCCTCGCCACGTTCCTGCAAGGCGCGCAGCAACACCACGGTGCTGGCGACCGAGAGCGACAGGCCGAAGATCAGCCCGGCGCCATCGCCCCAGCCCCACAGCCTGGCCAAGCCCCAGCCCAGCAGCGTCGCCACCAGCATCTGGCCGACCGCACCCGGCAGCGCCACGCCGCGCGCATCCGCCAACTCGCGCGGGGAGAAATGCAGCCCGACGCCGAACATCAGCAACACGATGCCGATCTCGGCCAACTCCGCGGCCAGCTCCATGTCCCCGGCAAAGCCTGGGGTATGCGGGCCGATGGCAATACCGGCCAACAGGTAGCCGACAATGGGAGGCAGGTTCAGCTTGCGGGCAATGACGCCAAGCAGCAGGGCGGCGGAAAGTGCGGCGACGAGCGTCGCCATCAACGGCATGGCATGCGGCATGGCGCCAGTTTAGCCGATGCGCGCGCGACGCCCCGGCGAAATCACCCGGTCGTGGTCACACCCTCGTCAACCCGCCGGGCGAGCCCGGGCCCTCAGCCCAGGTAGCGCGCCCGCAGATGCGCGGTGAAGCCGGCGGGGTCCAGCGGCTTGCCGGTGGCGTGGCGCAGCAGGTCCTGGAAGCCGAGCCGGCTGCCCTGGCTGTGCACATTCTCCTGCAGCCAGCCCATCAGCGGGGCCATCTCGCCCCGCGCCAAGGCCGCGTCCAGCCCCGGCACCGCGGCACGGGCGGCCTGCATCAACTGCGCCGCGGCCATGGCGCCCAGCGTGTAGCTGGGGAAGTAGCCGAAGGCGCCGTCATGCCAGTGGATGTCCTGCAGGCACCCCTGCGCGTCATTCGGGGGGCGCACGCCTAGCAGTTGGAAGAAGCCCGCGTTCCAGGCCTCCGGCAGGTCCGCCACGGCCAGGCTGCCGCCGATCAGCGCCTGTTCCAGCCGAAAGCGCAGGATGACATGGGCCGGGTAGGTGATCTCATCCGCATCCACGCGAATGAAGCCGCGCGAGACGTGGCGCCAAAGGCGGCCGAGATTGTCCGGCGCATATTGCGCCGCGTCGCCGCCGAAGCTGGCCAGCAGCTGCGGGCCCAGAAAACGCAGGAAGGCATCGCTGCGGCAGGCCTGCATCTCGACGATCAGGCTCTGCGATTCATGCGCCGCCATGCCCGCCGCCTCGCCCACCGGCTGGCGCGCCCAAGGCTCCGGCAGGTTGCGTTCGTACATCGCGTGGCCGGTCTCATGCAGCACGCCCATCAGCGCCTTGGAGACCTCGGCATCACTGTAGAAGGTGGTGATGCGGATATCCGTTGGCGTGCCGCCGCAGAACGGGTGCAGCGATTCGTCCAGCCGGGCGTGGTCGTAGTCCAGCCCGACGCGCTGGCTCAACTGGCGGCACAGGTCGCGCTGCGCCGGCACCGGGAAGGGCCCGGCCAGCGGCACGGCGGCCGGGCCGCGCGCCTGGCGTTCCTCCACCAGCGGCAGCGCCTCGCGCAGGAAGACCTCATAAGCGGTGAAGACCGGCTCGACCTCTGCCGCCGTCACGCCGCGCTGGTAGCCCTCCATCAGCGCGTCATAGGGGCTGAGGCCGGACGCCGCCGACAGCGCCTGCGCGGTCTCTCGTTGCAACCGCACCACCTCGGCCAGGAAGGGCCGCACGGCGGCGAAATCGCTGGCCGCCTTGGCGCCGCGCCAGACCTTCTCGCAGGCGCTGTTGGCGCGGGCGCTGGTCTCAACCAGGCTGGTCGGCAGTGCCGTGGCGCGGGCGTGGTTGCGGCGCATCAGCGCCAGGTTGGCGGTGTCCCATTCGCCGGCCGCCGTCGCCTGGGCCAGGTCCTCGCCCACCTCCGGCGCGGTCAATAGCTCATGTGCCAGCCCGGCCAGCGTGGCCAGTTGGTCGCCCCGCGCCGCGCCGCCGCCCGGCGGCATCATCGCCGAGGCATCCCAGCCCAGCATGGCCTGCGCCTCACCGAGCGTGGCGATGCGGGCGAAGCGCGTCTTCAGCCGCTCATAGGCCGCGCTCATGTGGCTTCCTTCCAACGCCGCCAGGTGAAGGCGACCGCGACGCCCACCAGCGTCATCGCCAGCCCATACCAGGTCAGCGCATAGCCCAGATGCGGGTTCTCCGGCTTGGGCAGGCTGGTTGCCGGCACCGGCAACTGGCTGCCGATGGCGTCGCCCATCGCCACCAGGCCAAAGGGCAGCACCGGCGCCAGCCCCAAGGCCTGGCCGATGGCAGCGGGGTCGAAGGTGTAGAACAGCCGGGTCACCGGGTCGTCCTTCGCCGCCACCCAGCCGGCCTGCTCGCCCTGGCGGACATAGCCGGTCACGGTAACCTCGTCGGCCGGGCGCGTGATCGGCTGGGTCCGGTCAAGCGGCACCCAGCCGCGCAGCACCAGCAGCGGCGGCTGGCCTTCGCGCAGCAAAGGCGTCACCAGCTGCGCGCCCATCCGCGTGCCGCGCACCTCGGCGCCCAGCAGGGCCTCGTGGTCATGATCCAACCGGCCGGCGACCAGCAGCCGGGTCCAGGGCTGCGGCACGCCGGTGTCCAGCGGCACCGGCGCGACGTGCTCGGCCGTGGCCAACTGCGTCAGGATCGCTTCCTTCCAGTGCATGCGCCGCACCTGCCAGGTGCCCAGCACCAGCAGCACCGCCAGCACCGGCAGCGCCGCGATCATCGGCCAGAATACCGGCAGCCCGCGCTTGCTCAGGACTCGATCTCCCCCTGGCGATGCCGCCACTGCACGGCGGCCAGCGCCGCCTTGGCCACACGCATCACCCAGATGGTCAGCGCCAGCACCGGCAAGGGCCAGATCACGGCGTGCAGCCACATCGGCGGCTGGTACTTCACGTCCACCACGATGACGCTGATGATAGCCAGCGTGCCGACAACGAAGATGCCGGCCACCGCGGCGCCATCGCCACCATCATACGGGGAAAGCGACAGGTCGCAGCTTTCGCAGGCCGGGCGGAACCGCAACAGGCCGGAAAACAAAGGGCCGCGCCCGCAACGCGGACAGCGGCCCAGCACAGCGGTCTGGAGGAGCGGAGCTCCTCCTGCCGGTTCGGTCATGGCATCAATGCGCGGCGATCTCGCCCGCGCCCCACCAGTAGATGGCCACGAACAGGAACAGCCAGACCACGTCCACGAAGTGCCAGTACCAGGCGGCGGCTTCGAAGCCGAAGTGCTTCTGCGGCGTGAAGTGCCCGGCCATGGAGCGGAACAGGCAGACCGCCAGGAAGATGGTGCCGACCATCACGTGGAAGCCGTGGAAGCCGGTGGCCAGGAAGAAGGTGGAGGGATAGACGCCGCCGCCGGCGAAGGCGAAGGGCGCTTCCGCATACTCGATCGCCTGGCAGATGGTGAAGGTGATGCCTAGCAGCACGGTGATGGCGAGGCCGAGCTTCAGGTGAGCGCGGTTGTTTTCGATCAGCGCGTGGTGCGCCCAGGTGACGGTGCAGCCCGAGAGCAGCAGGATCATGGTGTTCAGCAGCGGCAGGCCGAACGGGTCGAAGGTCTTGACCCCGTGCGGCGGCCACACCGCCGGCGTCGTCGCATGGGCCGCGGCCACCGCCGGGTCCAGCGTCAGCACGTGCTCCGGGTACAGCGCGAAGTGGAAATAGGCCCAGAAGAAGGCGACGAAGAACATCACTTCCGAAGCGATGAACAGCGTCATGCCGTAGCGCAGGCCAATGCGCACGATCGGGGTGTGCAGGCCCGGGGTATGGGCTTCCTTCACCACATCGCGCCACCACATGAACATGGTGAGCAGCACGCCGGCCAGGCCGACGAAGAACATCCAGCGATTGCTGTAATGCGCGTTCAGGATGATCCCCAGGACCAGCGCGCCAGCCGAAAACGAGCCGACCAGGGGCCAGGGCGAGGGGTCAACGAGGTGGTAGGGGTGCTTGTGCGGGGGCGCAACTTCGCCGTCCACGGTGACAGTGCTGGTCGAGGCCATTGCGCGTCCTGGTCGTTACATGGCGTGGCAAACCCCCTTCCGGGGACCTGCCGGTCGGCTCGCATCAATCCCGAAAATGGCTTCCGGATCAAGCCCGCCCGGGGAGAATTGGCGCCCGTGGCGCTTCTGCGCGTGTGGATTTACGCCTCAGCGCACCAGTGGGCCAACATGTTGGCCGGCATTGGCCACCGCCCCGCTGCGGGCGGCGTCCTCCAGCGTGCGGAAGAAGGTGTAGTTGATGGTGATGGTGCGGATGCCCGCGGTGTTCGGGTCGCGCGTGATCTCCGGGTCCACCCAGAAGGTCAGCGGCATCTCGGCCTGCTGGCCCGGTGCCAGGGTCTGCTCGTTGAAGCAGAAGCAGGCGGTCTTGTGGAAGTAGCGCCCAACCACCTCCGGCGTGACGTTGTAGGTGGCGACGCCCGTCGTCGCCTCCTGCGCCGTTGACGTCGCGGTGTAGAAGGCCAGGCCTTCCTCGCCGACGCGCAGGGGCATGCTGCGGCGTTCGGGCGCAAAGCGCCACGGCAGCGCCGGGTTTACATTGGCGTTGAAGCGGATGGTCATGGTGACATCGCCGGCACCTGGCGCCGCAGCCTGGCCTTCCTGCACCGTGCCGTTGTAGCCGGTGACCTGGCAGAACATGCGGTAGAGCGGCACGGAGGCGAAGGCTAGCCCCACCATGCCGGCTACGAAGCCGGCAACACCCATTCCCATCAGCCGATTGCGGCGCTGCAGGCGGGAGCGGTCCATCAGGCGGCCTCAGTGAATGAACTTGGCGAGGGTGATGACGTAGAATAGCACCACCAGGGCGCTCAGCGCAGCCAGCATCGCCCAGTTGCGCTGGCGGCGGCGGCGGTCGAGGGCTGATCTCTCGTCAGGGGTCATCGGAGCACCAGGTGTTCGGCTGCCAGCGCCGCGAACAGCAACGCCAGGTACAGCAGGGAAAAGCGGAAGGTACGGCGCGCCGGCACGTCGTTGGTCAGACTGCGGCCGGTGGCGTCCTGCGGGTCACGCCATACAGTGATGGCGTAGTAGAGGAAAACAAGGCCCAGCAGCCCCGCCACCACGGCATAGGCCGGCCCAGCAAAGCCCAGCAGCCAGGGCGCCAGGCCCAGCGGCGCCAGCAGCACGGTGTAGAGCAGGATCTGCTTTCGCGTCTCCCGGGCGCCGGCGATCACCGGCAGCATCGGCACGCCGGCGCGCTCGTAGTCGGCATGGGCCCACAGACTCAGCGCCCAGAAGTGCGGGGGGGTCCAGATGAAGATGATGGCGAAGAGCACCAGCGGCTCGATCGTCACATTGCCGGTGACCGCGGCCCAGCCAATGATCGGTGGGAAGGCGCCGGCCGCTCCGCCGATGACGATGTTCTGCGGAGTCCGCCGCTTCAGCCACATGGTATAGACGAAGACGTAAAAGCATATGCTGAACGCCAGCGCGCCGCCGGCCACCCAGTTGGTTGCCAGCGCCATGATGCAGACCGACAGCACACTGAGGAAGATGCCGTAACCCAGTGCCGCGCCGGGCTCGATCTTGCCGGCGGGAATCGGCCGGCCCTGGGTGCGGCGCATGACGGCGTCGATATCGCGGTCGTACCACATGTTGATGGCACCCGCGGCACCGGCGCCGACGGCGATGCAGAGGATGGCTGCGGCCGCCAGCACCGGGTGCAGGTGCCCCGGGGCCACGACCAGCCCGACCAGTCCGGTAAAGACCACAAGCGTCATGACCCGCGGTTTCAGCAACTGTAACCAGTCGCGAACCTCTGAGGGGTCCTCGGAATAGGGAAGGGGGGCAGAGCCCCCCTTCGTGTTATCGGCCATGGCCTCGCTCATGCAGCAAACCCCTGCGTTCATCCGCCTCAGCGGATGCGCGGCAGCTCCTCGAAGGTGTGGAAGGGCGGCGGGCTGGCCACCTGCCATTCCAGCGTCGTGGCACCCTCGCCCCACTGGTTCGCCGGCACCGTGGACTTCGACGCCAGCGTCTTGATCACGATGTAGATGAACAGCACCAGCGACGCGAAGGAGATGTAGGAGCCGATCGAGGACACGTAGTTCCAGCCGCTAAATGCATCCGGGTAATCCGGGTAGCGGCGCGGCATGCCCTGGGCGCCCAGGAAGTGCTGGGGGAAGAAGGTCACATTGACGCCGACGAACAGCAGCCAGAAATGAATCTTGCCCAGCGTCTCCGGGTAGCGCTTCCCGCTCATCTTGCCGACCCAGTAGTAGAACCCGGCGAAGATGCCGAACACGGCGCCCAGCGACAGCACGTAGTGGAAATGTGCCACCACGTAGTAAGTGTTGTGCAGCACCACATCGACGCCGGTGTTGGACAGCTTGACGCCGGTGACGCCACCCACGGTGAACAGGAAGATGAAGCCGATGGCGAACAGCATCGGCGTCTCGAAGGTCAGCGAGCCGCCCCACATGGTGGCGATCCAGCTGAAGATCTTCACACCCGTCGGCACCGCGATGACCATCGTGGCCAGCATGAAGTAGGCACGCGTATCGACCTCGATGCCCGAGGTGTACATGTGGTGCGCCCAGACGATGAAGCCGACCACGCCAATGGCGGTCATGGCGTAGGCCATGCCCAGGTAGCCGAAGATCGGCTTGCGGCTGAAGGTGCTGACGATGTGGCTGACAATGCCGAAGGCCGGCAGGATCATGATGTACACTTCGGGGTGGCCGAAGAACCAGAACAAGTGCTGGAACAGCACCGGGTCACCACCGCCAGCCGGGTCGAAGAACGCCGTGCCGAAGTTGCGGTCCGTGATCAGCATGGTGATGGCGCCCGCCAGCACCGGCACCGCCAGCAACAGCAGGAAGGCGGTGATCAGCATGCTCCACACGAACAGCGGCATCTTGTGGATCGTCATGCCCGGGGCGCGCATGTTGAAGATGGTGGTGATGAAGTTCGCCGCACCCATGATCGAGCTGGCGCCCGCGAGGTGGAGGCTGAACAGCGCCATGTCCATCGACGGGCCAGGATGACCACCGGCGCCGGAGGAGGATAGCGGCGTGTAGATGGTCCAGCCCGCGCCGGCGCCCTCACCGACGAACATGCTGCCCACCAGCAGCATCAGCGCCGGCACCAGCAGCCAGAAGCTGATGTTGTTCATCCGCGGGAAGGCCATATCCGGCGCGCCGATCATAAGCGGCACGAACCAGTTGCCGAAGCCACCGATCAACGCCGGCATGACCACGAAGAACACCATGATCAGGCCGTGGGCGCTGACCATGCTGTTCCACATCTGCCCGCTGGTGAAGTATTGCAGCCCCGGCTCCTGCAGCTCCATGCGCATGAACACGGAAATGCCGGCACCGACCACACCCGCGATGATCGAGAAGATCAGGTAGAGGGTGCCGATGTCCTTGTGATTGGTGGAGAAGAACCACCGCGCGACGAACCCAGGCGTATGGTCGCCGTGGTGGTCGTCGTGGCCGTGGTTCGCGTCGGTCGCGTACGCCATGGGATGCTTCCGGTCGTTCTGTTGCTGCCAGGGGGTCCGCCGGGGTTACCGGCGGGCCTCCGCGATCTGCAAGGTGGTGCCGGCCGGCGCTTCCGCAACCGCAGCAGGCGCGCCAGCCGAGGCCAGACGCTTCTTCGCGTCCTCGACCCAGGCCTGGAACTCGGCGGCGGGCACGGCCCGAACCGCAATCGGCATCAATGAATGGTTCGTGCCGCAGATCTGGTTGCACTGGCCGTAGAACATGCCTTCGCGGTCGGCGCGGAACCAGGTCTCCAGCGCACGGCCGGGGATGGTGTACTTCTGCACGCCGAGCGACGGCACGAAGAAGCTGTGGATCACGTCCTGGCCGGTAGTGATCACGCGGACATTGGCGCCCACCGGCACCACCAGGGGCTCATCAACCGAAAGGTTGCGGATCTGGCCGGCGGCCGGGTTGATGTCGTCGGCCAGGATCGGCCGACTGTCGAAGGCCAGGTTGCCCTGGTCCGGGTATTCGTAGTGCCAGTACCACTGGCGGCCCTGCACGTTCACCGTCAGGTCGGCCTCGCGCGCCCGATCCTCATAGTACACAAGGCGGAAGGACGGGATGGCGATGACCACCAGGATCAGCACCGGGATCACCGTCCAGGCAATCTCCAGCCCGGTATGGTGGCTCGTCTTCGACGGCACCGGGTTGGCCTTGGCGTTGAACTTCACCACCACCAGCGCCAGCAGGATGAAGACGAAGATGGTGATGGCAACGATGATGTAGAGTACCAGGTCGTTGAACTCGTGGATGCGCTCCTTGAGCGCGCCCCCGGCTTCCTGCAGCCCGATGCCCCACGGCAACGGCGCACCGACCATCTGTTCAGCCGCCGCAGCGGCATTCATCGCGGAGCCCATAATGAAGGCCAGCGCCGTCAGGGTGGCCATCGCCGCCCCCGTCAGCCTGATCCAGCGCCCGATCACACGTTGCATCGCGTGTCCCGTCCCCAAGCGGCGTCCGCCGATCGTCCAAAGAAACCGCCGGCGCGCGACGCGCGACCAACGTGCCACCACCGGAGAATACCGGGTGCGGCGTGGGCGGACCATAGTCGCGCCCGCCTTGAGCCACAAGTGAGCCGCGGACTATTCCTCCGCCGGTTCCTCGGAGACGTGGTCCACCATGTCCGACAGCATGGAGCGGATGTGCTCGTCGCCAACCACATAGAATACCTGCCGGCCGCGCCGCTCGGCCTGCAGCAGCCGCGCCGCCCGGAGCAGCCGCAGGTGATGCGAGACCAGGCTGGCGGAAATCCCCAGCCGGTCCGCCATCTCCCCCACCGCCGCCGGCGCGTCCAGGCAGGCCAGGATGATCTTCAGCCGCGTCGGGTCGCTCATCAGGCGGAACATGTCGGCCAGTTCAACCACCTGGTCGTCGGCGATCCGGCTGCGCATCCGCATGGCGTGTCTCCTCAAGGCTCGGGCCGCACCCAAGGTCGCACCCAGGGTGCGTGGCGGGCGCTGGTCGCCGCATCGGTCTTGACAGGCGGGAGCCACGTGCGCAACTGGTTAACAGCACCGCTAAGGCGCTGGAAAATCAAGGGAAGCCCTGTAGAATTGAAGACCTGTTCATCCCTTGACGCCAATCGGCCATGCTGACGCGCCCGGGGGTCGGGGCGCCACCCGAGCCGCAGGCAGTCAGCCTGCCGGAGGTGCATCGCAGCGTGGCGGTGCCGCCAGGCGCCAGCCAGCTGCGTCGCATGCTGGCCTTCGTCGGCCCGGGCTACCTGATCGCGGTCGGCTACATGGACCCCGGCAACTGGGCCACCGCCCTCGCCGGTGGTTCGGCCTTTGGCTACACGCTGCTCTCGGTCGCGTTGCTGTCCTCACTGATGGCCATGCTGTTGCAGGCGCTCTGTGCGCGGATCGGCATCGCCACCGGGCGGGACCTGGCGCAGCTCTGCCGAGACCGCTTTCCGCGGCCGGTGAACCTGGCGCTTTGGTTCCTGGCGGAAATCGCGATCTGCGCCACCGACCTCGCGGAGCTGATCGGCACCGCCATTGCGCTCGAATTACTTTTTGGTATCCCGCTGCTGCTCGGCGTCCTGCTGACCGCTGCCGACGCCCTGCTGGTGCTGTGGCTGCAGCACAAGGGTGTCCGCTGGCTGGAGGCGTTGATCGCCGGGCTGATCCTCGGCGTGTTCGGCTGCTTCGCGGTGCAGTTGGCCATGGCCCAGCCGATCTGGTCCGAAGTGTTGGCCGGCTATTTCCCCAGCCGGGAAATCCTGACGAACGACGCCATGCTCTACATCGCCATCGGTATCCTCGGCGCCACGGTCATGCCGCACAACCTGTACCTGCACACCGCCGTGGTGCAGTCCCGCGCCGTGGAACCGGAAGCGCGGCAGGAAGCGATCCGCTTCGCCAGCCTGGACAGCACCATCGCCCTTTGCCTGGCGCTGCTGGTCAACTCCGCCATCCTGATCACCGCGGCCGCGGTGTTCCATGCCGGCGGTCGCACCGAGGTGGCGGAAATCCAGGAAGCCTATGTGCTGTTGGCGCCGATGGTCGGCAGCGGCCTGGCCGCCGTGCTGTTCGCCGTGGCGCTGCTGTTGTGCGGGCTGAACGCCACGGTCACCGCCACCCTGGCCGGCCAGGTGGTGATGGAAGGCTTTTTAGGGATTCGCCTGCCGCCGGTGCTGCGCCGGCTGATCACCCGCGGCGTGGCCATCATCCCCGCGGTGATTGTGACGGCGATGCTGGGCGAGAGCGGCACGGCGCGGCTGCTGATCCTGTCGCAGGTGATCCTCAGCCTGCAACTGCCCTTCGCGGTCATCCCGCTGATGCTGTTCGCCGGGGACCGCAAGCGCCTGGGGAGCCTGGTGGCGCCGCGCTGGCAGCTGGTACTGGGCTGGGCGGCGGCAGCGCTGATCGTGGTGCTGAACGGCAAGCTGCTGGCGGGGATGATCGGGCTGTAGGGCGCGATCGCTTCTGCCTGAAGCGCTCACGCTCCCGGCTTGTTGTTTGAGAGCCTGGTTCCCGGCTTACAGCGCTTCCGCCTAAGCCGGTCGGGCTCTACAGCACTATCCGCTCACACTGGATCAGTGTGAGCGGATAGTGCTGTAGATTCAATAGGTTGCAGAGCAAGAAATCCGTTCTGATGATTCCATCCGAACGGATGTTGCTCTGGCAGCCCTCAGTTCGGTACCTGGACCAGGGTGAACAGCCCGAAAGGCTTGCATTCCTCGATGCTGGTGGCCTCGTCGGCGCTGGCCAGCAGGTCGGTCAGCGCGAAATCCGGGTGCCAGCCCAGGCCGCGGGCCAGCGGCGCCATGCTGCGCTCGGCCCACCAGCGAATGCCTTTTTCGGCGCGGAAATGGTTGACGAACAGCAGCTGTCCACCCGGCTTCACCACCCGGCGCATTTCTGCGAGTAGCTTGCGGGCATCCGGCACGACAGTGGCGGTGAACATCGCCACCGCGATGTCGAAGCTGGCATCACCGAAGGTCATCGCCTCGGCGTCCATCTCCAGCAGCGCCTCGACATTGCCCAGGCGTTGCTCGGCGACCCGGCGGCGCGCATGCGCCAGCATCTCGGCGGAAAGGTCGATGCCGACCACCTGCTTTTCCGCGCGGTACAATGGCAGGGCCAGGCCGGTGCCGACGCCCACTTCCAGTACCCGGGTCCCCTCCAGCCGATTGACCGCGGCCACCGCGAGGCCGCGTGCCGGGGCGGAGACCGCGCCGAACACCGTGTCATAGACGCCGGCCCAACGGCGATACGCCTCGCGCACCGCTTCCGCGTCAAGCGCGGCGCGCCGGTGGCTGGGCTGGTCCTGGAGCGGCCTGGCGGCTTGAATGGTAACAGGTCCTGTCATCGCGTCTTCATCGCTAGGCCAGCCGGCGGCCGGACGCAAGCATGGGTTAACGCCCGGCGGTCGGCCGGCGCTGCCGTTCCGAGGCAGCAACGCACGACGCTCCCCGCGCGCTGCCGTTCCGGACGCTCAATGCCCGGCGGTCCCCGGGCGCTGCCGTTCCGGTAGGGCCACCAGAATGCCGCCACCCACGATGATCGCCATGCCCAGCAGCGCCACCGGCCGGGGCCAATCCCCGAAGACGACAACGCCGGCCAGCATCGCCCAGACCAGCTGGCTGTATGACAAGGGCGAGAGCAGGCTGGCCGGCGCCCGGGCGAAGGCCAGCACCAGCAGCCCATGGCCTGCGCCGCCCAGCGCCCCCAGCGCCACCAACAGCGCCCAGTCGGCAGCCGGCGGCGCCGCCCAGACCATGGGCAGCGCCAGCGATGTCACCAGGCTGGCGGCCAGGCCGGTATGCAGGATGGTGGTGTGCGGATTGTCGATAGCTGCCAGTTTCCGGGTGAGGATCTGATAAACCGCGAACAGCACCGCGGTGCCCAGCGGCAGCAGCGCCTCCGGCGGCAGCGGCTCGCCGCCGAACAGGAAGGGCGGCCGCAGCGCGATCACCACCCCCAGCAGCCCGATGATCACCCCGGCCCAGCGGCGGGCACTGACCTTCTCCTTCAGCCAGAACCTGGCCAGCGCCACGGTGAACAGCGGCGAGGCGAAGCCGATGGCGGTGCAATCCGCCAAGGGGACCACGGCCAAGGCGTTGGAGAACATCAGGTTGCAGCCGGCCAGCAGCAGGCTACGGATGGCCTGCAACCCTGGCGCCCGGCTGCGCCAGGGCAGGTGCCCCGTGGTCAGCCGGATGAACAGCCCCGCCGCCAGCAGGCTGAACAGAAAGCGCGCCCACATCAACTGCGGCACGGCGTAGTGCGCGGTCAGCGCCTTCACCAGGCTGTCCATGCAGACGAACAGCGCCAGCGCCGAAAGCTGCAGCAGGACACCAATGAGGGGAGCAGGCATCGCCCAGGGATACCGCCCCCAGCCGCCGAAGCAAGCGGCTTGTCCGCCTGCTCGCCGGCTTCCTGCCGGCCGGCCTGCTACTCGGCGGCGGCCAGCGCGCCATTCTCCGGCGCCCGCGCCCACAACTCCGGCTGCAACTCCTCCTTGCGGTTCGGGAAGGCCAGCGCGCAGATGAAGGTCACCGCGCCGAACCCGGCCAGCACCAGCAGCCCCGTGGTCAGCGTGCCCGTCGCCTCATGCAGGAAGCCCACCAGCGGGGAGGCCGCGGCAGCCCCCAAAAAGCCGATGGTGAAGCGGATGCTGTACAGCTTGGCCCGCAGCGCCGGCGCCACGTAGCGCGCGGTCATCGTCTCGTTCACCGTCACCTGGCCGAAGATGCTGGCAGCCATGATCCCGGCCAGCGGCAGCACCAGCCAGCCCTGCACATAGGCCAGCGCCAGCATGCAGGGCATCTGCACCAGGGCCAGCGGCATGAACACGCCCTTCAGCGTGTGCCGGTCGATCATCCGCCCCACGGTGAACTGCGTCAGCCCGCCGCACAGCGTGGCCAGGAAGGCCAGCATGCCCACCACCGGCAGCAGGTCGGGGCTGGACGCCAGGCGCTCTGCCATCAGCTTGGGCAGCAGCAGCGTAAAAGCGTTGAACACCAGGCCGGAGACGATGGCGATGGCCATCAGCACCACCACCGCGCGCCGGACGATGGCGGGCGGGATGGGCGGAAACGCCTTCTGCGGCCCGGCCGCCTTGACGAAGTCGTAGGGTTCTTCCCGCAGCCACAGCAGGCCCACCGCGATGCACACCACCCCCGGCAGCAGGAAGGCGAAGTGCCAGCCCAGCTTGGCCGCCAGCAGCGCCGTCACCACCGGCGCACAGGCCACGCCGATATTGCCGAAGGCGCCGTTGACGCCCATCGAGCGGCCGACCTTGTCGCCGGCGGCCTCCACCAGCATGGCGGTGCCGATGGGGTGGTAGATCGCGGCGCAGGCACCCATGAAGGCCAGCGCCAACGTCAGCAGCAGCGGCGAGGGCGCGATGCCCGCCACCAGCAGCCCGGCGCCGGTGCCGAAATAGAACACCGCCATCATCGCCTTGCGGCCGAACTTTTCCTGCAGCCAGCCCATCGGCAGCGCGCCGAGGCCGTACAGCACGAACATCGTCGTCCCCAGCGCCAGAATCGGCCCGTAGTCGCGGCCGAAGGCCTCGGGCGCCTGGGTCACCATGCCCAGCACCGCGGTCGCCAGGATCAGCAGGATGTAGTGGTTGAGGAAGTGCGCCGTGTTGATGAACACGATCTGCCGCATCGCCAGGTTGCGCATGTTTTGGTTGTCCATTTCCTGGGGCAGAGCCTAGCCTGGCCGAGGAAAGACGTCAGGCCACATCATGTCGCTATCAGGCCATCCCGGCGCCCTGGCCCCGCTGCGCGGCTTCCCGCAGGAGGTCGTGGACCGCCCGCTCGCCGGCTTTGCCCGCGACTACGCCGACGCCCACGCCACCGGCCGGCACAGCCACGCCCGCGCCCAGTTGCTCTACGCCACCGCTGGGGTGATGCGCATCGCCACCGACCGCATGGCCTATGTCGTCCCGCCCGGCCGCGCGCTGTGGGTGCCCGCGACCATGCCGCACAGCGTCACCATGCAGGGCGAAGTGGCGATGCGCGCGCTGTTCCTGCGCGCCGACGCGGCCGCCGCCGGGCCGACAGGCAGCACGGTGATGGGTGTCTCCGCCCTGCTGCGCGCCCTGGTGCTGGCGGCCTGCGAGGAGCCGTTGGAATGGGACCCCGCTGGCCGCGCCGGGCATGTCGCAGCGCTGATCCTGGACGAGATCGCCCGCGCGCCCGCCCTGCCGCTGGGCGTGCCGGCGCTGCACGACCCGCGCCTGGCCCGCCTGGCCGCGGCCTTGCAGGCCGACCCGGCCAGCCCACTGACGGTCGAAGCTTGGGCCGAACGCAGCGGCGCCAGCCCGCGCACGCTGACAAGACTGTTCCAGCGCGAAACCGGCATGAGCTTCGGCCGCTGGCGCCAATTGCTGCGGCTGTCGGAGGCCGCCGCGCTGTTGGCCCGCGGCGTCAGTCCGGCCCGTGCCGCCGCGGCGGTCGGCTATGCCAGCGCCCCCGCCTTTGGCGCCGCCTTCCGCGCCGCCTTCGGCATCACCCCCGGCGCGGCGTCGGGCGCAGCCCCGGATTCCCCTTGAGTCACAATCCAGTGCAGTATACGATATTTGCGTTATCGTCGCTCGTTCAACAGTGAGAGTGCCTGGTTCAAAGGGCGCCTCGGGAAACGACCATGCGTCATTCGGTAATGGAACACGTCGCCCTCGCTTCCATCATGCTGACCAGCCTGATCTGGCTGGACCTGCTGCCGCTGGCATGGCTCGGCCAGGTGATACGGCTGCTGCTGGCCTGGGGGTTGCTGAGCACCGCGCTGGTCGCTTCCGGTGGCGCCTGGGTGGCACTGGGTCGCAGCCGGCGCCATCTGCCCCCCGGACCGCTGTAACCACGCGGCGCTTGCCGCCGCCCCGCCACCCCGCTACGGGCGGGGCGTGAGCGAAACCCTGCCCTTCCCGCGCAACCTCCACGCCCTTGGCGCCCGGCATCCGCGCTGGGCGGTACTGGCCCTGGGGCTCTGCGCCACGCTGGCGCTGCCGCCGCTGCACCTGGTCCCGGCGCTGCTGGTGGCGATACCGGGACTGATCTGGCTGCTGGGCCGCGCGCCCGGCTGGCGGCAGGCGGCATTGCTGGGGTTCCTCTGGGCCTGGGCGCACCATGTCGCCGGCGTTTACTGGGTCACCTCCGCCATCCTGAAGGATGTCGCCAATTTCTGGTGGCTGGTGCCGCTGGCTGCGCCGGCGCTGGCGGTGCCGATGGCGCTGTTCAGCGTCCCCGCCGCCATCCTGGCCTGGTGGCTGCCGCCGGGCTGGCAGCGCCTGCTCGGCTTCGCTGCCGCCTTCGTCGCCGGGGAACTGCTGCGCGGCTGGGCTTTTACGGGCTTCCCCTGGAACCTCATCGGCTCGGTCTGGGCCTTCGCGGCGCTGCCGATCCAGGCCGCATCGGTCATCGGCGTGCACGGGCTTTCGCTGCTGACGCTGCTGCTGGCCGGGCTGCCCTTGCTCGGCCGCCGCTGCTGGCTGGCCGGCGGCGGCCTGATGCTACTGCTAGCCGGCTTCGGCCTGTGGCGCCTGTCCGGCCCCGAAGCCGCCGCGCCCGGCATTCGCCTGTTGTTGGTGCAGGGCAACATCGCCCAGGAAATGAAGTGGGAACCGGCGCAGCGCCGCGCCAACTTCCAGCGCTACCTGGACCTGACCGCCGCCGCCGCCGGCGCCGAGGCCGCCGCCCACCCCGACCAACCGCTGGCGGTGATCTGGCCGGAAACCGCCAGCCCCTTCCTGCTGGCGCAGGACCCCGAGGCGATGCGCCTGGCCGCCGCCACCCTGCCGGCCAACGCGCTGCTGCTGGGCGGCACGGTCCGGGCGGAATGGCAGGCAGATGGCCGGCTTGCCCAGGTGTGGAACAGCCTGGTCGTGCTGAACCCGCGCGGCGAAGTGCTTAGTATATACGACAAGTCCCATCTGGTGCCCTTCGGCGAATACAGCCCGCTGTCTGGCCTGTTGCCGGTGCGCCTGGCCGCCGGCGGCTCGGGCGGGGCGGATTTTGGCGCTGGCCCCGGCCCCACCCTGATGCGGGTGCCCGGCCTGCCCGATCTCGGCGCGCTGATCTGCTACGAGGTGATCTTCCCCGGGGCGGTGGCGCCGACCCCCCGACCGCAATGGCTGGTCAACATCACCAACGACAGCTGGTTCGGTGAATCCGCCGGCCCCTGGCAGCATGTGGCCGCCGC